>CBFIHR010000021.1:0-58830 GCA_965662365.1 Saprospiraceae bacterium
AAATCTATCCTCAATTCTTCAATTAAAAAAAGGAAGGAAGCCTAACGACAGACCTCGAAATCCTCAATTTTCGAGTTCGATCATCTTTCCATTTTTGAGGGAAAGGGGCAGAATTAGGATCCAAAAAGAAACAGCATATAAAATGACAATAAAAACAGTAATCGACATACGACAACCAGTTGCGGAGGTTTTCAAAGAATTGGTCAATCCTGATAATATGCCAAAATGGATTGATGGTTTCGTTAGATTGGAGAAAGTCAAAGGGCGACGACCTCGCCGAGGTAGTATTTCGACACAAATACACAAGGACTCCAAAGGTCAAATGGAACTACGAGAAGAAATCCTACTTTTTGAACGCAATAAAAAATTTGAAATTCGATTGTCTCACAAAAATATGGATACGAAACAAAGCTATGAATTTGTTAATCAAGGCAAGTCGATGACAAGAGTGATTTTAGTTACACAGACTCGGTTGATTCCAGCTTTTATCGCTATCTTTTCGGTCTTTATGAAAGGCGGAATGAAGCGACAACAAGAAGCAAACTTAATGCGATTTAAGAAATTGATGGAAAAATGATTTTTACGTGTGGGAGGTGAGGTAGAATACTTCACACTTTAGAAGACACACTTCATACCTAAAAAGATGATTTTAAATATAGAAACTGCAACGCCAGTTTGTTCGGTAGCGATTGGAGAAAATGGGCAGGTTTTGGCAGAACGTATGCTAAAAGGGCGACAAACACACGCTGCAAAATTGACGTTGTTGATACAAGAATGTTTGACGGAAGTTGGCATAAAATTACAAGATTTAGATGCCGTTGCAGTCAGTCATGGCCCGGGTTCTTACACCGGTTTACGAATTGGTTTATCGACAGCGAAAGGCTTGTGTTATACGCTGGATAAACCATTGATTACCATCAAAACGCTGGCGGCTTTAGCCAACGTGACGAAGATAAATTTTCCTACTGAAAATGCTGTTTATTGTCCGATGATTGATGCGAGGCGAATGGAAGTTTATACGGCGATTTATGATAATGATGGAAACGAATTGGTGGAAACTCAACCGTTGATTGTCGAAAATGAGGATTTTTTTGAATCTTATTTTAAGAATAATCAAACGGTAATTTTCTCCGGTGATGGGTCAACAAAATGTCAATCTATGATTACAAATCCAAATGCCAAATTTGTAGAACAAGAAAACTCCGCTGTCGGAATGCTAGCATTGGCGGAAGCCAAATATGCGAAAGGCATATTTGCCGACTTGGCTTATTCTTCTCCATTTTATTTAAAATCACCGAATATTACCAAACCGAAAAAGAAGTTATAACTGTTATATTGTTTCACTGTTATCCCTTTTACTGTTTTTATTATTATAACAATGAGCAAAGCGATAACAATCAAACAGTCAAACAATAAATCAAATGATCATTTGGAGAGGAATCAAGTTTATTTTTAGTTCAATATTTTTGGCGATTATCAAGTTTTATCAATTGGCCATTTCGCCATTGCTGCCGCCTTCGTGTCGTTACACACCGACTTGCTCACAATATACCGTAGAAGCCATCAAAAAATATGGTCCTTTCAAAGGAGGTTGGCTGGGATTAAAACGCATTACGAGATGTCATCCGTGGGGCGGACATGGTCATGATCCTGTACCATAATAGCAGCTTTCAGTATGCAGTTGGCAGTTTCTTATTTGTAAAAAGGTCGAATGTTTTTAATAAACATTCGACCTTTTGCATACTGCTGACTGAAAACTGTGAACTGAAAACTGTTACATTTCCTCGCTCATTAAATCCAAAGCATCAGCAACAGTATTGACCGGAAACTTACAAACTTTATTTTTACAAACGTAAATAGTCGTTTCTTTCCTTACTAATTTCCCTTCCAATAAGTCTAAAGAGCCTTCATTTGAACCTCCCAACAGTAACATATTTGGAATATAATTCTTGTCCAAATCACGACGAATAAGCTCAAAATCATTTCCAACGATAGCGACCTCAAACGGTTCATAAACGAAGTCGATCAATACGGTTGACCAATTAGAATAGAAACTTGGATCTTTGGTAGAAGTCATAACTGGTAGCATATTATTAACCATTTCCTTAGCCATCATTTCGTATTCGTCATTGAATAAGTAGATGCTTAAATAGTGCATTACTTTTGCCATGGTAGAGTTAGAACTTGGAATGACATTATCAACCATTTTGCGTTTACGAGTCACCAAAGGCGGATCAATATCCGATGTATAAAAGAAGGTTTTTGTTTCAAAATCGTAGAAATGTTCGATGGCATATTCGGTCAAATCTCTTGCTTTAAAGAGCCATTGCTCATCGAAAGTCACTTGATATAAAGCGATAAAAGCTTCCGCTGTTAAGGCATAATCATCTAAAAAAGCATTGATAACAGATTTTTCATTTTTATAATTACGAGTCATACGATTATCTTTATGAATGGCCTGTCTCTTCAAAAATTCTGCGTTAGCAATAGCAGCTTTCAAAAATTTTTCTTCTCCAAAAGTACGATAGGCGTCAACATAACCTTTGAGCATTAAAGCATTCCAGGCGGTCAAAATCTTATCATCTAATTTAGGTTTTGTCTTTTCTTTTCTTGCTTTTAATAAATTACCTTTTGCTAACCGCATTTTTGATTTAAAATCGTCTAACGACAATCCGTATTGATTTGCTGTAAACTCGGACGTAGGCTCTACGTACAAGATATTTTTACCATTTTTCCAGTTTCCTTCAGGTTTAATGTTATAAAAGTCCTTGAATAAGTTAGCGATCTCTGCGTCATCAATTGCAGCATTGATTTCTTGTTCTGTCCAGGTATAATATTCCCCAACTTCTCCATCAGAGTCAGCATCATACGAAGAGTAAAATCCACCATTAAATGCAGTCATTTCTTTTTCAATAAAAGATAAAGTTTCATAAACAACCTCTTTGTACAGGGGATTTTTAGTCAGCCGATAGGCTTCTGAGTATAGGCTAATCAACTGACCATTGTCGTACAACATTTTCTCAAAACGAGGCACTTTCCAGTTTGCATCAGTCGAATAACGGGAAAAACCACCTCCGACATGATCATAAATTCCACCATAAGCCATATTATTTAAAGTGACTTCAACAGCTTCCAGCGTTTTTGGATTTTTAGTCAAACCATATACTTTCAATAGATATTGATAGTTATTCGGTAATGGGAATTTTATATCGACATTGCGTCCACCTTTTTGCAAATCAATGCTATTAATAAAAGAACTGGTAATTTTATTCATCTGTTTTTTAGTAAAATCAGACTGCTCTCCCACGATAGAAAGTTGGGTGTCAATTTCCTCAATTCCTTTCACAATATCGAAAGCCCAGGCTTCTACTTTTGCAGGATTTTTTTGGCGTTCGTTAACCATATAGGTTAAGATGCGTTCCCATTGTTCTTTCTTAAAATAAGTACCTGCCCAAAATGGTTCGCCAGTTGGTAAGGCAAAAGCATTGAGTGGCCAACCACAGTTTTTGCCGGCAGAAACTCGGCACGCACTCAAATAAACGTCATCAACATCGGGGCGTTCTTCTTTATCAACTTTGATAGCAATAAAGTTCTCATTGATGATTTTAGCAATCGTAGAATCCATGTATGATTCTTTTTCCATCACATGACACCAGTGACAAGCCGTATAGCCGACGCTAAGCAAAATCATTTTATCTTCTCGTTGTGCTTTTTCTAAAGTGGCTTCATTCCATGGGTGCCAATTGACAGGATTGAAGGCATATTGTTGCAGGTAAGGGCTACTCTCACCGTATAACATATTGGCTCCCGAAACTCTACTGTTTCTTGATGTTGAGGTTGTAGTTCTACATGTTACGAATAAAAATAGTGCTACAATAGCAAAGAGATTAACTATTTTCATAATTTTTTTATTGATTGAGTAAGTTTGTTTCTAAAGTGTGAATTTATCGACTCTTGACAAATCTTTTGTATTGTAGCAATTCAAATTTATTTTTTTTATAGAAAATAATATTTATTGGCATCGAAAACTGCTTATTAATGTCAAAATAAAAAAGGTATGATATGAAAAGATTATTGTTTGTTGTTTTATAGGGTAAAATAACAAAGCCCTTCTTGTATGTCAAGAAGGGCTTTATTATAAAAAATACGAATATTATTTTTTATCAAAAACTAATTGTGGCAAGGTCGGAAAGGCGGCACTGCTGTACTGAGAATAATTTTCAGCCGCTTTAACATCAATGCTATATGATTTTGAGAAATTTTTCAAAAAATTCTCCAAGGTCTTTCTATCTAAGTTTTTAGAGGTCGGTTTTAAGTGAAAAGCAATATGCTTGATTGTTCCATCTTCTTCCCAAAATACTTTCATCCACATTTTCAAGCCATTGATATCGAAGTCATTTGCTTTGGCATAATTCTCCATTGCTTTTAACATCAATGTCCACTGTTGATGTGCTTTTTTTACATCATTATCACATACATCTAAAAGTCCTATTTCATAGTCCTCACTTAATTTTTCAAATGCTTCAGGTTGATCACCAATTTGAAAAACAGTGGGATACACTTTTTTCTCTCCTTCCACACTCTTTTGAGCAGAAACTATCAGAGAAGTAAACACAAATATTAGTAACATCGAAATTAGCCTAAACATAACCTTTGTTTTACAAATTAAATAATATCTACCAGGAGTTGAATCAACTCACGATAGTGATGCTGTATAGATTTCATATTGAAGGGGAGTCAATAGTTAGAATGTTCAGAAGGCTATATTATTTTACTAAAATTATGAAAGTAATTTATTTACAGAAAGGCTTCTAAAAATCGTATCAACTTATATATAAAAATAGAAATTTTATTTTAAAAAAACTATGAAAAAAAATTTTATTTTAATAATCTATCTAATTACATAAAATATGACTCCTTCTATTCTAAAAAGATTCTAAAAAGATGGATTTTAGATTTCCAGTTTATTATTTATGACTTCTAAACCATATACTCTAACTCATTCTGCAACGCTCGAAATCAAGTTTATTTATTGTATTTAAACATTGGGTTTAACCTAAAAAAATGATTATATATTACTTAAATCGTCTAAGTGACGTAAAAGTTATCATTCAATTTATAAATTCATAAAAGAACTCTTACAATGAGATTAAGTTTTATTGCACTGGCTTTATTACTCGCCAGTGTTACACTTTTGGCACAAGAAAATAAAGATACGAGTAACTGGAAAATTGGCGGTGATGCCGGATTAACATTCTTTCAATCATCATTTGTAAACTGGACAGACGGCGGTGGCGACCCAATGACGACTATTGGAATGTTGGGTAATTTATATGCAAAATATGGCGAAGATCGCATAAGCTGGGAAAATATTGGTTTGTTGCAGTACCAACTTCAACGTGTCGGAAAAGATGCTGATTTCCTAAAATCTATTGATCGTTTGGAGTTTTTATCTGTTGCTGCTTATCAAATAGTTGAAGATAATACTAACTGGAACTATTCACTTTTAGCGTCTATGAAAACGCAGTTGACGAGTACTATTGTTGATGATAAGTTACAATCAAGTTTTTTTGCACCGGCTGAGATTTTGATTGCACCTGGTATTAAGTTTATGAAAGGTAATAAAAAAACAAAGGATAATTTATTAGTTAATTTGTCACCAGCGACAGCAAAGTTGACGATTGTTGGTAATCAAGGCTTGGCGGACTCGGGTACGTTTACTGGCAAGCCGGCGATTTATGATACTTTGGGAAATAAATTGGCTGACGGTGCGATGCTTCGTTCGGAGGTTGGTGCATCTTTAATCGGTAATTATCGGCTAAATGTAGTGGAAAAAGAGGATGTTAAGATAACATGGCAAACGAACCTTGAGTTATTTTCTAATTATTTGGAAAATCCTCAATATGTCGATGTGAAGTGGACAAATCTTATTGCTACAAACTTTTTGAAATATTTTACGGTGACGGTTTCTACCGATTTGAGGTATGACTATGATACTCAGATTCCTTTTGATGATGACGGCGACGGAACAATTGACACGGGAGAGTTTAAAAGAGGTGTACGTTTTGCGCAGACTTTTGGTATTGGTATTGGTTACAAATTTTGAAAATATTTTGGCGGATTGCAAAGGTGTTGAAATACCTAAGAATGTTGAGAAGGTTGTAGTAAATACCAGAAAATAGTAATTGGTTTTCAATAAATTTATGCTCTGTTTTACTACAACCTTCTTTATTTTATTCGTACTCAGAATCTAATTATGCCTCTTCTTCGTACTTTTTCGCTATTCTTGAAGATATTCCAATACTGATTTCGTAGAGAATGTAAAGTGGAATTCCTATCAAAAATTGAGTAACAACATCCGGAGGGGTGATTAATGCCGATAATCCTAAGATAACAATAACCGCATGTCGGCGATATTTTCTCATAAACTCTGGTGTTAATAAGCCTATTTTGGAAAGAAAATAAACAACTACGGGCAGCTCGAAAATCATTCCTGCAGGAGCAGTGAACATGACCATATAATTAACTAAAGAAACTAACTGAATCTGAGCCGTAACGCCCATAATTTCATAATTAGCTAAAAAAGTAACGGCAAAAGGAGCAATGATAAAAAATCCGAATGTGATGCCTAAAAAGAATAGGAAAGAACAAATGAGGACAATTCCTCGTATTGCTTTTTGTTCATTTGGATACAAACCTGGCTTAATAAATCGCCAAAACTCCCAAAAAAGGTATGGAAAAGCAATGAATACACCTAAAACCATAGATACTTTGATATGTGTCAAAAACGCTTCTCCTAACTGAATAACAGTGATAATATAGCCTCCTTCCGTGTTTTCTACTCCGGTTTTATTTGTCAAAATAGGATTACTATTCGGGCCAAATGGATCGTCAGGATTTGCTAAGCCGACCATATCTAAAAACTGATTAATAACTACATAACTCGGAAAGTCAGGTCTTGCTGGTCCTAAAATAATTTTACCAAAAACGAAATCTTTTGCGATAAAGACAACAAGTGTCAATAAAATCACAACTACCAATGACCGAATAATATGCCAACGCAACTCTTCTAAATGGTCTAAAAAACTCATCTCTTTTTCATTCTTAGGGCTGAGTTGTCCATTTTCTCCTACTTCGTAATCGTCAATATCAACTTGGTCTAAAGCCATTTTTGTATAGTTAGCATTAGTAATCAAAAAATTTTGACAAAAATACAAAACGATTCTTATCCAATATAAGTTTGATTGATTTTTTAGACGAAGTATCTGTTTATTATGAATAAGTATATCTGCAAGTATATCGAAATAAGAAATGATTAATTTTTTAGTTACTCTAGTAATATTAATTTTTTCAATGTCACAATTTTGTTTTTTTTATATATTATCCATGTATATTTTTTTATCTTTAGGTTTAGTTAGTTGATTATAAAACTATTAAATATTAAAAAAAATAATGTATTGATTGTTACTTAAATTCAAGTCAACTATAAACTTAAAATGAGAATAATGAAAGTTTTTGTAAAAAGTATAGTGACTTCATTGATGGTTGCATCTGGAAGTTTCCTTTCTGCACAGGGTTCAATATATCTTGAAATCTCTGATTGCACAAGAGAGCTACAATATTCTTATAGTGAGCCAAATGGTGTTAATTCAGGGTATTTTGCGTATCAGTTCGTGTTGAACGATTTTGAAATAGTTACTTTGGAATCTTCTACCTACAATTCCAGAAATATTTCAGAAGATGATTTGATCACGATGAATCGTATTACTTGTGGAGAAACTTTGCAAAACGAATTACTGCTAGACACTATTAAAAAAATTCAAAAGGGAAAGCAGGATATTTACCTTTTGAAACCAAATGGCAATGGCTTTGAGGTCTTAAATGTAACAGATGTGACTTATCAAGTTTATTTACCGAGTGATAAGTATTTGAGAGTGATTACAAGCGAATATGGATTCGATTATGATGCTAAAAATACCTACGATATAGGTGTCGATCTGAAAACCAGTGGTCAGGGAGATTTGATCTTGTTACAAGAAGCGTCTAAGGATTGTTATGACAAACCTACTTTTATGCACATTCCTACTAACTTCATGGAAACCGTCAATATTGAATATATTTTAGGTATCGGTATGGTCAAAATGTATTCAGATTTGATGGAGCATCGTTTAGTTGCTATCGACGGACAACCGCTTCAAGCGTATTTAGCTACCTTCTGTGATCAAGATATAGTCAAGGCTGAGGCTCTACCTAAATTATCTGAAACACCTAAAGAGGAATATGTTGAAATGACTTCAGAATTTGAACAGGAGACCGTTCTTACAAAAGAAAATATTGATGAATCCTTATTGAAAGCAGAAAGGGAAGCGATAGAAGATACAACATCTGAAGATAAAGGAAAATCTAAAATTTATAAATCTATACCAGTTAGCAGGACAGCAATTAGCAAAAGAAATATTCATACAGTATCTACAGGAGAGACATTATATAGTATTTCTGAAAAATATAATTTGACGATTAAAGAACTCAAAAAAATGAATGAGTTAGAGGAATATACCATCGAAATCGGTCAGAAATTAAAGATCAGAAAGCAAGATTAATAAGTTAATAAATTGTGGATTAACTGACAGAGGCGACCTAAAAATTCTCCCACACAGATTTTGTAAGTTCAATAGCCTTTAAATGAAAATCTTAATAAAATTGGCGATGAATTTTTATAAATCTGTGTGAGAATAAAGTCTTCAATTTGCCCAAACAAGGTAAAAAAACCTAGAGTAGTTTCAAAAGTAGGCTTTTGTCACAGATTTATTTTCCTCTTGTTAAATAAACACCAAATAGGATTAATGCCATTCCGACAAAGTGCCAAACTGTAATAAATTCCCCGTCTAAAAATCCAATAAATACTGCTGTAATCGGGATGATATAAGCGACTGCCGCACCAAATAATGCACTTGTCATTTGTACTAATTTTATGAAAATATAGGTGGCTAATGCTGTGCTAATAAAGCCTAAATACAATACGCTCGTGAACGAAAACCAAGCATTTTCATCGGTTTGCATCGTATGAATAAAATCCGTACCTAAAAATAAATAACCAATTGCCCAAGGTCCAACTAAGGCAAATGCTATTGCTGAAGTCAAATGTGAGGGAATATTTTGCAATTTATTTTTAATAATATTAGAACTGAAACCGTAACAAACGGACGCCAAAACAGCAAATAAACCATACCATTGATTCCCATCTGATTCCCAATCAGCACCGTATAAAATCAAAATGGAGGCTCCGACCAGACCTAATAAAACGCCCCAAAACTTGCGTAAAATAAAAGCAACGCCAAAAAATAATACGCCGGCTGTAAAGGTCAATAGTGGTGTGATCGAGTTTAAAATACCAGCCAACGAACTACTGATTTGTGTCTGTGCTAACGGAAATAAAAATGCAGGAATCGCATTCCCTAACATGGCGAAAGCAAAGACATATTTATATTGCGAACTTTCTACTTTTCGGAAGGCTCGAACGATAAAGGGCGAAAATGCCAAAGTTGCAAATGTAATCCTAAGTGCAGCGACTTGATCCCATGAAAAAGTGACCAAGCCTTTTTTTATAAAAAAAAAGGAAACACCCCAAAGCATTGACAAAAAGATCAATGTTAAATATGCTAATAGCTTCTGGTTTTCTTGAAAACGTTCCTTGAATTGTTGCATCATCAGTTTGGAATCTCGTGTTTTGAAAGTACTATAAATAGTATTTGATTGGAAAAGTTGCAAAGCTAATGAAAAGAATGATAATGATGTTTTATCGGTTTTTTTAGTGTACCCAAATCGTGATTTATTCGATTTATTTGAATTACTGTAAACGGAGTATTCGCAAGTTTTTTAGACATATTTAAAAAATTATCATTAAACCAGTTTAATAAGATTAAACGAGTTTAATAATACTTTAGAAACTTCTCGTTTTTTTTGACTTACGTTAATTTTCGTTTCATCTTGTGGTTGCAATCACGAGATAATTTACTGATAATCTTTTGATTATTCATAAAATTATTAGTGATAAAGGAATTGAGTGTCATCATATTCAACCATCTATTTTTTTAAATAGACGATTTTTTATTCAATCAAATAGATGAAAAAAGTTAAAAAATTCAAGTTGAAAATTGATGCATCTCATTTTTTTAGGTCTTTTAAAAAAGTAAATTGGAAGCAGGTCGAGTTGATATCATTGGATAAAATTTATGTTGACCAAACTAAAAAATTGAGTAAAAATAGGTTTTGAAAAAGTAGGTTTTGAAAAAGTAGAAATCCGATAATATTGCTCTGATTAGCTACTTAGAATCAAATTTTAATAAAAATATAAACGACATGAAACAACTTATTAATTTTAGCTTAATCATTGTATTTTGCGTCACAGCAATCGTAGCGACGGCACAGGAAAAACCATCATTAACGGTCTTAAATGTTGATGCTCAGGGAGTGGAGTTTACTTCTGTTCAGTTAGGAAATTTAGTTCGTCTTGAAATGGATAAACTGAACAGATTTGAGGTGATGGATAAGTATGATGTCGCTTATTTAGTCGAAAAAAACGATTTAAAAATCGATAATTGTTATGGTAAAATCTGTTTGTTAGAAGTTGGAAAATTGATTGATTCTGACAAAATGTTTACCGGAAGTGTAGAGCGATATGGAAAGACAATCATCATTACACTTCGATTAATTGATGTCAAAAAAGGCATTATTGAGGAGACTCAAGTCAATGAGTTTTTAAATCTACAGAATGAGATTCAACGTATGATTGGCATTACGGTCAATGATTTATTTGGTATTGAAAATGATCCTGCAGTGGTGTCGTTATTAACACAAAAGGAAAATTTGGATAATGCGATCACATTACCGGATGAACCTCGCTTAAATTTGAGTGGACCAAGAATGGGAGTGAGTTTATTGATGGGTGAAGCAGCAAGTGTGTATAAGGCTCCTGAAAATCAAGGTGGCTTCGATGCGTATCCGGTTTTATTTCAATTTGGGTATCAGTTTGAGGTGCAATATTTGAATGAAGGAAATGTACAGGGTTTATTTGAATTTATCCCTTTGGTCAGCGGATTGGAGCAAGGTTTTTTTGTTCCAAGTATGACGATTTTACATGGTTTACGGAATAATAAAAATGGGCTAGAATTTGCATTCGGGCCGACCCTTTCTGTAGCAAGAAGGGCAACGGGCTATTATGATGCGGATGATGTTTGGCATTTAGAACAAGATTGGTGGATTAATAATCAGAATGGTGAACCAAATCCTTATGATATTACCTCTCGTTTAGATAGCCGGGGCGATTTGGATATTTCGACAGGTTTTGTTGTTGCGGCGGGATTTACGTTTAAGTCTGGGAAGTTGAATATTCCAGTAAATGCTTATGTTGTGCCTCGTAAAGATAATTTTAGAGTTGGTGTTTCTTTTGGATTCAATGCTCGTAGATAAGGGTTGAGTTTAGGTTGATAAAACTGTATTTAATCAGAAAGCCACGATTTTCATTTAATGAAAACTGTGGCTTTTTTGTGTATTTATTTGCTTACTGATTGTATTTCTGGCTATTTTTAAAATCTTAAATTAATTAGGATTGGTAGTGCTGTTGTACGTATTATGAAATATTGTATATTTGAAGCAGGATAAATAGGAGAACTACAAGTAATCAAAAAATCTTCGATATAAATTATATAAACGGAAAATATGAAAATAAATATTTTACTTATTGCTTTGATGGGATTCACACAGTTGAACTTTGCACAAATACCTGTTATTGAGGATGTTATCAAGGTAACATGTGAAGGCTTCAATGATGCAAAGATTCCTGTCGAGGAGATGACGGTAGAGGAAGTTGAGCAGATTTTTATTGAGAGTCGTCAAGATTATCTGGAAGTTTGGGATAGTACACAACGTGCTTTTACACAACAGGCGTTATTACCATTTAAGTATGATGATTATTTTATCCGACGTTTGGAGACGGAATGTTCTGCTTTTCGTCCTGCAATAAAAAGGTTTTATGATGATTTTTTGATTGACGATGAGGAAAAAAGAAAGTTGTACCTGAAAGCACGAGATTTTATCTATGCCGTAGAAGATGGTGCAACAGATGATGATCTGAATACTTATTTGGATACGAAAGCGCCAATTACAGACGACTTTTTAGCTATTTTACGCCAAGAAATAGAGGAGCAAAAGGCAACTTCTACACTAAAATTTACACGGTTAGATGATTATATTTTCCGTTGTGAATACCTGGATTATGTTACAGCTGAAAAGAATTTTCGTGTTGATATTTTATTTATAGATGGTACGGATATTTTGATTAACAATATTCGTATGACAACTAAGTTTGCGTTAAAACAGGGTTATGACAGCGTTGATATTAATCATGATATTGATGCAGATTTGCCATTTATTGAACAAGGAAATTAGAGATTTCAAGTATGAAGTGTAAGAGGTGAGGTGTTTGATCTCTTACATTTTATACGTCACATTTTATGCTAAAAAAATGCTTTACGACCAAATACAAGAATCCACTAAATTTATTCGTACGAAAACATTATTTCAACCTCGATTTGGAATCATATTAGGAACAGGATTGAGTAATCTTACGGACGATATTCGGATAGAATGTGAAATTCCTTACGGAGAAATTCCATATTTTCCGGTTTCAACAGTTGCTTCACACAAAGGAAAATTAGTTTTCGGAACATTAGATGATGTTCCAGTTGTTGCAATGGCTGGCCGCTTTCATTATTACGAAGGTTATTCGATGAAGCAAGTTACATTTCCGGTTCGAGTGATGAAAAATTTAGGTATCGAGCGCCTTTTTATTTCTAATGCAGCAGGCAGCGTTCAAGAAGACATTCATCAAGGTCATTTAGTTTTTATAAAAGATCATATCAACTTACAACCCGAAAACCCGCTTCGTGGCGAAAATGACGAACGACTTGGTCCACGATTTCCTGATATGCTCAAAACTTATGATAGAATGTTGAATACCAAAGCATTACAAATTGCGAAAGCTAACGGTATTGAGGCACATGAAGGAGTTTATTTAGGTTTACAAGGTCCAAATCTTGAAACGCCGGCAGAGTATGTTTTTATGCACCGAATCGGTGCGGACGTGATAGGCATGTCCACTGTTCCAGAGGTTTTAGTAGCAAAACACAGCGGTTTACCTGTGTTTGTTGTTTCGGTTGTATCGAATCAAGCCTATCCGCCGGAAGTTATTCGAGAAACAACTTTGGAGGAAGTTGTTGCGGTTGTTGAAGCTGCAACACCAAAAGTTTGTTTGGTGGTGAGAGCGTTATTGAAAACGCTCTGATTTAAAATTAAGGGATGAAATAATTTTTTAATCACGAGGTTTTGTACTTTATACTTAATTTTTTGCTGCCTTTATCTGGAAAAACTCATTTAGACCGGCTTTGTCTAAGATGCCGATAACAACGCCGTTTTCGACAATCGGAATAAGTTCATAACGATTTTCTTGAAATAGTTGATAAGCAGTTCGTATATTATCTTCAGGCGATAAGACCATAAAATTTTTAATCATATAATCTGAAATTGGTGCAAAGGTGTCTTTTTTAGAAATAGCTCTTAATATTTGTTGATGTGTCAAGATACCATTCAATTCCATCATATTTAATACAGGAAAATGTTGTTGACCGCTATTGGTTAAAAGTTGAACGGCATATTCGATATTATTAGATTGTTGAACAATGTAGAATTGTTGCTTCATTGCATCTTTAACTTGATGATTGGTCAAAAAAGCCTCTTGTTTGAGTCCTTGATATTCTGCTCTTGCACTTACAAAAACAAAAATAGCGATAAAAATTAAGGTATAATGCCCAAAATAAATTCCTATTCCAGCTGCTAAAACTGCCAAAAATTGTCCAACTAACTTCGCAATATAAGTTGCTTTTAATCGACTTAGTTTGATATTTAAAACAGCTCTAAGCATTCGTCCGCCATCCATCGGAAACGCAGGGAGTAGATTAAAAACGACTAATGAGATATTTGCTAAAGCAAAATATTGAAGAAAATTATGACTGCCGATAATTTGCTGCTCAGGAAAGAATGAGCTATCGGTTAACCACAAAAAAAGATAAACGACTACTGCAATTACTACATTTACGGCTGGGCCAGCAGCAGCAACGACAAATTCTTGCCATGGTTTTTCGGGGAGTCGCATCAATCGGGCAACACCTCCAATAATCAATAACGTAATATCTGTTGTATCAACACCATAGTATCGTGCAGAAAGGGCGTGACCATATTCATGAAATAAAACGCAAACAAATAACAGACTGAAAAATAAAGTTGTCCAAATAATGTTCACTGGTTCATAACTTCCATTACTGTATATTGCCATCAAGGGGAGCAGCAGCAAACTCCAATGTAAAAAAATTGGAATATTAAATAATTGTCCGACTCTAAAGGATCTTAACATAGCTTTTGTTTCTTGCAAAATTTGTCTTCAAATGTACTTTAAATTTACCAATTTGTTGTTTTGATATACAAATGATGGTCTATTGATGGTGAGTTTCATGTTATAAAATGAATCAAAATACTTCACTTACACTAGATTGTTATAACATTCATAAGATCAATACAGTTGCTTTTTTAGGAGAATTTTTTACTATTGAGGATTAGGGCGTAAATAGCGAATAATATTAGCTAAAATTGCTACATCTTTGAATAGGTAGATATTTGAATATATTTTTTTTAGCGAAAAAAAATAGAAATCTGCTTTTTTAGCGAAAATTCGTTGGTTAATTGTCTAAAAATTACTTACTTTGATTTCACTAACAGATTAAGTAACAAGCTTAATGTGAATAAAAATTCGAATCACTCACCAAAAAATTAAACGTGGATAGTCAAAGTAGGAAAATTATTTTCGGATTGAAAGTCAAACAACTTCGTAAAGGACAACAACTGTCTTTTGCCGAATTGTCGGCACGTTCAGGGTTGTCGATTTCTTACTTAAATGAAATTGAAAAAGGTAAAAAATATCCTCGTGAAGATAAGATTGAGGCTCTGGCAGAGGCTTTAAAAGTATCGATTATCACACTTACTTCCAGTGATTTAGGTAAACAATTATCTCCATTAGGGGAACTGTTAAAGTCTAATTTTTTGAGTGAATTACCATTGGATTTATTCGGCTTAGATGCTGGAAAAATTGTGGAGCTTTTAGCAGATGCACCGACAAAAATTGGAGCATTCATCACTACTTTAGTTAGTATTTCTCGTCGTTATGCCTTAGAGCAAGAAAATTTCTACTTTGCGGCGTTGCGTTCTTATCAAACACTACACGACAATTATTTTGAAGAAATAGAGCAAAGGGCAGACGAGTTCGTTGCCAAAAATAACTTGCCGACTAATCGTGCTGTTTCGGTTCGATTATTAAGTAAAATTATCAAATCTAAATATCGTTATAAAATTGAGGAAATGGCTTTTGGAGAAGAATTTCAGGAGTTAAACCGTTTCCGTTCAATTTATTTGCCAGAGAAAAAACGCCTGATGGTCAATAATAAATTGACTGATACGCAACGTGCTTTTTTGCTGGGTAAGGAATTAGCGTGTAATGTACTAAAACTTAAAAATCGAATTTACACCTCGACTTTTGTCAAAGTCAATTCGTTTGAAGAAGTTCTTAACAACTTCAAAGCCGCTTATTTTTCAGGTGCGATTTTAATGAATCGAGAAAGTTTAGTCGATGATTTAACACAGTTTTTTAATCGTTCAAAATGGGATGCAGAGGCTTTCATGGCGATTATGAACAAGTACAAAGCATCGCCTGAAATGTTTTTTCATCGCTTGATTTCTATCATTCCAAAGTACTTCGGTATTGATAATATTTTCTTTTTGCGTTTTAATAATCGTTTGAGTACCAACAAGTATAACCTTACCAAAGAGTTACATCTCAATCGAGAACATCAGCCTTACGGCAATGCTTTACTGGAGCATTATTGTCGTCGTTGGGTGACAATTTGGTTGTTGCAAGATTTACAGAGCAGACAAATTCGAGAAAATTATACTGGAATGTTGACAAATATTCAGCGTTCTCGCTACAATGGTTCAGATGATGAATATTTGTGTTTCACGATTGCAAGACCAGCACATCCGACACCAGATACAAATATCAGCGTTACTTTGGGCTTATTGGTCAATGATGAATTAAAACGTAAAATTCGTTTTTGGAATGATTCGGCCATAAAAATTAAAGAAGTGAGCCAAACTTGTGAGCGTTGCCCGATTCAAGATTGTGCCGAACGAGTTGCTTCGCCACATGTTGTTGAGCAAGAAAGGCGACAAAAGCGCTTGGAAAAAGCCTTAGAGCGATTGCTGGATAGTTAGAAAATCAAATATTTTGTTCGTTATAAATCAGAGCGTAAAAACTACTTATAAGTTTCCAAAATGAAAATGAGCCATACCGTATATTTCCCGAGATGGGACGAGCGGTATGGCTCATTATATTTTTCTAAAGATGTTGTTTAGTAAAGTGTTATGTTGTTCAAACGTTTGTGCTAATCATTAGGAAATATGTAGTTGTGTGTAGATGTTGTTTTATGTAATGATTCTCACGGTATGTTTTATCAACTGAAGTGACTTACTGTAACGAAATTTCTTTTTCTTCAACCATTTTACGAATATTGATCAAAGCGTAGCGCATGCGACCTAAAGCAGTATTAATACTTACTCTTGTCAAAGCTGCGATTTCTTTAAAACTCATTTCAGCATAGTGTCTAAGGATAACAACTTCACGTTGTTCAGGAGGAAGTTGATCAACTAAGCGACGAACCTTATCATGGGTTTGACTACGAATAATGCGTGTTTCTGCATTTTCCTCACTTACACTTATTACACTGAAAATGTCGAATTCATCTGTCGGTGCGACAGTCGGTTTACGTTTACTACGACGAAAATGATCAACGCACATATTATAAGCAATTCGCATTGCCCATTGTACGAATTTTCCTTCTTCGTTGTACTTTCCTTTACGTAATGTATCGATGATTTTGATGAAGGTATCTTGGAAAATATCTTCCGCAAGACTTCTTTCCTTGACGAAAAGGTAAATCGAGGTATAAATTTTGTTTTTGTGACGATTTAACAACTCTTCGAAGGCTTTTTCGTTGCCGTCTAAGTACGAACGTACGAGATCACGGTCATTAAGCGATTTAATTTGCATATCGGTTTAATTTACTTGTAACTGTGTTGATAGTTAATGTGCCTTTAGTGTGAAGGCGTTTTCAATTTTGAAGCAAAAAAAGTGTAGAGTTTTTAACCGATATTAAATTAATTTTAAAGTTGTGAAAAAAAGTAGTCTAATTTTAGATTTAACCTACTTAGATTTATAAATTGATTTTGTTGACTGAATTAATTACGATTATGTTTATAATATGTTTCATATACCAACAATTATCAATTCAAAATTAGCAAAGAATATTCCAAACAAAAAACTTTTCTAGATAAAATTGATTATAAAAGTCATTTTAGTCAAAATTAGAATGCTGAATTATGCCATTTTTTAGATTTGTGTTTGGTTCATTTAATCTCGAAAACCCTGATCAAAATTAAAAAAAATGACAAGTCTTATAATCACGATATTGTCAAAGAAAAATAGTGCCAAACTTTCAATCTATGAAAAGAAAGAACAGAAATTGACTGAAAACGACTAAAAATTAGCGATATTTGATTTAAAGTATCTATCGAAATATAAAACTTGAATAAATTTAGAGGTGTGAATTTTAGGTAACCGAAACTCGCAAACCGTCTGTCGATAAGACAGCCCCAAAACTCTTACAAATGTATTGGCTTCCAGATGATGAATTGGTTTTTCCATCTCCCGAATTGGCAAATGAAGATGGAATTTTAGCGTTAGGAGGCGACTTGTCGCCAAAGCGATTGATTTTAGCTTATCAACATGGTATTTTTCCGTGGTTCAATGAAGATGATCCAATTATTTGGTGGTCACCTGATCCTCGGTTTGTACTTTTGCCTCAAAATTTGAAAGTGTCGAAAAGTATGCGGCAGGTGCTACGGCGAGAAACCTTTAAGATTACCTATGACACTGATTTTCAGTCAGTTTTATGGAATTGTCAAAATATTAGAAGGAAAGGTCAAGGTGGTACTTGGATTACCAACGAAATGTTCGAGGCGTATATGACCTTACATCAAATCGGGTTGGCTCACTCGGTTGAAGTTTGGCAAAATGACCAGTTAGTCGGTGGATTGTATGGTATTTCATTAGGAAAATGCTTTTACGGCGAGTCTATGTTTGCGAAAGTTAGTAATGCTTCTAAGGCGGGGTTTATTACATTCGTTCAAAATTTAGCATCTTTGGGTTTTGATTTAATTGACTGCCAAACGGAAACAGGGCATTTAAGAAGTTTAGGGGCTGATTTCATTGACAGGGCAGATTTTTTGGAATATTTAAGAGTAAATAATCAAAAGGATACTTGGATTGGTAAATGGAAGTTTTAACAGGGCTAATTAGGAGTTATTCTTAGTGAAAACAGGATTTTAAAAATGGGCGGAAAAAAGAAATTAATACGGTTCGAGCAGTTATCGACAATGCCGAATGTCTATCAAAATTTTAATATTACAAAACCTGCTTTGATTAATGCAGAGGGCGACGCAGTGGATTTGAGTGGAAAATGGTCAACGGAGCATTTCAAAAATGAAAATCCGTTGATATTAGAACTGGCTTGTGGCGGTGGAGAATATACGGTTGCATTAGCAGAACGCTATCCTAATACGAACTTTATTGGCATCGACATTAAAGGAGCGAGAATCTGGAAAGGTGCGAATAAGGCAATAGAACAAAAGCAGTACAATGTGGCTTTTTGTCGTATTCGTATCGAGCAAATTGCTACATTTTTTGGAAAAGAAGTTGATGAAATTTGGATTACTTTTCCGGATCCTTTTTATAAAAAAGTACGTCGTCGCTTAACGCATCCAAATTTCTTAAATCATTATCGAAAAATCCTTAAAGATGATGGAATCGTTCATCTAAAAACGGATGATGATATGTTGTTTGAGTTCACAATGGAAACTTTAGAACAGGAAAAAATCGATATTATTTATGCAGATGACAATATCTACTCTAAGCCTTTGTATCACAGCGATTTGGAGGTGAAAACAGCCTATGAAAATATGCACTTACGCAATCGTAAAACGATTAAGTATGTGAAGTTTAGGTTATAAAAATTATCATTGATAGTTTCTAAATTTAGTAGATTGACCCGAATAAAAAGTTATTACGAGTAGGACAAAATCAACTTTGGAAAGGAATAATGTAGGAGTTATTCGTAGCGGTTCGCATTATTATTTCCGAAGTTTGTCCAAGGAAGAGTGTGTATTTATTGATTTACTACTCCTAAAGGAGATATTTGAAAAAAGTAGAAGCCTTAAATTTTGAAAATTTCAATGAATCGTTGATAAAATAGTCTGAAATTGAATACTTTGTTTTGCCTAAATACTAATTAATTACTACAATTTAACCTAATTCGTTCGCATCAATGCAAAAAATATTTTTTCTACTCTGTATCGTTTTTATCGTTGCTTTTTTATCGTCGTCACCTGCGTTTCTAACAATTTCGTTAGTAGCTTTTTTTGTGTTAGCGATTTATGACAGCTATTTGAATAAAGATTTCAAGGTGAAGTGGCAAAATTTCATTGGAAACAAATCGTATGTCGCTGCTACAGCTATCTTTTTTCTCATTGCTTATAGCGGGATTTATTCTGAGTTGACGCCTTTTTATTGGGACAGAGTGCGTGTTGCTTTACCTTTTTTGATTTTACCTTTTGCATTTTCGAGTTTACCAAAGCTATCCGAGCGACAGTTTCAATTGGTGTTATATTTCTTAGTGATTAGTGTTTCCGTTGCTTCGGTTGCAACGCTGGCGAATTATCTTTCTGACTACGCTTTTTATAATAAACAATTAGAATACGGGCGACCGATTCCGACTCCGATTCATCATATTCGATTTAGTTTATTGATTGCCTTTACGGTTGCTGTTGGTTTATGGTTATTGGTGAAAAACGTCGTATATCAGTACGCCTGGGAACGTTGGGTCTTGCTTGGTTTGATAGCTTTTTTATTTGTATTTATCCATGTTCTTTCGGTACGTAGCGGAATTGCGGTCATGTATTCAACTTTATTCTGTTTGAGTTTGCAATATGTCTTTAAGACGAAAAAGTATATTTTAGGCGGAAGTGTCGTTTTAGTGATTATTGCAGCCCCTTTTTTAGCGTATCAATTAGTGCCGAGTTTTAAAAATCGTATTGCTTATGCGGTTTATGATTTTCAAAATATGCAAAAAGGCAACGTGAAAAACTTCTCTGACGGCGAACGAATGATTTCGTACGAAGCAGGTTTTCAAGTTGGTAATCGTAGTCCATTGTTAGGCGTTGGTATTGGAGATTTAGACAATGAAATTCGTCAATTTTATGCTAAAAAGTACCCAGAGTTTATCGTCAAACGGCCGCATAATCAGTTTATATTTTTCTATGCAGCAATAGGAATTATTGGAACAATTGCTTTTCTCATCGCTTTTTTGATACCATTTTTTCACAATTCCAACTTCAAAGATGAATTGATCTTGGCATTTCACATCATCGTATTTTTATCATTTATGGTCGAAACAACGATAGGCAGTGCGATCGGAACAGCTTATTATGTTTTCTTTTTATTATTTTTACTAAAACATCGGTGACCATTTTTACGCTTTAGAAGTTAGGTTTACGGGAAGTTGTTGTAATGAAGTCGATTTCAATCTTTCAGGTATAATTTTTATAAAATTTCCCTGAAAGATTGTCACAAAGAATAACATCTGTCAGTATAACATCTTCGAATTTTTGAGGTATCCTGACTATATTTTATAAGATTAAAATCCTAATTCTTCTAAAACTTCTTTCATTAAATCTGGTCTATCTGTAATCAAGCCGTCTGCCCCTAATTCAATTAAGACTTTCATCGTTTCCTTATCGTTGATTGTCCAATAGTGAACGGCCATATTTCTTCTGTGTGCTGATTTGATTACTTGTTTCGAAGCCAAGTTAATACCACTATTTTCAGTTGGAATCGCTACAACAGAGGCTTCGGGGCGATACAAAAACTCCATGGCTGAAAGCCCTGTAAACACAAAGTCTTTTGTGGCCTCTTCTGAAGTTCCGATAAGGATTTGACCATCGGTTATCTCATAAAAATAGCTTAATACATCATCGCTAAATGCTACGACAACAATTCTTTTTTCTAACTCATATTGTTCAATCATTGCTTTTAGTAATTCGGCAGCACGTTTACCATCTTCGCCTCGGTCTTTGAGTTCGACCATCAATTGATAATTCGGAAAAGTTGTAAAAATATCTTCTAATTTGGCTGGTGAGATAGTGTCATTAGCGTAAGGATTATTATCATTAATATCTTTAAATGTATGTGCAAAATTAAATTGTAATAACTCATCGTAGGTGTAATCAATAACAGGACCCGTTCCGTTGCTCGTTCTATCAATCGTCAAATCATGATGCGTAATTAAGACTTCGTCTTTGGTCATTGTTACGTCCATTTCTAAGGCATCGACGCCAATAGCTGCCGACCCTTGAAAAGCAACCATTGTATTTTCAGGAAATAAATCTTTGCTACCGCCATGAGCAATTATCCATGGTGCATCGCTTTTATCAATTTTGTAAGGGTTGATTTCAATCGCTTGCTGTTCGGGAACACAAGCGGTGAAAATTATGGTTGCGAAAAGCAAAAAGTAGATATTTTTCATCTGAATTATTTTCATCTGAATTATTTTAAAAAAATAAGATTAAACCAATAACTCCTAAAAAGGCCGCAATCGTCAGGCTACCTGCAATCAAGCCGATCCAAGCCCAGCGACTTTTTTGTTTTTTGCGAAAAGCAATGATACTCAACACAACTGCGGCAAGACCTAAGAAAATCCCCACAATACTCAAAAAAGGAACAAAGGCTAAGGCTAATCCTAAGACGCCACTGCCTGCGGACAAGTAATCATAACGAATTGTTTTTTCGTCATTTTATTCTGTGTAGGTCTGTTGTTCCATCGGTTTGAAGGCAATGCTTACAGCAGACATCTGTAGGGTCATTGACAAAGAAAGTAATAGAATAATGTATCTCATTAGTTGTATGTTTTTTCGTAAAGTTACAAAAATGAGTGTTTAGAAATAATAAAATTTGAGAGAATTGTAAATACCCAATACAAGTTTTTTCGGAGCTGCAAAAGTATGAGTACGTGGTATTGATGATTTGACCTTTCACTTCTATAAGGAGGGTAGGGATGTAAAAGAAAAAGGGCAAATTATAAAATAAATGTTTACAATTTGCCCTTAGCAATTATGGTTTTTCGACCAATTCAATAAAGTCTTTTCTCAAGCTGATGACTCCTTTTTTATATAAAATTCCGACGCCACGTTTGAACATTTTTTTACTCATATTCATCATTTGGCGAATTTTTTCAGGTTGACTATTATCGGTCAAGTACATTCTCCCGTCTTCTGACTTTTGTAATTTTGATAGGATAATTTCGGCGGCATCATTTAAGCCGTCAATGCCTTTTTTCCGTAAGGAAATATCTAATTTTCCATCTTCACGAACCGCTTTGATATAACCTTTTAGTTGTTGTCCGATATTCAAAACTTTGTAAGCATCGCTTCTGAAAATCAAGCCCCAAGCTTTTCCGTTTACAATCACTTTATACCCTAAGTCCGTTCTTTTGACGACTGTCAAATCTACCTCTTCGCCTTTTTTGGTGTAAATGGCTTCTTTTCCAACATAGCGATTGATGCGAGCCGAAGCCGCCAAACGCTCTGTTTCTTCATCGACATAGACGTAAACCAAATAATGGCGACCAACTTCCATGCGCTTCAATTGTTCTCGAAACGGCACAAATAATTGCTTCATCAAGCCCCAATCCAAAAATGCACCATATTCATTGACATCTTTACATTGTAGATTTGCAAAATCACCGACTTTCGCCAAAGGCTTGCGAGTAGTTGCAATGATTCGATTTTCATTATCATTATAAATAAAAACCTCGATTTCTTTATCGACCGTTATTTCGACATTATCCATTACTTCATTCTGTGGCAGTAAGATTTCCCCGAAAGGGCCACCATCCAAATAGTAACCAAAAGACACCTCTTTCACCACATCTAACGTACAAAACTCTCCTATTTTTGGAAACATATTATTTAGTAGTTTTAGTAGTCGGGTAGCTTAAGTAGTTTCAGTAGTTATTTACGTCCATTACTTATTACCTGCTACTTATTACCTATTTTATCTATTTTTTTATCTAAAACTCCAGTCGTAAGTATTAATCTCTAAGACTGCTTTTGTTAATAAATCGATTGTTGCTCGGATATCTTCAATATTCGACATTTCTATAGACTGATGAATGTGTCGAGTCGGAATAGATAAAGCACCGGCAATAGAGCCGTTTTGGCCTTTTCGTTGAATGCCTGCGGTATCCGTTCCGCCACCAGTTAAGATTTCTGGTTGCCATTTAATATCGTGAGCGTTGGCGGTTTTCTTTAAGAAACGCACCATTCTATAGTCGCAAATCGTAGAAGAATCCATGATTTTAATCGCTGTGCCTTCGCCTAACGAAGTCACTTTTTCATGACCCGATGAGCCAGGAATATCGAATGCAATCGTTACATCTAAACCCAACCCAAAGTCAGGATTAATTTGATGTGCTGCGACCTCTGCCCCTCGAATACCGACTTCTTCCTGTACTGAAAACACCCCATAAATATCATAAGGCACTTCGGTGTCTTTCAGTTCTCGCAACATTTCTAATAGAATATAAACAGAAACTCGATTATCTAATGATTTACCATTCACACAATCGCCCATCTGTATTAATTCTCGCTCTCGAGTAATCGAGTCACCGACTGAAATATATTTTTCGACTTCTGTTTTTGACATACCAGTATCAATGAAATAATCATTGATTTTCATGCCTTTATTGCGTTCTTCGGCAGACATCAAGTGAATCGGTTTAGATCCCATGACGCCCATAATATCTTTTTCACCATGAATAATAACCCGTTGAGCCGTCAAGGTTTTGGGATCAAACCCACCTAAGGTATGAAACCGAACGAAGCCGTCTTCGTCAATATGTTTTACAATAAAACCAATCTCGTCCAAATGTGCGGCAATCATCACTTTTTTATCTTCCGTTCCCTTTTTGACGGTAATGACATTTCCCATTGCATCGGTGTATAAGTCATCGACAAAAGGAGCGACTTGTTCCATCACAAATGCTCTGATTCGTTGTTCATAACCTGGTGCACCAGGCGTTTCACTTATTTTTTTTAATAATTGTATATCAATCATTTATCTACTATTTTCCTTAATTTTTGTAAAGATAAGGTTTTAAAAATTGATAATTAAAAATTGATAATTAATCAATCACGGACTGCCACAAATTATCTTTTGTTGGTACTTCAGCTTCTATTTCTATTCGTTCATTATTAAAAGGGTGCGTAAACGCTAACTTTCGGGCATGTAGATGAATGGAACGATCTTGATTTTTACGTTTTGCACCATATTTTACATCACCTTTAATCGGTGAGCCGATAGCCGCTAATTGTGACCTAATCTGATGATAACGGCCAGTTTCTAATTCTATTTCTAAAAGGTGATAATTATCTAAACTCTTTAAAACGGTATAATTTAAAACCGATTTTTTTCCACCTTTTGACGCATCATTATATACTAGTGACTTTTTACTTTTTGCTCCTCTTTTTAGAAAATGCGTCAATGTTCCGCTATCGTTTTCAGGTTTATTTTTGACCATTGCCCAATAGCTTTTTTTGACTTTATCATTTTGGAATAACGCAGAAAATTTTCCTGCCGAGTTAGAGGTTTTTGCCAAAAGCAAAATCCCACTTGCAGGTCGATCTAAACGATTGACAATAAAAACTTGTCGGCTCAAATGACGTGCTACAATATCCAAAGCGGAACGGTCATTTGTTTGGTCAGGTTGTGTCGGCAAACCAGCAGGTTTATTGACAATTATACAATTCGCATCTTCGTGTAAGATTTGTAGCATTTTGATTCTTAGTTTTTTATAAAAAAAATAAACCTATAAGGTTGAGAAAAAACCTTATAGGTTTGGAGGATAATTATCCCACAAAGATATATGAAAATATAATTAGAATCTACTTTTTAGCAGGACTTTCTATCCGTTTCGCATCTTTCTCATAATGTATAATCATATTGATATACATAACTCTGGATACTCGAAAAATCCAAACGAATAATAATGCCATCACAGCGACTAATACAAGCATCGCCATATTGACGCTAACACCAAAGCCTAAAATCAAGCCGCCAACTAAAAACAAACAAAAGAAACCTGTCCAAATGTATGAAATGAACATCGCACCATAATAAAAACCTGGTTCGGGCATAAAGTTTTGGTTGCAATGCGGACATCTGTCGTGCATTTCAAAAGGTTCTTTGAACGAAAAAGTTGCCGTCGGGTACATATCGCCTTCATGACAACGAGGACACTTTAGATTCGCAATACTGTACGCTTTTTGACCTTTTTTAAAAATTCCCATTTTAGAATGTATAATATATGAGGTATAAAATATAAGGCTTTCACCTTACAAAACTATTTTTGATGAAAATAACTACACAAAATTAAAATGGATTTTATTGCTATCCTAATTTGATTTGGTGACTTTGCTCACATTTTAAATTGTTTTACGAATGATTCGATTATTTTATTTGATTTCAAAATGATAATTTTCTGTAGTTGATGGCAATATTGATAATCGCTTTGATATTTTAGGTCGTTTGACATCATTGAAATGAAAAGTGTAAACCCCAAAAATCCCAATCAAACCGTTTATTACAACCTTCGGCAGCTTTACAACAGTCAGTTATTACTATTTTCATTGAAAAACCGTAAAAAATTATCAAAAAAATAGTTGGAAAGAATTTTCAAAATCCTTTCCAACCACGAAACGAATAGTTCATTTTTTATTCGTCAATAATAATTCAATAATGTAACAATTCAGCAATCAATCAAAAACTACCGAATCGGTGTAACCGTATAACCTTCCGCTTTCAATAAATTAATTACACCTTGTTCACCCGGTAAATGCCCGGCACCGACAGCAAAGAAAGTTGGTTTTTTAGTTGCCATTCTTTCGATTTTCGGAATCCAGTTTTTATTACGAGTGATTAACAAAATATCTTCAAAAGCCTCCATCTCGTTATCACTTTGCATAATCAGTTTATACAAACCGTCAATATCTTGTTGCTTGTAAAGCTCGACCATAGCGTCCATCGTGTTATCACTTTCCTCGCCATTACCTTTTACGGCATCGACCAACATTTTTGCTTGATCTTCATACGGAATACTATCGAACATACTCATTTGATACTTCACGGTTTCCAGTCCTTCGATTTTCATTTCTCGTTTTTGAGCCTTGTTCATCAGTTCCATTTCATAAGAAGTTGTTTCCTCCATGCCTTCCTGTCCGCCTTCCGCAATCATCATGCTCGTAAACATCGGTTTGATGCGGTCAAACATCGAAATCGGCATGCCCATTTTGTTTTCAAAATAATCGGCGACCAGCTTATATTCGTCGTCAGTTAGCAAATCTTGAAGCGAAGTTCCTTTTTTCATACGAACACTGCCGAGCATGCTGAATAGCATCATCATGGAGTTTTCCATATCAATCTCCATGACCAACATTTCTGTGGTATTGAATTTTTCATTCATGATGTCGGTCCAGAAATAATCCTCTTTAGCGATTAAATGAATTGTACCAAACAGGTAAGACGGTCGTTCTAAGCCATTTCCCGAAATTTCCCAAAGTAGTGAAGATTCAGCCGTTTCAGCGACAGGTTTCGGAGTATCAATTTCTCTATAAATCTCCGTTGCGTGTTCTGTTGCCGTGGCTTGTTGTGCTTTTTGCCCCTTTTTTTGTGCAAATGTAGTTACCGAAATAAATCCTAAAAGTAGCAGTAACCATAATTTAATTGACTTCATATTTTTTATTTTTTTACAAATTCTACTTATCATAATCGAAACGCAAGATGGTCATAAAAAGCTTTTCAAAAAATTGCTTTTGATAAACCTTAACTTTTTACAGATGTATTTATTAAAAATACAGAATTTACTTTTCAAGAACGACAAACGGATCATTTTCTAATCCAAAAGCGGCCAGATTTTTTGCCGTTTTTAAGTTGGTAATCGCTACACTTATTTTATCGGTGATGTGATGATTTTGAGCGATTTTAGCACCGGTTTCGACCGTTGTCCAATCTTGCCATGTTGTCGATACGCCGCCCACAGGAATGATTTTTACCCACATTTTCCAAGATTGTGGCAAACCATTTTCATCAATAATCCACAAATAAGAATCGCCAGGCGTAACACCTCCTGAAGCATAAGTGATTAGTAAGGCTTCCTCGCCATTGTCCATTTTTACTAATCGTCGTTCTGTTCCTTTATCAAAAACTTTTGATGGTGCATTGAGCCAAAAGGAGTCGTTAGCAAAGAAAGCCCAAGCTTTTTTGACCAGTTTATCTGCTTGTTTACCCTCAATTTTTTTCCCATTTTTGAAAGCAACCCCAGTCAACTCATCCAGAATCACATATACTTCATAATCTGACCATTTGACTTGCACCCAGTTTCTATCTTTATCCCACAGAAAATCGTGTCTGTCCGAAAATGTCCATTGCACAACGCCGGTCGAATCCCAAGCCGGTTGATTAATCGCCACTAATATTTTTTCTGCCAACGCATCTGCTGCTGCCCCTTGTTCACCTTCGGGCAACGGCTCATTAAAAATCAAAAATAATGCAATTAAAATTCCCATAATAATTCCGATAGTTATACCTAAAACTTTAAAACCTTTTAATACTTTTTTCATCTTTGAACGTTTGAGTATTTGAGTGTTTGAATATTTGAACACTCAAACATTCAAACATAAAAAATATGAAATCGGCCATCTTTCCTTTATTATTGCTGCTCTCAATGAGGAGTAATGCACAAACCCCGACTTATGTTCAAACATTTGGCTCGGTAAATATCGAACAAATCAGCGGTTTACAAGCCAATTCACAGCAAGAAATATTTGCAATCGGTACTTTTGGTGATGATATGACGATTGATAATAATAACTTATTAATCAATGGTTTAGAAGACATTTTTTTATTTAAAAAAGATGGAAATAATCAAACTGTTTGGACAAAGACATTTGGAAGCAACGACCGAGATAAAGTCACTGGCTTTCGATTATTTAATGACACTTCGTTGTATTTTTCTGGGATTTTTTGGGATAATATCACCTTGGATACTTTTAGCCTTTCGGCAAATGGTAGTTCGGCTTTTATTGCAAAATCCGATACGTCAGGAAACATCATTTGGGCGACCGCCATTGATGGCAGCGGCTTGCTAAAAGTCAATGAAGGCACAACAGATAATCAAGGAAATTATATTATAACTGGCTCGTTTTCCAATGATTTACTTTTTCCAAGTGTGACTTTATCCGCCATAGGCGTAGAGGATGGTTTTATGGCTAAATACGACAAAGACGGGAATTTTCTTTGGGCGAATCGCTTTGGTATTCAACAACGAACCATAGTAACTTCTGTTGCGACCGATAGCTTGAACAATATTTATGTCGCAGGACAATTCAACGGTCGAGTGATTTTCGGAAACGATACACTTTGGGCGGCATCTAACGATTTTGATATATTTTTGGCTCAATACAATGACAACGGAAACCTACAATATGGAAAACGTTTTGGCGGTATTTATAATGATACGAACCCAAAGTTAGGCATCGGAACTTTTGGAAAAATTGTAATGGCAGGAACGTTTATGGGCTTATTAAATCTTGATGCTCAAACTTCTATTCAGACGAATAATGTTGATAGTGATATTTTTTTAGTGACGTTAACGCAAAATGGCGATTTATTGACCTCTAATCAATACGGATACACAAATAATGAAACCTTGATTAATTTAACGGTTAATAAAGACGATTACTATTTGTCGGGTTACTTTGATACATTTACAAAAATTAATGACTTTTTTATTCCGGCCTATTATTCAGTGCCTCGAAATTTATTAATCAGAACAACTCATACGGATTTAGTAGCACAGCCGAATGTTGTCTCTTACTTTGCATTTGATTTACCAAGTTCTATTGATTTTGTTGCTCCTTACACGAATAGTGCAAACTCAGAAATTGTTATTGCGGGAATATTTCAAGGTACGATTAATTTGCCTATTGCGATACCTTCACCTGTGTCGAATGGTTTTACTGATATTTTTATGGTCACAATGACTTTGCCGCCAGTTGCTACTACTACTATTTCTAATGATTTGATTATCAATGTTTTCCCGAATCCAGCAACGGATTTTATTACGATTGATTGGGGGGATTTTCCTATTTATTCGACAGCTGTTGTAGAAGTGATCAATGCAATCGGTCAGGTCGAACAAAGGTTAAGCATCAGTAACGAAAATCGAATTCAAGTTCCAATCTATCATTTGCCGAAAGGCATTTATTTTTTAAAAGTAAAAATAGACGAGGAGCAAATAGTCAAACAATTTATAAAAAATTGAATTGTCGGCTCGGGAGTCAATCGTTCAAGATGTTGGGATTCGCAACGATTGCTGTACGCTGTTTTATGAGCAATTGATTGAGGATTAAAAATATGTTTTTTAATTATAAATTCAGCAGGTGACTTTTTGGTCACCTGTTGAATAAAACTGTTAAGCATCAAAGCAACTCCACCAAAGTCACGCCATTTCCACCGGCTTCATCTCGTTCATGTCGAATCGAATTGACCTCTTTATATTCTCGTAGTTTACTTTTTACCGCTTTTCGCAATGTTCCGTTACCTTTTCCATGCACGATTTTGAGGTTATTGACATTAGCAATAATCGCTTCATCGACAAAATCTTGCACCATTGTCAAGGCTTCTTGATACCGCATTCCTCTGATGTCAATTTTAGAATTAAAAGTCGCACCTGTGGACAAAATATCGGTTTTGACGTTCTTTTCTTTTTGTATTTCTAAAGGTTCTGCGGCGTGTTGTAAGTCTCGAATTTTGACGGTGACTTTGAGTAAACCCATTGCGACAATGACATTTTTACGATTAATAGATTCAACTCGACCTGTTGAACCGCCAGTTTTTAATTTGACAAAATCACCAACTTCGATCGCTCCTTTTTTAACCGTTTTTGGTTGTGGAATGTACGGTTTTTCGGGTTTGTAGTAGATTTCCTCTACTAATTCCGTTACCGTTTCAGCAATCTCTTCTCGTTTTTCTCGGTTTTCTTGTACCAGTTCTTTGGCTTCCGCCAATGCTTTTTCGAGGTTCTGTTTTTCTCGGATTTCCTTGACCAAACGCTCCAAATCTTTAGACGATTGAGCGGTTTCTTGTAATGCTTTTTGTCGAGCTTCGAGCTTGATGCGTTTGCGGCTAAACTCTACATCTCGTTGCAACTCTTCATACGCTTTTACCAAGCGATTCAGTTGTTCTTGCTTGGTTTTCAGTGCGTTAAGTTCTTCTTCGACTTCTTTTTTCTCCCGTTGCAAATCGACTAACAAATCCTCAACGGCTTGTGTGTTTTTACCAGTTTTGTGTCGAGCATATTTCAATACACGGTTGGGTAAACCACTTTTTTCGGCAATTTCAAAAGCATAAGAACTGCCAGGTCGTCCAACTTTCATTTCGTAAGTTGGCGACAAAGTTTCTCGATTGAAACGCATTGAACCGTTGATAATACCTTTTGTTTTGAAGGCAAAAACTTTTAAGTTGGAATAATGCGTCGTGATGACACCAAAAACCTTGCGTTTATGCAAATCTTGTAAAATGGCTTCAGCAATAGCCCCACCCATTTTTGGATCCGTTCCAGAACCAAATTCATCAATCAAAACTAAGGTTTTATCAGTCGCATTTTCGACGAACATTTTGGCATTTCGTAAGCGAGAAGAGTAGGTACTCAAATCATCCTCGATAGATTGTTGGTCGCCAATATCTGCAAAAAACTGTTCAAAAATTCCAACTTCTGAAGTCACTTCGGCTGGTACTAACATTCCTGCTTGCACCATTAATTGCAACAGACCAACGGATTTCATAGAGATAGATTTTCCACCAGCATTCGGGCCTGAAAGCACTAAAATTCGATTGTCTCGATGAAAAGTCAGCGTAAATGGAATCGTTTTTTGTCCTACTTTTTTATTTTTTAACAACAACAATGGATGAAAAGCCGTCTGCCAATTGATATTTGGTTGATCAATAATTTGCGGCATTGCAGCTTTCATTTGACGGGCCAGAACTGCTTTGGATTGAATTACATCGTAGCGAATCAAAACTTCTTGATACGTTCGCATGACAAAGGTGTACGGTCGTAAAATATCGGACAAAGCACGGAGAATGCGATAAATCTCTCGATTTTCTTCGCTTTCCAAATTAAAGATTTCATTATTGATTTCGATAATTGCTTCGGGTTCGATGAAAACAGTTTTTCCAGTAGCCGATTCATCGTGAATGATACCTTTGATTTTGCGTTTGTTTTCGGCAGGAACAGAAAGTACTCGGCGACCATTTCTATAAGCCTCTAAGTTGTCCGTCAACAAACCTTTAGATTGATAATTAGTGATAATTGTACGGAATTTTTTGTCCGATTCTTTTCGTTTACCAATCATTCGTTTGCGAATCCGTTGTAGCTCTGGCGAAGCGTCTGCACGGATTTCGCCTTCTTCATCAATCACTCGCACGATTTCTTGTTGCAGTTCTTTATCGAATCTTACCCCTTTTATAATTTCGTGTAAAGTCGGATAATTTTCTCGGTAGGTTGTTCGCTCAAAAAACTTAAAAATGTCGGCAATTTGTAGTAAGACAATATTGATACGTTGCAATCCTTCGATTGCCAAAACGAAACCAGGAATATCCAACATTTTTAAATCTTCGGCTAAATCTTCATAATTTCTTAGCGGAAATTGATGCCGTTCGTCTATCGAAATACGATATTCGTTGACTTCCTTTAATGCTGTTTTTATGGTATTTACTTCCGTAAAAATCGGTTGATTCTTCACGGCTTCTTGTCCTAACTCGCCCAAACAATTCTCTATCAATAACTCTAAAACCTTGTCAAACTCTAACTTCTGGAATAAATCGTTGGGATATAACTGTACTTTGTTCATTTTTAGTGATTAGTCATTCGTCATTTGTGATTTGTGATTAGTTGTCCTAATCTAAAATCACTTACTTTTAATACAAGTTCTCTTTTTCAAAAAATGCTGCGTTCTTTTGTATTTTTCTAAATTACCACAAAAGTACAAAATGCTTTTGTTCGTGTACCTAACCTTAATGGATTAAAATTAGTTTAGTTTGTTTGAAAAAAATCTATTTGCATCAAGGAGGCTGAACAATTTGCAGGAACTGTGGTAGAAACGGCAACCAAAAAGTCATTAGTAGTAGTAAAACTTAACTTCAGGAAGGAGAGGTCAACAGAACTGAATCCTATCATTTTTAAAAAAATAATAAAAAATAGGGGTCAAAAGGAAACGGAATGAAATAAGTGGTGTTGAACTTTTATGGTCAATATGGTATTCGTCAATGGGCAAAAAAGTCTTGTGAATGGAATAGATGATGGTAATCATATCAATTGACTTTTTATTGGCGTAATTTTGTCGTTATTATCCAAATAATTATCAAATTATGACGACAAATGTGAAAAATAAACGAATGCAGTTTATTTCTGATCCTGCGGTGCTTTTGCACGATACTGGGTTTTATCCTGAAAATCGAAAACGAATTGAAGCCTTTGGCGATTTGCCGAAAGTGGACATCCCAGATGGAGAGCCGTTTTTGGAATTGGTACATGATAAGGATTATATTGAGGAGGTGCGTCGAAAGTGTGCGAATAGTGAGCCGTTAGATGATGATACGGTTGTTTCGCCGGAGAGTTTTCGAGCATCGTGTCAAGCAGTCGGTGCGACGATTTTGGCGGCTGAAACCAATAATTTTGCCTTAATTCGGCCGCCAGGACATCATTCTTTCAGAGCGAAAGGAAGCGGTTTTTGCTTGTTTAATAATATTGCGGTGGCGACTCAAAAGCTGTTGAATGAAGGAAAACGAGTGGCGATTTTAGATTTTGATGGTCATCATGGCGACGGAACAGCTAATATTTTTTATGACACGGATCAGGTTTTATTTATTTCGATTCATCAATTTCCTGCGTTTCCACATCACAGCGGTTGGTACAATGAAATCGGCGAGGGCAAAGGTGAAGGTTACACGATAAATGTGCCGTTGCCACCAAAAAGTGCAGATGATATTTTTTGGGATGCGATAGATACAGCAACTCGTTATATTGATAAATTTAAGCCTGATGTTATCGGGTTGTCGGCTGGTTTTGATGCTCATTTGAATGATCCGTTATTAGATTTGAAGCTCTCCGTGATGAGTTATTATAAGTTAGGAAAGTTATTCGGTGAACGCTACGATAATGTTTTTGCAGTTTTGGAAGGTGGCTACAATGTCGATATTTTGACGCAGGGCGTATATAATTTTTTGGCCGGCTATATGGGTTTAAACCCTGCCTATAAAGAGAAAGAAACCAGCTCGCCGTTAGGGACGCATTTTGAATATGAACTGCGTTCGAATAGTTTGATTGGTGCGTTGAAGAAGTATTGGGAGTGAGTTGTAAATTCCATAGGTACAACCTATGGTTATTCAAATTCAACTTTTCCAAGGTTGAGGAGTAAGTATTTTTTGTAGAACTCCGGAAGAGTTCAATTTGAGTAACCACAGGTGAAACCTGTAAAAAAAACTACAAAATGAATCGTTTAGACTATTTATTTAAGCCCAAAACAATCGCTATTGTTGGTGTTTCTAAAAAGGAAGATGCAAACAGTCAGCCTATTTTAAAAAATCTGATTGGGTCGGATTTTAAAGGAATTGTGTATCCTGTAAGTACGACTTTGAAAAGTGTACGAGGGGTGAAAACTTATCAAAATATTCAAGCGATTCCTGACTCGATTGATTTGGTGATTATTGACGCAGAGGTGCAGGAAATGATGCAAATCATGGAGGACTGTATTGCGGCAAAGGTAAAAAGTGCGATTATTTTGTCGGGTGGATTTCGATTAGATGAAGAACAAGGCGAAACGATTTATCAAAAAATCGAAGCGAAAGCAAAAGCGGCTAAAATTGCGATTTTGGGAGCGAGTAGTTATGGTTTTATTTCGACGTATTTGGACTTAAATGCCAGTTTGTTTAATGGAAAAGTCTTGAAAGGCAAGACGGTTTTTATTTCACAAAGTCGGTCGATTTGTTCGGCGATATTGAACTGGGCAGTTGCGGAAAACGTCGGTTTTAGTCACTTCGTATCAATCGGTTCGATGATGGATATTAAGCTACATGAGTTAATCAATTATTTCGGTATGGACATGCATACTCGAAATATTATGATTTATATGGAGTCACTATCGGAAGCTCGGCAGTTTATGAGTGCTGCCAAAGCGTTTTCGAGAAATAAACCGATTATTGTCTTGAAATCGGGGCAGACGTTGACTGGGGCAGGAGTGATAGAAGAGCATACGAGACGAAAGGTCGGAAAAGATGCGATTTTTGAAGCGGCTTTTCGTCGAGCTGGTGTCTTAAAGGTGAATACAATTGAAGGTTTATTTGATTGTGCGGAAGCCTTGTCGGTTGCTCCTCGACCTCATTCTAATCGCTTGGCGATTGTGACGAATGCTGGTGCTCCAGCAGTGTTGGCAGTAGATTATTTGATTAAAAATGGTGGTAAGTTGGCTCAATTATCAACTTCAACTTTAGAGCAATTGAAGGAAATTTTGCCACATACTCGATTTATCAGTAATCCTGTTGATGTGCTGGCTAATTCTTCGATCGAACGTTATAAAACTGCGGTTAATATTTGTTTGAGTGATGAAAATGTCGATGGCGTTTTGGTGATTTTGACTTCGCAGACGAAGAGTGACGTGCGAGGTATTGCTAAAGAAATTACAAAAATTAATAATAAAACTCGCAAAACAATTATCGCTTCTTGTGTCGGTGAGTTGAGTCGTCGAGAGATTTCGCAAGTTTTAGTCGATGGAAATGTGCCGACCTATTGTTTTCCTGAAAGTGCGGTTTATAGTTTTTTAAAAATGTATGAATACAATAAGTCGATTGACTTGTTGTACGAAACGCCTGCACGAGTTCCCGAATATTTTAAACCTCAAAAAAAGGCAGCGAAAAAGCTTATCAATGCTATTTTGAACCAAAATAGAACGACACTTACGTTCAATGAAAGTGAACAGTTATTGAGGTGTTATGATATTCCGGTATTGAAATATTTTTTCGTGGAAACGCTCGATGAGGCACTCGAAAAAGCTGACCAAATTGGTTATCCTGTTGTTTTAAAATATGTCGTAAATCATGGTATGAAACAAGGGCAGTCGATGCTTAATCTGGAGGACGAAATTGCGGTAGAACGTGCTTGGCGAAAATTATCTTTTAAGAAAAATGGTCAGTTTTTTATTCAAAAGATGATTGATAAAACGTATGAACTGTCGATTTCGAGTGAAAAAATGCCTGAAATGGGACCAGTGATTTCGTTTGGAATGGGCGGTGTTGCGGTGGAGGTTTTTAATGATGTCAATCATGGTATTCCACCTTTAAATATGGCTTTGGCACAACGAATTATTGAAAATACGAAGATTTATAAACTCTTGGTCGGACAGGTCGGCACAAACCCGATTAATATTGAATCCATTCAATTTCTATTGGTCAAATTCTCTTATTTGTTAGTGGATTTCCCTGAAATTCAACAAATTACCTTGAATCCTTTTATTGTTGATAAAACCGATGGAATTGTTTTAGATTATGATATTGTTTTGGATGCCAATGTAGCAATAGACAAGCCTTACAGTCATTTAATTATCTCGCCTTATCCTCAAAAGTATATTCGTGAAATTACTTTAAAAAATGGTCAAAATGTTCTACTTCGTCCGATAAAACCTGAAGACGAACCGCTCGAACGAGAAATGATTAAAACTTTTTCGGAAAAGACTACTTTTTTACGGTTTTTCACGACCAGTTTTATTGTAACACACGATTTTTTAACCAAGTTTACCAATATTGATTATGATAACGAAATGGCAATTGTAGCTGAATTAATAGAGGACGGTATCCGAAAGTTAACTGGCGTGGTACGAATCGTTGGTGATGCTCATGGCGAATTTGCGGAATATGCTATCGTCGTTGCTGATCCTTGGCAAGGTTTGGGTTTAGGTCGATTTTTAACGGATTTTATATTGGATATTGCTCGTGATATGGGCTTTCAACGTATTGAAGCAACATTGCTTCGCCAAAATAATGGTATGCGGCATATTTTTGAAAAAAATGGTTTCACGATCAAAGCGGAAGATTTGGAAACCTTGAAGGCGACTTTAGAACTGAATTGATTCTGATTGCTATTGACTTAGAAAAGATATAAACCCTGAAACACTCCAATAAAAATGATAAGAATCATCTATTAAGTCATATTTTAAAAGTTGGACTTTAAATAATTTTGGGCATAATATAAAGGAAAAATTATTTAACTATTTTCCAAACACAAATAAAAAATGGCAAAAGTAAATTCCGCAGCAGAAGCTGTACAGGTTATTGAATCGGGGCATCGAGTATTCATTCACTCGGCAGCAGCAACACCAAAAAGTTTGGTTAATGCAATGACAGCACGAGGAACAGAACTCAAAAATGTAGAAATTGTGTCTATTCATACTGAATGGGATGCACCTTACGCAGCCGATGAATACGTGGACAGTTTTAAGATTAATGCTTTCTTTGTAGGTGGCAATTTGCGTAAACATGTACAGCGAGGGCGAGCGAATTATGTTCCTATTTTTTTACAAGAAATACCGGCACTTTTTAGAAGTGGTCGTTTACCGATTGATGTGGCGTTAGTAACGGTTTCAAGACCAAATGCTAAGGGATACTGTTCGCTCGGTTGTAGTATCGATGTGTCAAATGCTGCCGCAGATACCGCAAAATATATCATTGCGGAAGTTAATCCTAATATGCCGTTTGTTCATGGAAACGGTGTTTTGCACATCAGTCAATTGCATTCGTATATTGAGGTGGATACACCAATTTTTGAAGTCGATGTACCCGAACCTACTGGAATGGAGTTGAAAATTGGTCAAAATGTGGCCTCGCTTGTAGAAAACGGTGCAACTTTACAAATGGGAATTGGCGGTATTCCTAACGCTGCCTTGAGTGCTTTGCAGCATCATAAAAACCTGGGCGTACACTCCGAAATGATCTCTGATGGCGTGGTGGATTTAGCTCAAAAAGGTATTATCAACGGTATGAATAAAGTAACAGAACACGGAAAAATCGTTGGTGGTTTTGCCTTTGGTTCTCGGAAAATTTATGACTTTATTGATGAAAATCCGATTGTAAATATGATGGATGTTGGTTATGTGAATGATACCAAAGTTATTCGTAGAAACCCAAAAGTGACCGCTATTAACAGTGCGATTGAGATTGATGTTTTTGGTCAAGTTTGTGCCGATTCGATCGGTACAAAACACTATTCGGGTATCGGCGGACAAATGGATTTTATTCGAGGAGCGACACTTTCAAAAGGTGGAAAAGCCATCATTGCATTGCCATCAAGAACGCATAAGGGTATTCCTCGAATTGTAGCTATGTTGAAAAGAGGTGCGCCTGTCGTAACGACCAGAGCTCACGTTCAGTATATCGTAACCGAATATGGAATCGCTTATTTGTATGCCAAAAATCTAAAAGAAAGAGCCAAAAGTATGATAAATATCGCTCATCCAGATGATAGAGCAGATTTAGAAAAAGCTATTTTTGAAACTTATAATATATTGATTTAGAGTGATCGTAGAAAGTCATCCGGTGAGTTGCTGTGGAAATTAATGCTTTTCGTGAAAAACGAAAAGTTATAAGAACTCATCGGATGACTAAAATATCACCGAACTATTCTAAACGAACTTCTTTCAACGTCAATAAATTACTCGCATTTGTCCGTAAACCGTTGATATTTGTTGCAGCAAAACGAGCGGTTTCGTCATAAAATAAGAAAACAACTGGCGCTTCTTCGATGATAATGCGATCCATTTGATGATATAAATCAAAGCGTTTTTCATCATCATTTTCTAATAAAGCCGCTTCGTATAACCGGTCAAATTCAGCATTTTTGAAACGAGTATAATTTGGTGGTGCGGCATTTTTGCTATAAAATAACGACATATAATTTTCTGCATCTGGATAATCCATAATCCATGACGCTCGGAAAAAAGTCGCTTGGCCTTTTTTCATCATTTCTCGTAATGTCGCTGATTCCAATAGTTCTATTTTGACTTTGATGCCTAAATCTTCCCATTGTCGAGTGATGAATGTACATAAATCTAAGTAATCGTTATTCGTATATAATTTTATTTCTGGTAAATCTTTGCCGTTCGGAAAGCCGGCTTCTGCCAATAATTGTCGAGCTTTAGCCGGATTATAGCCGTAGCCTTTGACGCTGTCGGCATTGTAGGACGGCAAACCGATAGGCGTCACGCCCGAAATTGCTGGTTGTCCGACTGAGTTTCGGAGTTCACGAAGCATTTTGGTTCTGTCAAAACCGTAATTTAAGGCTTGACGAATTTTCTTTTCTTTTAATGGATTATCTGCTTCAAAAATCTGATTGATACCCAAGTATTCAAAATTCAAAAAAGGAGTTTTAAAAAACTGCATTTTGTCCGCATTTTCAGAGCGAAGTGTTCCATCTTTTTTTAATAAATCATCGACATAGGATGATTCTAAACCACTTAAAAAATCAAGTTTGCCAATTCTAAAATTCAAATAAGCTGTATTTCTGTCATTCACAAAATTAATGCGAATACCATCTAAATAGGGGAGTTGCTGCCCGTTTTTATCGGTTTCAAAATAATTTGGGTTTTTGGTGAGAATCAAGGCTTGATTTTCTATCCATTTTCGGAATTGAAATGCACCTGTTCCGACAGGATTCGCCCGGAAATTTCTACCATAAAACTCAACGGCTTCTTTTGGCACAATCGAAAAATATTGCATCCCGCAAATTCCTAACATTGGTCGAAATGGTTGTAATAATTTTAAAATAAAGGTCGAATCATTCGGAGCAGCAAAGGGCTGAATCGTGTCAATTTTTCCACGTAAGAGCCACGTTCCTGTCGAACCGACTTCATCATCAATGATTCGATTAAAGCTATACTTTATATCTTCTGCTATAACTTTTCGACCTTTATTATTTTTAAAACATTGATTATCATGGAAATAAACATCATTACGTAAAGTAAAGGTATAAGTCAAGCCATCATCACTGGTTGTCCATTTTTTTGCGACGCACGGTCTAACTTTTAGACTATCATCTAACTGAATCAAGGTACTAAAGACTTGATTCACAGCCCAAATATTACTTTGATTACGAGCAAATGCGGGATCAAGTGAAGTAATATTATTAACTTCGTTATAGTGAAAGATTGATAAATTAGAAGTGTCTGTTTGGTGATTGTTACAGCCGATTATTACTACCACAAAAAAGGCAAAAACAGTATATTTCATTCGTTGATGATTTTCGATTTTTTGATAATCTTATCAGAAAAACGAATATAAAAAAAATGCGATTAGGGATAGCGTTCTACCCAAAATTGTTTATATTAAATAGGGATTTTCAAATTTAATACCGTGAATTATTAATTCATAAATACATATTTTACCTTTACTGTATTCAATTTTCTATTCAAAATAATTATTTTAACAAAATGAAAGAATGATTTTATCATTTTTTTATCAGCAAAACGAAGCATATTATGAAAAATGTTTTAATCATTGGTGCCGGTCGTTCTTCAACAGCATTAATTAATTATTTATTGGCAGCAGCCAAAAAACACGGTTGGTTCATCACTGTGGCAGACGCTGACCCTGATGTTGCTGCGGCAAAAATAAATGGACATCCGCACGGTCGAGGAACTTGGTTAGATGTGTTAAAACCAGAAGATAGAAAGGATTTGATGATGCGACAAGATGTAGTCGTGTCTTTACTTCCTGCTCATTTGCATTATAGAATAGCAAGGGATTGTATCAAATATAAAAAACACTTAGTGACTGCGTCTTATGTTTCTCGTGACTTATATCGTTTAAATCCGGAGGTTTTAGATGCGTCTTTGATTTTTATGGGCGAAATGGGACTTGACCCTGGAATTGATCATATGTCAGCTAAAAAAATAATCGACGAAATTCGTGCAAAAGGTGGAAAAATTATTTCTTTTCGTTCGTATGCTGGTGGTCTGGTTGCTCCTGAAAGCGATGATAATCCTTGGCGTTATAAGATTTCGTGGAATCCTCGAAATGTTGTTTTGGCAGGACAAGGAACTTCACAATATTTGGTAAAAGGAAAGTATAAATACATTCCGTACAATCGTTTATTCAAACAGTATCGCTTGGTCAATGTGCCGGGAGTTGGAGAGTTTGAATCGTATGCAAATCGTGATTCTTTGCTATATCGTGAGATTTACGGCATTGATAATATTCCTACGATCAAGCGTTCAACGTTGCGTCATCCAGGGTTTTGTGATGCGTGGAATGCGTTGGTACAGTTAGGTTTAACAAGTGATGCTTATCCGATTTTGGAATCAAAAAATATGACCTACCGAGAGTTGGTTGATGCCTTTTTGTTAGATAATCCTTATGTGACCGGTACGATTAAAGAACGCTTGGCGACTTTCTTAAATATTGGTGCGAGTTCTGAAATTATTCGCAAATTAGAGTGGCTGGGACTTTTTGACCGCAAAAAAATTGGTTTAGAAAATGCAACTCCAGCAAGGATTTTAGAAAATTTATTGGTAGAAAAATTAAAATTAAAAGAAAATGATAAAGATATGATTGTAATGCATCATGTCTTTAAGTACAAAATAAAACGTAAGAAATATAAATTACAATCTTCGATGGTTTTAAAAGGCGATGATTCTGTTCAAACGGCTATGTCTAAATTGGTAGGTTTACCGATTGGTATTTTTGTAAAGTTGATTTTACAAGATAAAATCACCGAAACTGGCGTTCAGATTCCTGTAAAACCATCTATTTATAATCCGGTATTAGAAGAGTTAAAGGAGTATGGCGTAGAATTTAAGGATATTCTGAAAGAGATTTAGAATTAAAAAAGTCGAATTGTCAAAAAAGTTAACTAAGCATAAGTAGGTTGAGGGGTTTATTTAGAGAAACCTATAAGATTTAAAAACCTTATAGATTTATAATCAGGGAGTTAGGACAAAAACTACGATAAAAAGACTTGCTTAACTAAATCTTTAGTTTAAAAAGTCAAATGTAGTTTATACATTTGTATTGGAATGAAAATATTAACTAAAAAGTTGAATTGCAATTTAGCGTAATTCAATATACATCAACATAAAAAATTATGACTTTAACAACGCTCGTAATTGGAGTAGCGATAGCAGCAGCGATTATTACAGGAATGATGATGGCGACAAAGCAGGATATGCCGAATCGTTTATTGTCGTATTTTCAAAATTTTTGTGGTGCATTATTTATTTTTTCAGGTGCGGTAAAGGTCATTGACCCACTGGGGACGGCTTATAAAATGGAACAGTATTTTCAGCAGTTCGAATCTACTTTTTCAGAAACTTGGTTGAGTTTTATTGCCCCGATTTTTCCAGTGTTAACCGATGTTTCGGTAGCGTTTTCGGTTATTGTAATTGTCTTTGAGATTGTATTAGGAATCATGCTCATCATTGGCGATAGACATAGGTTAACCGCTTGGTTATTTTTCCTTTTAGTGGTATTTTTTACTTTCTTGACAGGATTCACCTACTTAACAGGTTATGTTCCACAAGGAGTCAATTTCTTTGAAATTAGTAAATGGGGACCTTTTATAGAGTCGAACATGAAAGTAACAGATTGTGGTTGTTTTGGTGATTTCTTGAAGTTGAAACCTAAAGTTTCTTTCTTCAAAGATATTTTCTTATTGTTCCCAGCGACCTGGTTTTTATTGAGAAGTAAGCAGATGCATGAACTCTTTATGCCAAAAATCAGAAATTATATTCTCGTTGGTTCTACGGTTGTTTTGACCTTATTTGGTTTGTATAATTTCGTGTATGATTTACCAATTGTAGATTTTCGTCCTTTCCATAATGGGGCTGATGTAAGAGGTGAAAAGCAGCGTCAAGCAGAGTTAGTGGCGAATGCGCCGATAACATTTATTTATACAAATGCGGATTCGACAGAGTTTAGAGAGTTTGGAATGAATGAGACGACTGAAGCAGCAGAATGGGGAACATATTATGACAGAGTTGATACAAAAGTTGAAGGCACAACAAAAATCTCAGATTTTGTTGGTATCATGGGTAAAACCGTCAACCGAACAACTTACTTGATGTACGATACTGGTGACGGCGAGCCTTATTTGGAGTTAGCACCAGAAGACACAGCCGATGGCGGAATCGAAGAAGGTTGGACTTTCGTCAAAGAAGAAGTCAGCGAGCAAGTTATCGAAGGTGAAGTAACGGAAACGATTTTAAATAATGTGAATCCAAACTTTATGATTGTTTGCCATGACTTGCACAAAACAAATAAAGAAGCATTTGTATTGAAAGTGGCGAATTTAGCGAAAGAGGCGGAAGCAAAAGGAATTGAAATTTATGCGGTTGTGGCGAAGGCGTCAGAAGAAGAAATTAAAGAGTTTCAAGAAGCAACTGGCGTTTCGTTCCCATTTTATACCGCTGATGATGTGTTGTTAAAAACCATCGTTCGCTCAAATCCTGGTATTGTATTGTGGAAAGATGGCACGATTCTTCAAAAATGGCATCATCGTCATTTACCAAGTTTAGAAACTATCGAAGCGGAGTTTTTAAAATAAAAAAGTGAACAAACTATATTAAATATTCATTTGGATAGCTTTACGGATTCGCATTCGTAAAGCTATTTTTTTTGTGTTGAGTTGTGAAATCGAGGCAGCTTAATAAGAAATAGGTAGGTCAATAATTATAAAATCAGATTATGAATAAAGAAAATCGTCTGCCGTTTCTTGGCATTGATTACGGAAGCAAATTAGCAGGAACTACTGTTGTGGCTTTTGCGAATAATAGAAATATAGTCGATTTTAAGACTTCAGAGAAAAAGAAGGACGCTGATAAGTTTTTGATAAAAATAGTCGATGAATTAAAACCTGAATTTATCTTTTTAGATGCACCTTTGTCGTTGCCTGGCGTTTATATGAATCCTGAAAAATTCGACGATTATTTTTATCGAAAAGGGGATAAAATCCTCAAAGGAATGTCGCCTATGTTTTTAGGTGGCTTGACTGCAAGAGCAATGCGATTAAAGCGAGCATTTGAGAATAAAGGCATCAAAGTTATTGAAATTTACCCAGCGATTCATGCTCAACGACTGGAATTAAAAGCCTACAATTATAAAAAACAACTTCAATATATTCCAGATGTCTTAGCGATTTTGCAACACAATTTACCCTTGAAAGTAGATTGGGCCAGCATCAAAACATGGCATCAAGTAGATGCGTTATTAGCCTATTACGCAGGTTCTCGGTATATCAATGGCGATGCAGAATCGTTTGGCGATGCAGATGAGGGAATGATTTGGGTTTGAAACGAACGTTTACTAAATTTTCATTAAGTAAACGTCAGCCTAAATTATAAGTATTCTAAAAATTCAAAAGGAACCAATCCGAAATCGCTTGCCACCTCATAAATATAAAGATAGCCAAGGCAATAGATCCAAAAATTAGAATTAATTTGATGTTACGAACGTGTTGCATTAACTTTTCTCGTTTCGTTTTATATGGTTTTTTACGCTTTGCTCGACTCATAGTTATTGATATTTGATTTGTTACAAAGATACTTTCTTTTATAGATTAATTGATAGGCTTTTAGTTCAATAATTAAAAAATAAAACCCAAAAATAAATTCGATTTTCAAAATGGGAATGTATATGGTAAAATTTTATTTATAAATAATTGATAATCAGATATATTTAGCTTTCGGCACTTTATTGGCAAATTGTATTTTTAAATGTATTAAATCATGTGGAAATAACTATTGAAGAATAGTTTGAAACTGGTTTTATAAATCAAAAATAGGTGTTATTGAATCAATTATTGATGAGTCAAGGAGAACCAACACGTAAACAATTATCATGAAGAGTGAATCTAACGATATTTATTAAAGTTTTTAAGTTTAGTGAGATCTTAAAGGGTAAATTAAATGGCGATTTCGGTCGCCATTTCTTATCATTATCAAGTTTTTTATTGTTATTTTAGTAATCATTTAAAGCAGATACTCTAAGTAAAACTATTCTTTCCTTTAGTAAAAGATGACTTAGAAAAGGTAACTACTCCATTATCAATTATGCTGGGCAAAAATAGTTTTGCCCAGCATTCTTTTAATTATTGTATCTCATTTCCAATTACAGAAATCCATTCTCCGCCAATTCTCGCACTAACACTTTCATCGTACATCGCAGAACAAGCTACGGTCGGCAAATAATAACGGCCTTGATACGCAGCATTCAATTGAATACGATATGTATGCGTCTTGTTTGGTTTGAGGTCGAAATATGAATATACACGATCATCTCGAATATCTTGATATTCGGGAACGGAAGTATTGCTGAACGCCGAAATATTATCCATTCGAGTATTATGAATTTCCCAACCTGCTGGGAAGATTTGCATCAATGCCATTTCGTTGTAAGTGCCTAATTCACCAGGATTTGTAATTGTGACTTCTGCCATAAAGTCTGTGCCTTGTTTGATAGAAGTCGGGTCGATAGCTTTGCCATCTAATGTTTTGTAACTGACGGCTAACTTCAAATTACTACTGGCTGCCGGCTGCTGATCACCAGTTTTGGGCTGACCTGTACCGATGACGTTTGCGAATAACATTCCGCCAGAGGTGTTTTTAACCGTAACTTTTGACGCTTGTTCAGGGTTAAAATTAATCTGTACCATCGGGTTTTTGGATGTTATTTTTACGGATTTTCCACCTAAAGTATAAGTAAATGCTAAGCTACCTTTCGCATTATCGTTGCCGACATATTTTCCAACAGCTAACAAGGCGTAAGCCGTTGTTTGTGTGCTTAACCATTGTTTTTTGCTCAGTTCGGCAGCGACTTTTTTCAATACGGCAGCGGCTCGTGTTTTTTCGCCTATTAAGGTCAAAGTTTCTAAAATCATTGCTCTATCTCGTAAGTCCGAACCGTAACTTCCGCCCATTTCGTTGTATGATTTGACGTAAGTTTTTAAGTTTTTTGTTAGTGATTTTGCCACTGACTTTTTACCGGCTGCCGCATAAGCCGCTGCTAATCGCCAACGTGCAGAAGTTGATAAATTCGGTCGTTCTTTTAAGCGGTTCATTGCCCCCCATTCTGGTGCGTCAGCGATAGCTAAAGTGTATAAACGGTAGGCTTGTTCCAAGTCAGAATTATCATAACGACCGTTGTTGCCATTCCAAGTTTTGGCAATTTTTCGTTGGTATTTTTTCCATTTGCTCAACATCGAAGGTGGCAAGGTAAAACCTAAATCTTTGGCTTCAACCATGAAGTGACCTGCGTAAGTAGTCCCCCAGCTGGAAGCTTCTCCATCGCCTGGCCAGTAACCAAATCCGCCACTTGTCGTTTGAAATTGCTTTAAGCGATCAATTGTAGCTTTGATATTTTGGTCGGTTTTCGCTTTTGTTTTTTTGTCCACCTCTAATAGAGTATTGACGTACAATTGCGGAAAGCCAGAAGAGGTCGTTTGTTCGATACAGCCGTGTGGATATTGTAACAAATATTGTAAGCGTTCCCCCAAGTTGATAGGCGGAATATTTGACACCTCTAAAGTAGCCGAATTTGTACCTTCCATACCGATAGGTTTAAATGATTTCGTCCAAGATTTACCTTTTTCGACGATTCCGGCATAAACATCGGTGACATAAGGGTTTGGGTTTCTAACGTCTAATTCTATCTCTTGTGTGGCAGATTCACTGCCGCTTGTCGCAATAATTTTGACGGTTGCAACGCCGGTATTTTCTGGAACAATCATATCAAAATTGACGACTTTATCTCCAGTTTTTTTAAACTTTAGGGTTTTTCTATTGGTCGAAACTATGGACAATAAACCGTTTGTTTCTATTTTTACATTCACATTTTTAATGTTATTTTCCATAGCAAAAACGGTGACTGGCAATTTTACATTTTCGCCTGGACTCAAAACTCTCGGCATTGTTCCCAAAACCATCAATGGTTTTTTGACAGAGACGGTTTTTTCAGAATTTCCATAAGCACCGTCTTTTGCAGCGACGACCATGACACGTACCGAACCGATATAATTCGGCATCGTCACTTGATGCGTTTTCGTTCCTGATTTTAAATAAAAAGGACCTAAAAATTTGACGACAGGCGTGAAACGATTCGCTTTTTGTCCTTCTCTCGGGCCTAAAGCCGCATCACCGCCGATGGATAAAATCCGTTCTAACTTGCCAGTATAGGCACCCATCACATGATCGTACATATCCCAAGTTTGTACGCCTAAGGCCTCTTTTGCATAGAAATGATTCCACGGGTCAGGCGTTTTAAACCTTGTCAAACCCAATAAACCTTCGTCAACAATGGCCAAAGTATAAGCCATTGGTTTACGGCTTTTTTCGCTGACTTTTACCGTAAAAGTTTCATTTGGTCGCAGGGCGGATTTCATTGCTATTTGCGGCTCTAATCTTGTTTTCGGATCTTCTATCATAATTGGTAAAACGCCATACATTCGTATCGGTAAGTCATTTTCGACTTGTGCGTGCGGTTGTACCAAAGTGACGTGTGCATAAACATTGGGTGCCATATCTTTGGTAGCATAAAACGAAAAGGTATTGTCACCAGCTTTTGCTTCTTTCCAAAACGATTGCAAGACTTTTGTTCCGTTTTCGATGGTTATTAATGCTCGTCCGCTCTGGCTTAAAGGTACTTTTAATTGTACGGTTTCACCAACGTTATATTTTGTTTTGTCTGATGAAAAAGTCAGCATCGCTGCGGCTTGTTTATTCGCATTATTTTCATCGTCCCACGGGTAGCCTGCGTAGAAAATATCACCTGTGCAGTGTCCTGTTTCTTCATCACAGACACGCACCAAATAACGTCCCCAATCATCGATCTTGATATTCCAGGCCGCTTGTCCTTTCGAGTTGGTTTTTAAGTTTGCTTTTTCTAATGCGCCATAATGTGAGCTACTGCTATAATTCGATACGTTGTCGCTGCCGCTGTCCCACCACCAACGCCAGTTCACACGGTATAAGCCGACTTTGAGGTTTTTGTTGGAACGAACCCTACCATTTGCCGAAAGGCTAACAACATTAATATTGTAAGATTTATTGATATCCAAACGCTTTTCGCCATTGCGTTTAGTCGGAATACGAAGACCAACATAGCCATCGTACGGATTGTATGGCATGGAGAAATTATCGGAACTAAAGTCGCCAGATTTTTCGTAGGCTCGAATGCTGAAATTAGCTTTCATTTTACCTGGTGCAGCATCGTTCGTGCTTATTTTGGTTGTCACCAATGCTTTTCCATCGTCATCTGTATTATTGTTAAAAATGGTTTGAGCTGAGCCACTAAACGACCGTGCAGGGTCGTCAAAAGCGTAATCACCGTAGTTTTTAAATTCCGTTTTGGTGCTACGTAATTGTACTTTCACCTCTGTTTTGATATCTCGTGCGGCTGCTCCGTGTAACCAATTGACTTGCAGTTTTCCTTCCAGACTTTCATCGGCTACTAACTCATTTTTACCAAAATCCAAATTAATTTTTAAACGGTTTGGTTTGACGGTTTCGATACGAATACGCTTCGTGAAAGTCGCACCGCCAACAGTTACTTTTGCTTGCCAATTTCCAGTCGGTGCATCGGCAGAAGTTGCCGTATGAAAACTATAAATGTGTTGTATATTTTCAGTTTTGACCGTTTTTTCTTGTAACTGCCCACGAGGATTGAATAATTCGAAAGTCACAGGATGTGATGCCGGTAAATTGCCCAATTTATCTTCTAAAATAAAGCTTAAATACAAGGAATCACCTGGTCGCCAAACGCCTCTTTCGCCATAAATAAAGCCTTTGATGCCTTTGTGTGGTCGTTGTCCTGCGACATCATAGCGGCTTAATGACAACGAACGACCGTCTTCCAACTTCAAATAACCTCGCTGTTGTCCTTGTTCCGCAACCACGAAATAGGGTTTTTTCTTCAATTTGACATTTATTGAACCGTCGCTATCCGTTTTTATTTCCTTGATAACCTGTTGCTGATAATCATAGAACTTGACCTTAATTCCTCTAAGCGGATTAGTTGTTTTTAGGTCGGAAACAGCGACAAAATAAGAGTTATCATTTCCACGTTTTGCAATCAAACCTAAGTCTGAGGCGATGACGTTGGCGTTAGCAAAACGTTCTTTTCGGTAGTAGGATTTGTAGTAGGCTTCGTGGCACGGGTTATTTCTATTTTCCCAATCGTAGTAGTTGTAATCATTATCCCAAAATGACTTAATTTCGCCATATTCGTCTTTGTTATCTCGGTCTGAGTAAATTGTCATGCCATCGTTGCTGTTAGGTTCAGTCCCCGAACAGAAGTAAGTCGAATAGCTTTGTTGAAAGCCCAGACGCACTTGATAAATCGCATTCGGTTCACGCTGAATCAATTTATTCAAATCTAAAGCAAAACGAGACCAAACCTTAAAATTTGCCATTGGTTTAAGGTCTTGCAAGGATATTTTTTTCTGAAAAATGACTCTTCCAACTCGTTCTAATTGATAATCACCATCTAAATCGTTGGTTTGTAAAAATTGTAAAACATTATTTTCATAAATTTTAAAAACTTCTACATCAATAGCATTCAAACTTACGGCATCAAATGGTAAAATTAAGCCTTTATCGGTATTTGGAATAATCACACCATTACCAACTAATTTAACTTCGGGAGCGATTTCCGCAAATTCTAAATACCATTCAGATGGTTTTTTAATGTTCCGACCAGCTACATTTTTTACACCTCTCGAAATGTTTATTTTTTGCTCTCCTGCCAACCGACTTGCGGGATAAACTCGAACTGTATTTCCGTCAATAACATGATTTAAAGCCGTACTGACATTTTCAATTGTAATGAATCCTTCGATATCTTGACGTTTGGAAATTGGGTCAGAAAACTCGACCAAAATCGCCTGCTCTTCGCCTTCCATCAGGCTCACACTTGATACTTCAAAATCACCTAATGCAGGTACTTCAACCGTTTCTTCGCCACTGTTTTTAATACGAATCGGTTTGCCTGTCCAAGATAACTCAACTTTGGATCTGTCGTCTTTGCGAGCGACATTATGTAAGATAAAATGATGATGCAAACCATCGCCATCGTGTTGCCAAGTGAGTTCTAAATCGTTATTTCCTTTTTGAGAAGCGGACAAAATTTCCTCTACTTTATCATTTTCTGCAACATCTGCCGTTGTGATCGTACCGACTAATTTTTGTTGTGTCAAATCTGTTTGACTAACAGAGCGTAAGCCCTCGATTGCGACTTCAAAAAACTGTATTTTAGTTTTGAAATCGAATAAAAACGTTCGTAAATCTTTGGGAACATTACCATACAACTCGGTCAAGTCCACACGTCCAAAGTAAGGTTCGCCAGACGGTAGGTTTTCGTCCGCAACGAATTTAATCGTTTTATCATCTTCCCAAATCGCTTGCCCCGAAATCGACGGTTCAAAGGTCAAAACGCCTGATTTCACCTCATTTCCAATCTCTTTTGAATCGACTAAACTTTCGTTAAAACGAATTCGGATCGGAGAGGCACGAGAAATAACTCCAGAAGTATAGGCATAAATATAGGCTTTGAAACCTTCATTAAATTCGACTTGTCCGTGCTTTTTTTTACAACTTGAAAAGGTAGCAGTTACGGTTAGAATGATGGCAAATGTTAGCCAGGATAGTTTTTTTAACATAGTTTTTTTATTTGTTTTCGAGCAATTAAAATGTTGTTGGCTCCTTCATGAGGTTTTAGGCTTAGTAAAACCAACATGTTTTTTACGATTTTCAATTTACGTTTTTTTTAGGATAAAAACTATTTTTTTAATATAGAAATGAAGAAAATTATTAAAATAAAAGTACTTTGGAAAAAGATCTCTTTTATAGAAAATTTTTAACTTAGATGATCCGTAATTTTTAAAATTCTAAAACCTATGCTTAAAACAATTCAAACTTATTTCAACGCTTTTACAGAATTATTATATCCGAGTCTTTGTCCTGCATGTGGCAATCATTTGATTGAAAATCAAAAATTGTGTTTTGAATGTGAAGCAAATTTGCCGCTGACAGATTTTCATTTACATAATGAAAATGAAGTAACCGAAAAATTTGATGGTCGAATTCTGATTGAAAAAGGTGGTGCGTTGTTTCGCTTTACGAAGTCTGGTCGTGTGCAAGAACTCATTCATCAACTAAAATATCGTGGAAATTCAGAAATTGGTATTCATTTGGGGCGATTATATGGCGAAATTCTGAAGGCAAATAATGTTTTTGAAACGGTTGATTTGATTATTCCGGTGCCGTTACATCCAAAAAAAGAGAAACAGCGAGGCTATAATCAAAGTGATATGATCGCACAAGGGTTGTCACAAACGATGTCTATTCCGTGGCAACGAGATATTTTGATTCGAACAGAATATACGACTTCACAAACCCAAAAATCGAACTTTGACCGCTTTGAGAATGTAAAAAATGCTTTTACCATCGACACCCCGAACGCTGCTAAACATAAACATATTTTACTGGTTGATGATGTATTGACAACGGGAGCAACTTTAGAGGCTTGTGCCTTGAAACTTTTAGAAATTGAGGGTTGTCGAGTGAGTATCGTCGTTTTGGCGATTGCAGCGTATTGATACCGATTAAGGTGTAAAATGTATTGTTTATTTCTGTTTATTTAATATGGTTTGTAACTTTGGTTTTATTGTTTTTAATATTGAGTAGTGACCTAATCACTAATCGTTAAGGAAGTAATCACTAAAAAATGAAACGACAATTATTAATCGTTGGAATGCTGTTGATGGCTTGTGTTGCTTTTTCGCAATCGGTGGAAAGAGTCATTTTTGAACGAGCCGTAGATTATATCAATTGTCAAATTACAAGGGTATCGTTAGAGGATCAAATCGGACAGGTACATGTCCCGGCTTATAAGAAAGAAATTGGAAATCATAATTGCAATTTTGAAAACTTAGTAGTTTTCTTAAAAACCCGCTCGACGGGCGTGATGACAAAGAACTTGGAACTGGCTTTTTTTATTAATTCTTACAAGGAAAGATACGATGAAACCTTGACTAACGCTGCGTTATATTCTATTCTAAAAGACGATTTGTTTAAAGAATCTGCTATTCAAAATTTTAAAATCAGACACGAAAAATCTTTTCCTGATTTCGAAAATACGATTAATGATTATTTGATAAATTTATTCAGTTTAAAAGAAACTGTTACAGAAACAATCAATGAAGAATGGGGCGATATTGTGATGGTTGAGGATGGTGAAACAACATCTTCAACAACGACAACTCCGACGACAACTCCAAAAATAAGTCCGAGACAGCAAGAAAATAAGCCTTCTATCGTAGAACTTCGACCAGAACGAAACTTTTCACCCTTTGACTTTGAAGAAGATGAAAGTATTTTTTCTTACTCTTCGTGGTTATTTCGGTTCAGCCTCTTGTTTGCGAGTTTAGCCGTTTTGTTGTACGTACTGTTACCTTATTACGAAAAAAGAGAGAAAGCAAAAATCAAACAATCTGGCAACGAAGTTCATCCAAAAGCTTTGGCCTTAGAGGTCGAAGTTGCTATTCTTGAAAATAAAAATCGTATTCTTCGTCAAAAAATCGAAAAAATGCACTTGGATTTAGACGATTACGAAGATACATTCAGAAGTCTGTAAATTTTTAAGTGTGATTTGTGAAGTGTGAACTACCTCATGCCTTGTATTTTACAATTTAAACCTAATCAAAGATGAAGTCAATTAAACTCCTTTTTTTGTTGTTGCTTATCGCAATAACGACCGTCTCTGCACAAGAAAAAAAATCGCTGTCACATGACGTTTATGATGGTTGGAAATCAGTAACAAGCAGCAAAATCTCTACGAATGGTAACTGGATTTTGTATAATATTACTCCGCAGGATGGTGACAGAACTTTACGAATTTATAATGTTAACAAAGATGATTATACGACTTTTGAACGGTCAGCATCGCCTACATTTTCTTATGATGAAAAATTTGTGACTTTCAAAATTTCACATCCGACCGATAGTATCGACTTACTAAAACTGAAGCAGGTAAAAAAAGACAAATTTCCGAAAGACACGTTGGGGATTTATAATTTATCAAATCAAGATTTGGTGAAAATTCCTAAAATAAAGTCTTACAAAATGCCACTTAAAGCTGGCGGTCTTTTGGCGTATCAGGTCGAGCCGACAAAAGCTAAAAAGCCGACAAAAGATGATAAAGCATCTGTAAAAGCCGATGAAAAAAAGCAGTCGAAAAAGAAGGTTAAAAAGCAGTCTAAAAAGAATGGTTATAGCTTGATTATCAAGAATTTAATAAGTAATTCGGAAGATACATTAAAGTATATAACAGAATATGAATTTACAGAAGATGGAAAGTTTTTAGCCATTTTAACAACTGGGGTGGATAGCTCGACTTATGTACCAGGAATTTATATTTATAATACTTCAACTGGTAAATTAAAACCCGTTTTCTCTAATCCTTTGGGTGCAAAAAATATAACTTGGGATAAAGCAGGTGAACAACTGGCTTGGGTCGCAAATATTGATACCTCGGCAGCCGGAAAAGCGGCTCAATTAAAACAATATCATTTATTTTATTGGCAGAATAAAGAAGAGATGATCGGAGATTTATCTCGTGGGTTTAATTTGCCAGAAAATTGGATGATTAGCGAACATGCTGATTTGTATTTTTCGCACGATGGTAAAAGATTATTTTTTGGAACTGCTCCCGAGCCTTTATTGCCTGACACGACAGTTTTGAAAGAAGACAAAGCGGTCGTTGATATTTGGAGTTGGACAGATGGCTATCTGCAACCGCAACAATTAGTAAATCTTGAAAAGGAAAAAGAGCGGTCGTATTTGGCTGTTTATCACATAAAAAATAAAAAGTACATTCAGTTAGAAACTTTGGAAGTTCCTGACAGTCGAAAACCATGGGACGGACAGTCAAAATATATTGTCGGCTTGACGGACAAACCGTATCAAAAACTAATCTCCTGGGTCGGTTTTCCGTATCAACACGATGTTTATATTATTGATATAGAAACGGGAAGCCGCAAGCAAATCGCAAGGCAAGTCCGAGGCTCAGTCGATATTTCGCCGAAAGGCAAATATGTCAACTGGTACGAAAAAATGGATAGTTCTTGGTATGTTTATTCGATAGAGGAGGCGAGATTTTTTCGTTTAAACGATAAAGTGACCGTTAATTTTTATGATGAAGCTAACGATATTCCAGATGAACCTTATCCTTACGGTTCGGCAGGTTGGTTAGAAAATGATGACGCATTTCTGGTGTATGATGAGTTTGATATTTGGTCATTCGAATTTTCTAAAAAAGATTTTTCAGCGACCAAATTGACGGCAGGACGAGCAGCAAATATTGAGTTTAGAAATGTTCGATTAGATGATGAACATCAATTTTTACCAAAAGAATTGTTATTGAATGCATTCAATAAAGATACGAAAGCCGACGGTTTTTATAGCTTAAATGCCAAAAAAGCGAATAGTGAAAAGGAGTTGTTGATGGGTAATTATAGCTTTAATCGGGTGATAAAAGCCGAAAAATCTGATCGAATTACTTTTACTCGAGAATCCTTTCAAGAGTTTCCAGATATGTGGACAACGACTTTAGATTTTGAAAATCCTAAAAAAGTCAGTGATGCGAATCCACAAATGAAAAATTACAAATGGGGAACCGTCGAAATGACAACTTGGACAAATTTAGATGGCGTTGAACTCAAAGGGCTAATTTATAAACCGGAGAACTTTGACCCTAATAAAAAGTATCCGATGTTGGTTTATTTTTATGAACAATATTCGGATAGAATTCACCGTCATTATGCTCCGCAACCGTTGCGGTCTGCGGTGAATTTTACGTACTTGGTGAGCAATGATTATATTGTTTTTGTACCGGATATTATTTATAAAGATGGTTTCCCGGGACAAAGTGCGTACAATTGTATCATGCCAGGTGTACAACACATGATTAATGAAGGGTATGTGAATAAGGAACGTATTGGTATTCAAGGGCATAGCTGGGGCGGCTATCAAACAGCGTATTTGGTGACTCGTACGAACTTGTTTAGAGCGGCAGAATCGGGTGCTCCGGTTTCGAATATGACGAGTGCTTATGGTGGAATTCGTTGGCGTTCGGGCTTGAGCCGAATGTTTCAATACGAACGTACACAAAGCCGAATCGGTGGTACACTCTGGGAAAAACCAATGCACTATTTAGAAAACTCGCCAGTATTTCATGCGGATAAAATCGAAACTCCTTTATTGATTTTACATAATGATGGCGACGGTGCTGTTCCGTGGTATCAAGGGATTGAGCTTTTTGTAGCAATGCGACGCTTGGATAGACCTTGCTGGATGTTGAATTATAATGGTGATGGTCACGGCGTAACAAAACGAGCGAATAAAATTGATTTTGCGATCAGGATGTATCAGTTTTTTGATCATTATTTGAAAGATGAACCTGCTCCCGAATGGATGATTAATGGCGTGCCTGCGGTGGAAAAAGGGTTGAACGATGGCTTACAGCTGATTAATGATTGATGGTGTTTCTCGGGCAAACGCTTACTTTGTTCACTTAACGGAAATCTCAAAAGCTATTCGTAATTATTTTTATGAATAGCTTTTGTTGTATTGAATGATTAAGTAGGTTGAGGTTTTGATTTCGATTTAGCTATAAGGTTTATAATCAATGTGTTACCTTACTTCTATTCTTTAAACTTACTTAAAAACTAAAAAGATGAAAAAACTATTTCTATTACTTACGATCTCGTTTTTTGTCAATAGCTGTTTGAATCAAAAAACGGCACAATGTCAAGCGGAGAAAATGATAGAAACGGTTGAAGAAGTATCAAAAATCGACAAAATAGGTGGATTAACTTTAGTTGCTCCGCCAAAGCCTTTCATGAAAAATCCGATGATTGACATACAGGCGGTTAATTCGGATTGGGTGGCAGTGATTCCATATGGTTTTACTCGACCGACTGAACCCAAAGTATCGTTTAATATTAACTGGCAATGGTGGGGCGAAAAGGAAGAGGGTATTGTCGAAAGTATTCGTTTGGCGAAAGCTGCTGGGGTAAATGTGATGTTGAAACCACAAATTTATGTACCAGGTGACTGGACAGGAACACTGGATTTTCATTCTGCGAAAGCATGGGAAAGTTGGGAAAAGGGGAACACAGAATATACCTTGTATATGGCTAATTTGGCGGAAGCCCAGCAGGTAGCGTTATTTTGTTTTGGAACGGAGTTTAAGAATGCAATAAAAGAACGACCTGAATACTGGGTAGGCTTGATTCGTCAAGTCCGTGAGGTGTATAATGGTAAATTGACCTATGCGTCAAACTGGGATAATTATCATAATATTCCGTTTTGGAGTGAATTGGATTATGTTGGTATCAATGCTTATTTTCCATTATGTGAATCAAAAACACCTAAAAAAGAGGAACTATTGGCTCATTGGAAACCTGTCGTCAAAGCGATGGAAGATTTTCAATGTACGGTCGATAAACCGATTATTTTTACGGAATTTGGTTATTTGAGCGTCGATGCCTGTGCATCTAAAACTTGGGAATTAGAAAATAATATCCGTTCGATTGCGATTAATGAAACGGCTCAGGCGGTCGCTTTAGATGCTTTGTTTTCGACTTTTTGGGAGAAAGACTGGTGGGAAGGCGGTTTTCTTTGGAAATGGTTTCCAGATATGCAGGGGCATGAAGGGTATCCTGATAAGGATTACACGCCGCAAGGAAAGAAAGCGGAGGTTGTCGTGAAACGATGGTATGCGAATTGATGGAGTATTGAATTGTTATCGCTTATCGGTGTGCATCAGTGGCGAAAAGTAGTTTGTTTACGGAGATTCTGCTTATAATCAAGAAATGCCTTGCCGAAAAGGCGACTTAATATTTTAGAAATACAAAATAATCTGTTTTTAGTCGGTAATGATGAATTCGCCCGCCTATCCTGAAATTTTGGTAGTTTGATTTATACGACTGATAGGTTTTTTATTGCGAAATAGAAAATAGGAGATGTAGCAGTTTAAAAAAGGTGATAAGTTCGAAAAATTATCACCTTTTTGAATAGGATTGATTCTATTTTTTTAAAGTTACTTTTTCTTTTACTAAATGGCGGAAATAAGGTCGCATTACCTTTTTAGGCGTTCTATCGGATTTAAATAATCCCCAGTGTTTTTCTGGTTCGAGTTCGTCAGAAGAGCCTTTCCATTTTTCATCAAAAGCCTCAAAGACAAAAGTAATAATTCCTTCCTCTTCGCTCCATCTGGTTAAATCATGATAATAGATTTCTTGAAGGACTTCGTTTACATTGTCAGGGTCGATGCCTCTACCGTTGGAGTTGGTTGCCCATCCTGCTTCCGTTATCATTACTGGTTTATCGGGATATTTATTCGCTACACCAAAGTAGTTTTCTTTGGTATATTCGAGTGCATCGTGAATGTGTTTATATTCCCAAACTGGATAAGTATGAATAGAAATAAAATCTAATTCGGCGACTAACGGAGCTAATTTTGTATGATACGGCACGTAGTTTTCGCAAAAAGTAACTGGTTGTCTCGCTCCTTTTTTGACCATGCGAACATATTCAATTACTCGATCGACTGGCACTAAATGATCGGTCCATTCTACAGTTGCTTCATTACCGACGGAAAGACAGAAAGCAATATCAGCATAGTCATTCGCCATTTTTATCAAGCGATTGATTTCTTCGATGTTTTTTTGTCGATTTGTGTTCAATTCCTCTTCTGAATAAACGCCTCCGCCCCACGGACAACCAAAGTTATTCATTTCAGCTTCGATGTAGGCACTCAACATGACTTGAAAGTCTAACTTTTCGTTTTTGATAACGTCCAAAACAATTTCTGCGTGTGGACCGCTATCGTACAGACGAAGGTATTTCCAGTGTCCTTCTAACAAGAGTAAATCCTCTTTGACTTCTTCGTAACTTGGAAATTTATGTCCAGGACGCTGTCCGTCTCGGTAGCCAGAATAACAAATAGCTTTACCAAAATTAATATTCAAATCTTTGTAGCGATTCATAGGTTGTTTTTTATTATTAATAGAATGGCGGTGGTTGTTGTTACATATATACATATACACCTGACAGGTTTTTAAAGCCTATCAGGTGTAGCGTATTTAAAGGTCACAGAATTTTGAATTACCATCTTTATCCCAAATTCCCCAGTAAGCACCGACATCACCTTCTGCACCTACTTTCCAGGCTTCGTCAAAACTTGAAAAATACATCACCTCGATATCATCTTCTTCGCTCCATTTTTGCGTATTGACAAAGTAACGCATAGCGTTTTCAAATGAGGGTTCGGATGCTTCAAAGTTTGTACCTTGACTTGGCCAGCCAGTTTCGCTGATAATAACTTTTTTACCTTGACCAGCGTCTTTGGCGATTTGATACATTGTTTTCATGTATAACAACGAATAGTCGATGTGACAACCTTCCCAGAAAGGGTAGCAGTTCGCAAAGATAACATCGCAAGCATCGGTAATTGCAGGGCGATCTCTAAACTCGTAGTAGGCATCAACATAACCAACTTCGTGATCAGGCAGTGCGGCTTTCACACGATTGATGTACCCCAAAAGCTCTTCTTCTGTCAGTTCTTTACGGTACAAAACCTCATTTCCGACCGCTACCAAATCCGCATGACCAGCTTTTGCTACTTCAATTAAGTTCGTGATTTCCTTTTCGTTGAGTGCTTTATCATCGCTTAACCAGGCACCGACCATGACTTTTAAGCCATGTTGTTGAGCGATCGCTGGAATCAGCTCATTGCCTTCTGTACACGAAAATGTACGCACCCATTTTGTATAAGGTTTGATGATTTCTATACGTTTCGTGATTTGGTCGGCACTAAGTATATCACCAGGTTTTTGTCCTTCTTCGTAAGAAGAAAAACAGATACCATGCACTCCATTTTTTAAATATTTACGGAAGGAGGCTGTTAATTCATCTTTTGAAATGCTGGAAGTTTTACCTCCAGAAAGCGACATAATTTGTGCTTTTCTTACTGACATTTTAGTAGGATTTTAAACTGATTTCTTATCAAAAACCAGTGGTTATCACATATATTTTTTTTAAAACAAGGACAAATTTATGAAAACTAATTTTTTAATTACAGAAATTACCTTTTTATGCATTAAAAGTAAGACTGCTACAGAGTTATAAAATGGACAGTTTTTAAAAGTATTTACATAGAATTTGTCTATGATTAAGTAGAGTGAATTTTGAAAAGTGTAGAGTTTAAGGCGAATTTTGGATAAAATTATTGTATTATTAAATTGTTTTTCAAGAGTTTGCTTTCAGATAATCTGGCTGAGAGTATTCAAAAAAGTGTGTCAAAAAAAATAATTAACTTTAAAAAAAATTGACACATGGGAAAACGACAAAAAA
>CBFIHR010000022.1:0-58812 GCA_965662365.1 Saprospiraceae bacterium
TGGCTCTCCTTTGCCCTCACTACCAGGGATAACTCCTGTTCCATCGAATATTAATTGGAATGTTATTTTTTCAGGTCCGTAATTTTTAAATTTTGGAGACGGTGCATTTATACCAACAGGTTCTTCATTACTGTATTCAATCGAACGATTATAACTGATAGTTTCGGGGTTAACCTGAACCTCAAAATCACCTATTTTCATTTTTTTGAAAGCCATATCTAACGATTGATTAAATTATTCAATTTTTTATCAATTGGTTTCTGAATATTATGAATACAATATGCCAGAATTTCACTTTTTAATTTCTCTTTTTCTATCTGATTAAGCACATAGTTTCCATCAGAGGATTTTTTCTTATCAATGGTCGCCCTAATCACTAACTCTCTAATTTCTATTGGCATTGTTATAAAGTTTTATTCACTGTTAGTTTTAAATTCACGCCATACACATTATGTAAGTCAATTGAATAGTCATAAGATTGATGATCTACTAATTTTATACCGCTTCTACTGTCAGTTTTCTAAAAACGAACTCCATAGTTTCTATTACGAGCGCACTTTCTTGAGCATTTAAGGACGAAATTTCCCATTTAATAGGATAAGCTCCCTCCACGCTCCACTTCATCAGCGGTTTCATTTTAGTAGGGGAAAGTAACTCAATTTTTAAATTTTTGAGCTCTATCTTTCTTGATATCCCTCCATCTAAAGTCTTTCTGCACCACTTTGCTATCTCCGATTTATCAGGTATAATCGCTCTTTTTAAAATCAGATTTTCATATTGAATACGAGAAGGCAACTTATAAACGATTTGATTTCCACCTTCCATCAAGTCCTCAGTTCCCATTGAAATACTCAATCCGCTAACTTCCTGAAACTGTAAGTCATCTGGTTTACCATCTTCTAAACCTGCTCTAAAGATAAAAGATAAAGGTATAAACGGATATTCTTTAGATTTCTTTTTGCCTCCTCCTCCCTTATTACCTCCCATTGTATCATTTTTTTTATTGTATCATTTTTTTTATTGTCAGGCTTTTTGTCGTCAGGCTTTTTGTCTTCCTATTTCTTAGGCGGTTCTTTAGAGCCTTTCCTCATCCAGGTATCATGAGCCTTCATTTTAGCTTTCTTATTACGTGCCTCACGTTTTTTTCGTTCGTCTTCGTTCTCTCCCTTTTTCGGCTTTTCTTCATTATAATACTCTTTCCATCCGTCTGTATCATTCTGATCTATGTGATCTCTTTTAATCTTTTTTGCCATACCGACTATTATTGTGTCTTCAAAAAATACATAATTGAACTAATTTTATATTTTTTGAGAAATCATATTATGCTTATGAAGCTTGAATAGTATATTATTACTAAGAAACGGGAGTTTGTAAGTGACCACAAAACATTCTAAATTTACTAACTCCTTACAATAATAATTACTCTACACAGTAATCTTAATAAAAAGTAGATACTATGTAGAGTAGATTATTATACGATATTAATACTAATGTATTATCCTGTCAACGAAGTTTCTAATCCTTCATAAGTGAACACAATCTCTTCTACTGCGACATCACTACTACCAGAGTTTAATGATGGACCAGTCAATTTGATTGGGAACGCTCTTGTGATGTTCCAAGTCATCATTGTATCACCTGTTTCATCTAATAACTCTACCAGAATGTCCATGCGAGAGTCTGGATTATTAGAATAATAGTCTTTTTCATAAACCTGACTCATTAATGTCAACAAGCGGTCATCATCTTTGAAAATACCTTTTTTACAGGTTAAATCAGAAGTCTTTGTCAGACCTGATAACTTGATATTACTGAATACCTCGCTATCCCCGTGACGATATTCGATAACATCTACTTCATGGTCAAGCCCCGAAACCTCTTGGAAAGAAATCTGCTCGCCATCAATCGTCACTCTAAAGTGAAATGCGGCTATTGGCCACTGATCTGGAAAATCAGCCATAATTTAATGTTTTTATTAAGTTCTATTCATAAGTTATCACATTATGAATATTACTGTTGATTTATTAATTTTTTTACCTAAAAAACGTAATATTTTAATTAACGCTCAATTACGATTCTTGCATTTTTTGCTGGAATGTAATTACGATGAACTCAGCAGGGCGAGAAATAGCAACCTTCACTGAAATTCTCATAATACCATCTAAAATGTCATTTGGAGTCATTGTTACACCTAAACCAACATTTGTTTCAAATGCTTCTGTCGGCGATGCACCTACTAACGTTCCACCTTTCCAAAGAGTCGTTAAAAAGTTGTCAATTGATGTTTTAGCTTTCAACCATGTACTTGAATCATTCGGCTCAAATACATAAGCTTCCATTGCTGTTTTTACAGATTGCTCAATCATCACGATTGCTCTACGAACAGAAATATAACGCCAGTCCTGGCTGTTGCCGTCTAATGTACGAGCTCCCCAAACTAAAGTCCCTTTACCGATAAAAGAACGAATAGCGTTGACTGCTTTACCGTTTAATGGTAAGTTCAAGTCTTCTTGATTGTCACTCGTAATGTTCACAACAGGAGAAACAACACCTCCTAAACTTACGTTAGCCGGAGCCTTGTGTACCCCTACAGCATTATCTACCAAAGAATAAACGCCAGCCATTGCAGCACTTGGTGGTAGTACATTTAAGCGGGTACGCATAGTATTTAGGATCTCCTTGTATGTTGGACTTACCGCTTTTAACGTTTGATCAAGTGTTACAGGATCGCCAACATCACCTTCTAACTTAGCGATCTCAGCTTTGATGTCGTCAGCACGTTTTTCTTTCAACAAACCTGCTCCTAAATTTGCATCTACTTCTGCATTCAATACAGCGACCAAACCATCAGTGTTAGAAATTGTCGAATAACTAATCTCACTTGCCTGAACGATAGTCGTATTTAACCAAGGATAATAACCTGCGGCGAATGATAAGAAGTTACTACCGACACCCTCACGGAATTTGTTGACAATATCTTCGTCATCCAATGTACGTTCTTTGTCTCCACCGTGAACATCTAAAATAGTCACACGACTTTGCATGTCGAATCCACAGTGCTTGATGACTGCTTGATACAAGCTGTAACAATCATCAGACTCTAATAAAACTGCATCTGGAATGACGACTATTGTTGGCTCTTGCTCCTTCAATAAAGCAGTTAAACCACCTTCGTTTTCGACTCCGTTTAATGCTCCTGCATCAACTGCATCACTGTAACTACCGACTGAAACGATGTAACAGTTACCTCCTCCATTGGCAAAAAATAAGCGTAGTGCATTGAATAACATGTACTGGCTGTTTTTGTCCACTTCTAAGGTGTAATCTGCATCGTTTGGCGTAATTGTAAAAGTTGTGTTTGGAGCACCACCGAACATATCAATGTATTCCGACAATGACGAAACTCGGGTTGGTACGTTGGTAAGATCTTTCTTACCTCTTGACGCCTTTTGCGTGTAACCAATAAAAGCAGGTACTGCAGTAGGTACAGCCACTATGGAACTCGAAAAGGCACTTTTCTCCTCGACATAAACACCAGGAGTTGCTAATACTTTTGCCATAATCTAAATTTGTAATTGACTTTATCCTGAAATTTTTTATTCTTCTAATTTTTGGCATAACTGACAAGTTATTTCACTACTCGAACTTACTTAAATCAAGTGCGAGTATTTACAAAACATTGTAACTGTTACTCCTTGATTCCAATAGTGGCGAATTAGAGTCATACACGTTTTCAAGATATTGTCTAAACTTTAATAAACAATTTTATGCAATAGATAGCTACTCACTCCATGTATGAGCGAAGTAAATATCTTAATAATTAAAAATTAAAATATCCCACTTTTTTGACACACGAAGCTGCTACCGTTTTTAGATATAAAAAAAGGCGAAACGCCTAAAATCTTTTTTGAGGATTATGGAAACTCTTCTTTAAGATATTTCCTTCCTATATTTTCATAAATATGTTTGCAGATACTGCCTTTGTTGCTTTATCTACCGTTATCTCCCTATAGGTCGGGTTTGGTAATTGTACCGTTATGCGTTCTTGAGTATTTTTCTTAAACGCTTTTAACTGAAACCTATAAGGTGAATTTTCTTGAACAATAATTGGCTCTTTTGATTCTATCATCATAGCATCTTGGCCTGAATGAATCGTTACAGCTTGAGGTGACGTGAACGGTAATTCTTTTCCTTTTTTGATAGACTCTACCCTCACTTTTTCATAAATCGAACTTGATTTATACTTTACAAAGTAATACCTCCATATTGCTGCTTTCGCTCCGAAATTCACTTTATAAGTAATTTCGTCTTGTACAGGAATATCTTTCAGAAATATATCGACTACTGCGATTGCTCCTCTCGGAACTTTTGGTAGTAAATAGAAAGATTCAATTGTTTGGTCTCCCATTTTTATTTGATACTTTCCCAAATCATTACCCGCCAAGTTAACTTGAAGTAATTGATTATTAGACGTTTCCCAAACATCATTCATACTATAATCCTTAATGATAACCTTTTTGTTATCATCGTTATCTGAAATTTTATAAATAAATTTGTACGGAAAACAAGGCATGATATCATCATTAGAAACTTGCTCTTTTTGACTCAAAAAATCTCCTTTTCCTTCATTATTTAAATAAATAACTTGGCTATTCCTTCTAAAATCATAAGAAGAATAAGTATCGAAATAAACATCCGTAGTGCTTATTAAAAACGTCATCTTCTCCTTATCAAATTTTTGATTTTGAATACGTCCACCGTCACGTTCTAAATATCCTATAGTAAATCCTGTTCCTTTCGGACGATAAATCAGGCGATTGTTTCGTAGCCACATTTTTGTTTCCAGTGTTGGCTCAATCATCAATCTCTTCGCTTCCTTATCCTTGAAGTAATCATGCGATACTGCAAGACTGCACAGAGTTTTATACCGTAATGTTATGTCTAAATTCGTCCGCATAATTATCTATATTTGACTTTTTGAGTGTTTCGATTTTATCAACATATTCAAATACCTCAACCTCCTTATTTCTAAAGTAAATCAAATCCGCCAATCGGTGGAATGTAATCGTTCAATGTATCCTCCTCCATCTTCAAGGTGCGTACTCGATAGATGACGAGCGGTGTATATTTTAATCCTAAATACTGCATAACACTTCCTAACTCTCGCCACGGAATATTTTCTATTTCAAATAATATTTTGTCCGCTTCTGACGGCAGATAAGGCGTATCAGAACTATCAAAGGAACTACGGCTTTGAAAAAACGTAATGACGCCTGAAATAAACTTCAGTGCCTCCAGATAGTTTGTCGGTGCAAAGTACGCATAGAAAATAACAAATACATTTATCGCAACAGGTGGATTCTGCCCTGGGTGATACCGTTGTCGGCTACCATCTCGCTCGATATTAATCAACGAGCAAACAATTTTATTTTCTTCCTTTAGACCGATGCTTCCATCTTGATTAACCAAATTACCAATCACAACCTTATTACTTTCGGCATCTAATTTGGCTGCCAAGTAGTTATTAAGCTCAGAAACAACTGCCGGTATGACTTCGTGTATCATAATTTTGAAAATTAAAAAATTAAGCCGATTCAGATGTCGGTGGAGGTGTTGTCAATACATTGATCGCCCCAGCAATAAAGCGGGTAATATAAACTCCGATAAAACCTAAAATCCAACCTAGAATGTATAATCGTGTAATGGTATTTAAATCATCTTCAGTAACTGCCGTTGTATCTGCCGAGAAGCCAATTATCCAAAGGAATAGTAAGCCCAGCGGAAATGCTAAAACAAAAGCAATTATAAACCACAAAAATTCTCTTGCTAAAAACTTCTTCATTTTATATCAGTTGCGAGTTACGTATTTTGAACTATAGAAATATAATTACGTTCCCCTAAATTTAGCAATATATTCAAATCTTAGCTTTACAGAAATTCTAAATCTCGTTATAAAGCTCTGATCGTATTTCATTTTAAACCATTATGGCAAATCAGAGTAGGTGCTAATTTTTAACTTATCCATGTAATTAATAATTAAATATCCTAACCAAATACCACCAAAGAAGAACCAAGCCCGTGAAGAAACCCAGCCCATAATATTAAGCCAAAAGAGGAAAATAACCGTAAACACAAAAATAAAGCCATGTAAAAACCAACGCTTGGTGAATAGCTCATGACTGGCTTGTTGCCGAATCAAGCCTGCTGCTAATCCTGCAAACATGAACAAGATAATAAAAACGATTCCTCCCGTGACAAACAAACCATTTTTAGCTAAAAATTTGGTAAATGCCCATTCGTCAGAAGCTACCTCTTCGGGTACTTCTGTAAATTTCTGATCAATCAAAGACCATAATTCGGTATAACCATTATCATAGCCTAATGCCCAGATTCCGATACCTCTGAGTTTTTGATCATCAACCCAATCATATTTTTTTCCTAATGATATTTCATTATCGAACCAGCATTGAACATAATTATTTGTTGTTGTATCAACGTATTGGAAAAAGTAGCTGGTTGAGTTCGAATCATACTGCATCTCATAAAGTGGCTCATAATTAGAACGAATCGCACGATAAGTCAATGCTTGTGTGAATTGTGCATTTGAAAAACTATCATTACTGGCTTCCCAGACTCGCCCATAGTACGGAAACGCCATAATCATCTTACTTTGTGGCAAGCCCGCAGCAATGTAATCATTGACGGACTTTTGTAAATTAAATGTGCTTTCGTCTTCTTTTCCTTCTGGATGCAACGGTGCAACAGGTCCAGGACGTTTGCTTGAGCCTGAATGATAGTCATAGCCCATAATGACAAACCTATCAACCACAGGTAACAATTCATCTATATCAAATGCGTCCGTGTGATCAACTGCCGGCAAAGCCAATGTAATCTGATATTTTGGATTTACTTGCTTTAAAACGGCGGCTATTGTCTGCACAAAAGCGGTCATTTGATCGGTTACACCTTTCGGTAAACTTTCGAAATCTATATTTATACCATCACCATTTCTTAATTCTAATAACGTAATTACGCTATCAATCAAGTTCTGCTGTGCTGTTAAATTATTTAAAAATGTCTGATTATAATTCCTACCATGATTAGTAATCGTCAATAAGACATCACAGCCTTTAGCGTGTGCACTATCAATTAAACCAGTCGTTTTCCAATCATTTATCGGATAATCTGACCGATAGCCTCCAGTTTCTGGATTAACATCATAAGAGAAATAGGCAATTGTCGTCAATAAATTAAAGTTATAACTTTCGTAAGCACTCCCCATATAATGTGGATGCCAACCAAAAACTTCCATTCCCTCTCGTAATACTTTCCCTGAATTATATTTTGAATCAACAATCTCACCCCCAGTATCCAGCTGCCGACCGATGCGGTCATAATAGCGATTGAACTTGCGTAATTTATTGATATTTTTCGTACCAACTGTTGCATTTTGAGCTTCTTTAATCCCCTTACGCCCATAACGCTTCAAGAATCGTTGTACAAATGTCGGTTGTGATTCATATTTTTCGTTGAGTTTAGACAACTCACCATCTTGCTCTTGCTGCTGCCCTTGTTCTTGCTGCTGCTGTTTTGTATCTTCATCATCAGACGAGGAACAAGCAGCGAACAGAACAGTCATTGCTATCAAACTAATTAGAAAAATAATATGTCGAACGTTATGTTTCATCTCTTATTTTTAATCTCCATTCAAAACCTATGAGTCTTGTAATCGAAAAGTTACGGCTCTCTTTGTATTCGTCGATTGATATACATATTGATAAAATAAGTCAATACGGCTCCTAATACGATTCCAAGTATCACAATCAAAAATGGCTTTATCACCAATACATTGAACATTGCTAAAAGAGCAAAAAGTATGAACGCACCTATTACCAAATAATATAATTTGAACGTATGCAAGTTGGTTAAACTATCTCTTGACTTCCAATGTAACATACCAACAACAGCTGCTAAAAAGACTAAAAAGACAATCAACGAAAACCAAACACGGAACAACTCATAGTTACGAGAAAAGTAACTTCCTATCGAAAATGGCGCATTTACAGCTTCGACTGATGGTACTTTGCTCGCTCTACTATTCAACATTTCCCATAGCTCATGATATCCGTTATCATAGCCCAAGCTCCAAATTCCAACACCTCGAAAACCATTACTCAATGCCCAATCGTATTTTGCTCCCAAACTTGTAGAGTCATCAAAATATACTCGATAATCGCCACTACCCTTTGGATTTGGAAGTTTGATAAAACTACTCATCGTAATTTTATCATAAAAAAGATCATTTGCTCCGTATCTCTCCTGAAACTGTTGATAGGTCAAGAACTCATGATAATCTTCGTCGGTTTTCTCGTCTTTTCTTTTTATCGTCGTATAATATGGCAACTCTAAGATGGTCTGAAAAGGATTAATCCCTTTTCCCATGTAGTGTTTATATGATGTTGCAATACTTGCACTATCGTTGTACAAAGATTGAATCGGAGCGATCGCATCATTATCTAATTCCGTATAATCGAGGTTTGCATTATTGTTGCCACCAATAATAAACAAATTGACATAAGGTTGAATTTCTTTAATATCGAAAGCATTATTTCTATCAATAAAAGGTAATGAAACATAAAATACCGCCTCAGGATTATACTGTTTTAATCGAATACTAAACCGTTTGATAAATTGTGTTAACTCTCCTCGATTGTTCTCTGATACGGTAGGAAAATCCAGCTCTACACCATCTGCATCTCTCATCTTAAGATACGCCATGACTTCGTCCATGAAATCCTGTTGCAAGGCTAAAGAATCAAAAAATTGCTTGCTTCGTAATGCTCCATAATTTGATACAGAAAAAAGAACTTTACAACCTTTTGTATGCGCTTTTTCTACCAGTTCGGTTTCATACCAAGTATCAATTACATTTTCTGTTTTTTCCTGCTCCGTTGTGTCTTTATTCCACTGGTAGCCATAAAAAATAACCGCACTCAATAAACTGAAATCGTAATTGTCAATACCATCTTCTAAATAGTAAGGATGCCAGCCAATAGTTACATTTTGCGAATCTCGTTGATTTGAGGCGACATAAGGTTCCGGCTCACTATTCGTGGGTTTTGCCTGCATCCCACGATAAAAAGAACTAGGATAGTAGTAGGTCGTTTTCTCTTGTTTTCCACAACTCCACATTGTGATAACAAGTATTGTAAAAACAACGATTTTAGTTACTATTCTCATTCTTGATTTTTATTATTTGAATATTTAAATATGACTTTGACTATTTGATGATTAATTACCACCTTTCAATACTTCTTTTGCTTTTTCAGCATTTTGTATAATAGTCTCTTTCACTTTTTGTCCTGCTGCTTCAGCTGCTTTTAGAGCGGCAGCATTTGCCGCCTCTTCTGCTTTTTGGGCACTCAATTCCTTGATATCTTGTTGCATCAACGCATTAAGTCGCTGACGTTGTTGCTCTACTTCTTTAAGTTCCCCTTTTGCCTTTTGTATATCAGTCAATAAACTCTGTAATTCTGTTTTCATTGCAGCTAATGTTAGAGAGTCACAAGTTTCGTCACTTTCCAACGCCACAATTTTTTGTTGAATTTGAGCTTCCATGACTTGATTCACAGTTGCTTCTTTTTGCTCTACCTCCTTCCAGGAGGCTTCCAGGTTCGCAGCAGCCTGTTGCAGTTCTAACTGTCGTGCTATCCAAGCTGAATCCAATGCGCGTTGAGCGGCTTCGTGTTCTTCGTATGCTCTAATCCAGGCGGCTCCCAGCTCCTTTTCTTTTTTAACAATTTCGACCTTTGCCTCTGCAATTGTCATTGCTTCAGTATTTAATCGGAATACATTCTCAACTGTTATCACTGTATCAGTGATGATTTCTTCGTAAGTATTATTTATTGTTACGGCTACAATTTTCACATCGACTCCGATAGAACTCACCTCATTATCGTTTCCTAAACAAATGAAAGTTCTCTCATCTTCCGGCACTTGAAGTGCTTCTATGATGCCATAAGTCACAACCCCTTGATTCTGGAATCGAGCCTCAAAATCTTGATTCATCAGAAACTGACCTTTATTATATTCATTTACCAAAGCAAAATAAACATCTTCGCCTTCAGGGCGTACTGGCATCTGCCGCACTTTTCCCATTGCATAAGCATCAATCGGTTCAATCACACCTAAAAGCGACCATTCTTCTGGCATTTTCGACTTCATTTGCTCATAATCACCTTTTGCTTCGCTACCGACACCAATCCAATATACATAATGTGTCGCTCCCGGAACAGGCGTTAATTCCATCGCCTTTCGAGTTTGTTTACCAGGCTCAATAACCGACCCCAGAATGATGTGTTCATTAATTACAGGTGCAAAAGTAGTATCCGATTGAATGATTTTAACAGTTGTATCATACAGTGTGACTTCCTCGGTTTCCACAAAATCATTAACTGCAATCACCTCCGGTTCATAATATTCTTCTTTTACAATACTAATGCGAATATTTCGCTTGAACCCCAAAGGAGCTTTCAACGTCGGTTTATGACTAAAAGTGAAATTAAACTCAGTATCTGCTGCCACAATAATTCTTTCCTCAATAAACGATTGCTTTTTGGCTATTTTCTTAAACGGAGAATTAGCATCTTCTATAACAAATTGAAACATCTCCTTTCCGTCCGTTTCTGAAATTCGTACGACAATCGTATCACCTGCCAAAAAAGAATAAGTCGAAAGTTTCTTTTCTAACACTGATACCTTGAAAGTTTCATCAACAATCGTTGTTGTTTTCAACTCCTGAGCATTTACTGTTGTCATTAGACCACAGCAAAAAATGATTAGTATTTGTCGTAAAATTTTCATTGTTTGAACGGCTGCTCAACCATACCGATTTCTGAAACCGACACGGTTTGATAATTTACATTCTCTTTTTATATCTAATAAATGCTCGTAACGCCTCGCTTTCTGAGAATCCTAATAATTTTCCTGCGGTAACGGCATCTTCATTACTAGAGTCCGGTGTTAAACTTTGTTCTAACACAAATGACTTTGCAATATGAACGGCTTCATCATAATTTTTATCACTCAAGCCCAACCAATCTGCAAACTCATCTAATTTTGATTCCTCTAATGGATTTATTTCTAAATCAACTGCTGCGACAACCCAAGCGATTGTAAACAAGGTCATTTTACTACTCTTACTGACTTCTTCACACTCAATAGGATTTAATAACGGCTTTGAAGTAACAGCATCATAATCCGGAATAAACTCTTTCAAAAAAGACTCTTCATCACTTGATATACCACCATCTGCTTTCGCCGTTTCGACTAACATTCGAGCCAACACATCTTTCTCGAAATTATTCGTAATCGGATTTTTCGCAACTAATTTTTCGAACTCCGAAGCATTCCGACTTACTTTTTTCTGTGCTGTTCCTGCCGCTTTTTGATTTTGTTTAGGTTTTTCTTGAGCAACATTCCTACTTTTTTGCCAACCTAAGACATCGTCGTAGTGAAAGTGCTGAGCCACTTTATTAAAAGCTTCTACAACTGCAGCCTGTTTTTCTCCACTCGAAAACCCCCGAGTCAAATCTTGTGTCACACCTCTCGAAGCTGTATTTACCACTTGCGAACCTATTCTCCCTAACATTCCGCCACCGAGTATCCCTCGAACCATACGACTCGCAGACACTCTTGCTCGGCTTGAGATTGTTCGAGTGACTCGCTTTTGAATTTGGCTCATCATTCCCTTATCCCGCTTGATACTGGCTGATGACTCTATTACTTCTTGAGTACCTGGCACTTCAAACTGACAAGTCATTCTGCTACCATTTACTTCCTCACTTAATATTAGTGATTGTATTAATTCATAAGTAATCTCCATATTATTTGGCTTTTTGGTTATCCTTTCATTTTTCATTTGGCTATCCGCCAATCATTACCGTCGGTGCACCAACAACGATAGAACCGCCATGAGCAGTTGTATCCCCCATACGAGCAGCAGGTTTTCCACCAATCATTACTGTTGCTGAACCTTTTACAATCGTATCAGGCGGACCCGTACATACGCACATATCGCCCATAACGGCAGCAGGCATTCCTGCAATCAAAACGGTCGGAACTCCTGGACCTGTGACTGGCCCTCCAACATGTGGTACCGGTGGGACGGCTGGTGTAACCATTGGACAGACGTGCATGTCTGTTAATCTTGCAGCAGGTGGCATAATTTAAGGTTTATTAATTGAATAATCAGTTAGTGTTTAAAATAATCCTTTAAGTAATCCGTCACCAATAAGTATGATTAAAATTTTGAAATTATTATACTTATTTGTGAACGGTTGCTTATCTACCAAAGGACATCGTTTTCATCCCAAAGTTTCATGACACGATACGTAATTTCAGCTTGTTCGCCATTATTACCAAGACCATAATTACTTCTGGTCTTGATTTGTAATGCAAACTTATAAGTGTCATCACTTTTCCATCTAAACTTAATCGCATTCCAGAACCAACGGTAATAAACACGAGTTTGCTTAATCGTCTTGCGAGACCATGTACCGCCATAAGCGGCCATTGCTATAGCATGAGCCATCGCATATTTTCCACGATGCTTTTTCCCATTTGCTAATGCCATCACTTCAAAAGCATGAACTTGATCAAGTCCGTCAACGATCGTGTACCACTTTCCATCAGCCGGAACCGTTCCTTTTGCGAAAGTTCCGATACGACCTTGCATACCAGCCATTCCGCTGACATCTAACGTATATTTAGGATTTGTCGTACCAATACCAATGCCATCTCCTCTTTTCAGATACAGCGGATAATTTTGACTATTTGTCGTATCGTCTTTTTTAGTTCCATCTGCAAAACCTAACCCCTTTGAACGAGGGTCAGGATTTAGAGCCACACTCCACGAAGTTCCTTTATCTTTAATATTCTCAAAGAAACTCATCACTTTTTTTGACGACCCCTGCGGCGATAACTGCAGACCATTGACGAGGTCTTTGTCTAAGCCATCATCTACTTTATTGACAATTGAATCAATCAAATCATGAAAATGTACCTCTTGAGGCACACTTCCTTGTCTGAAATAATTTCGTAATGTATCACGGTCTTGTAAAGCCATTTTTTATAATTATTAACTATTAATTGTTAAATTATTTTTTTGAATCTTCGTAACAATTTAACAATTAAGCAATTTTAACAATCTTATTCTTCATCATCTAAATCTATACTCAAAATAAATCGTTGCGATACTTCCTCTGGTTCTCCCTGAATAATCGGTTGAAAAAAGTCATCCTCAGGCTCTTCTTCTCCCTCCCGAATTAAGAAATCAACACCAATTCGCATTGAATCTAATCCTGCCGGAGTCGGTGCATTGTAACTTTCACCATCTAACAAAGTAAAGCTATGCGCCTCAACAGGTACTAAGATTGACCAAGGTGTGTAGGCTCTTAATACTCCCGCTCCCTTTACGGCCGATGCCGTATCTTGAAATTCGAATGGTTTATCCTCCACTTTATTATTTTGGAAAACCTGAACAACTGATAAGCGAGTGACAAATTTGATATAATCTAATTGTTCTATAAATGCCAATAAACTATCTTTATTCAAACCACCACCCAAGTTAATACTAACATCTTTATCTTCTATCCATGGACAAATATAATTTTTTATATCTTCATTTAATTGATTGAATAATGCACCTTCATTTCCAACCGAATTAAATATTACATCGCCATTCACTTTCACAAATTCATAAACTGGATTCATCACCTTAATACTAACGAAGTCAGGCGTAATAGACTCAACAAATTTTTGAATCTGCAATAATTTTTGATAGTTCACCAAAGGCTTATCGTAATTCAAATTTCGTTTGCGTGCAGGAATTACAACGACTTTCACTTCTCCTTGCGTCACTAAATCTGGATGCGAAACAGGTGTGAAACATCGTACCTGACGAATCATTGGGAAATATTCCAAAATCAAATGCTCAATGTTAGAAGCTGTTACCCCACGCTGTTTGTGTTGTAATCGGTCACTGACTCGGCTATAAAAAGCCTTTTTAGCTTCTTTAGGTCTGCCGCTATAAGTTTCGTAAGGCTGAAAAATTTCATTAATAGCCGTATCTGTCACAAATAATTCGGTGATGCTATTCGGTGGCAACGGTGCCTTCAAGTGATTCGTATCTGCTTCATCAACCTTCCATGTCACTGAAGCCCCTTGTGCTTTCACCTCCAGAGCCTTCGACAAAATCTCAACATCTCCAGTTACTGCAACTCGCAACCAAAAGCAGTCTTCCGGTAAAATCGAATTAAATTTTGTTATATCATTCGGTAAATCAAGCGTAACAATACCAGATTTTGTAAAATTAAGTGTTGTATCAGAAATAATTTGATTCTTATTAAATGTAACCCAGATATTTTTTGATAAATAGCTCCATTCTACAATTGGTGTACGGAATTCTTTATCCGTCAAATTTATATTATTTTCTACTAATTCAAAATACAGAGATAATGGCTCTGGTGCCATAATATTCTGTAAACCAATGTATAAATAGCCGTCTTCATCGTATTGTGGTACAATAAACTTATTTGACACCAAACCTCTCGTGAAGGTTTTTACTTTACCAAACGGATGAATATGATATAATTCCTCCGGTGTTTTGCGTCGAGCGGCTCTTGAGCTACCTGACTTCATACTAATCGTACTTTCTGCCTGATAACTCATACTCAAACTCTTGATAACAGGTACAAAAGGCTGATTCGGAATTTCCTTTTGTGCCGGTGCTTTCCCACTCAATAACCCTTTTGGAGGCATTGCAGCGTTTTCTGTTACAATATTGGTAAACACTTTTGGATAAACATCTTGCCCGAAACCAAACTCTGGCGAAGTCAGCGTAATCTTAAAATACCCACTACGCTTATTTTGATCATAATCATCTATATTATTAAGATAAAAATTAGGTTGAATATTCAAATCTTTCAGCGGTAACCCTTTCAACTCCAAAGTACTGTCTAATCGCTTATCCTTTTTAGACTTACTTTTTACCGTATTAAATAAAGAAAACTCTATCGGTTCTGCCCCTAATTTTGGATGAAATTCACTGTTTGACAAAGCAGTAAACTCCGCTTTGAAAATATCATTATCAATTGGTAAACCATAATTTTTATAGTATTCCGTAAATCCACCTTTGAGCTTAGGAAGATTCTGCCAAACAATATTCATCGACAAATCAGTTAAATTCTTACGAAAAAGCTCTGATTTTCCGATAATCAAACTCGATCCTTGTACAGGCGTTGCACCAAACGGTTGAAACGACTTACTCGCATCCAAACGACCTAAATCATTGAAAATATCAAAATTCTTGATATTCTGAACATCTACTTTCAAGTTAATACTCGATAAGGTCAAATCTCGCATAAATGAATAAATCGGCTTACCAGAACGTAAGTCGAACTCAATCATCGGCCAATGTGTCTGAATATTTGATGAATGTAACTCCTCATTATAAGCTACAATAGGATCTTCTGACGGCAATAAAATAAAAGAAATCGCAATCTTTGTACCTTCTACTCCTTCGGGCAAAAACACCTCATACTGCTCGATCTCTAACCAGCCCTTTTCACCCGTGATTCGGATATCAAAACTATCCGTAAAGTTTTTCGTAAAAATATCAGCTTCCGAAGTACGATTTGATTTTTGACGCTCAATCTGAACTAAATTTGCCAACAACTTACGGTAAGTCTGCATTGACTCTGGCTCGAAATTCAGAATCACCGTCACCATTCTATCACCTTCTTCCAAAAATAAAATTGGAGAAGTCAAGGCGAACCCTACACTGGCTTCTACCATTGACCTGTCTTCTCCTCTCAATTCAAACTGATCTTCACCGAATGTTGGCCAAATCGGTGCATCGTCGCCTTCAAAAGCACTTCCTAAACCATCGAAAGAGTTCGCAATCGGTGCCGCATAAATATTAGCGATTAAACGATAATCACTTCCTCCAAAAAATAAATTCTTACTAATGAAAACCGTTTTTAACGATTCCACGCGGGCTGAAGTCAAGGTTGTATCTTTATCTAAAAGATAGATAATGTCTTCGTTTTCTTCATTTTTGCCACCAGTCAACTCTGTTCCTTTTGGTAGAAAATATCGCTTTATATGAGGTGCTAACTCGAAGTGAATGTGTGCTTTATCAGGAATACCATCTCTCAATTTGTCTTTTAATATATCGAAATAGTAATAATCTAAATGACGACTTGAAATATTGTTAAGTTCTGCCTGTTGAATTTGAAACAGCCTCAAAAATGCAATATAAAGACTTGTATTTGGTAAGTGATTATCGTCCTCTTCAAGTGATTTTTTTAAATATTCGGGTATTCTTTGAATGATATGAATGATCGCTTTATAAAAGGCATTATAGATTAATTCAATTTTTTTAATCACCGATTCCAGCTTCTTCATTTTGCTTTTTCCGCTCAGTTCAGCAGGTTTAGCATCCTCCACATTTCCCCAGACTTTAGAAATTCCTAAGCCTTGTACTACCTGCTTTTCACTAAAAATGCCATCTTTTTTTAGCCCTAATTGATACGCTGTTAATTGTACAATATTTTTACTTAAATTTAATTTAATGATATTATACAAATCGAGTTCGATGCCTTCTAACTTTTGTGTTTTAATAGCATTAATTCGAGTCATTTGCTCATACCATTCATTAAGTAAGCGTTGCATAGATTGAATCAGCAGAATTAAATTTCTTGTCGGAATTACCTTTTCCTTAACCGTATAAGAAACCGACATTTCCTCCAAAATATCATTATACTGCTCTTCAAACTGCACATAGTCTGTATGCCCTAAGTTTGCTAAAAATATGCTAATATCCTTTAACCAAAATGGTTGCCAGTCACCGTCTTCCGTATTTTTATCATTATAAAAATGTAGTAACTTCCCGTATTCTGCAGCAAAAGAAAGTAAATCACTGATATCACGCTCGTCAATCAAGGCATACTCAGGAAATAAACTTTCCTTAGCTCTCGAATATTGAGAAGTCCCTATATGAGGTACTGATGCCCTATTTTGATTTTGACTCATCTGTTATACTACTTATATAATGTTTAAAATTCTTGAACGTTCGTTCCTTCAACTAAATAGAACGGATAAACGATATTTGTACGAACATTAATCGTTCTAATTCGATAGTTTAATGTGATATTCACTACCCCATCGATAGCGTTCGCCATATCGACATCTACAGACTCTAAAGTGATTCTCGGCTCATAATTCAGCACCGCCTCTTCAACCATTGATATAATCTCTTGTCGAGTCGTTTCATCCAAACTCTTGAAACTTATCGAATGCAGATTGCACCCAAAGTCAGGATTCATGACCCTTTCACCGGGTGTCGTCGAAAGTATTATATATAAACTTTGAGCGACATCTTCTTCATCTGATACCATTTTCAATGCTTGAAAACCTTTATCAAAAGCTGGTGGAAAACTCCAACCCGTACCCAAAAATGACTTTGCTTCCTTACTCATCTTATTATTTTTGTTACTAAATAATCTTGTTATCATACTTCTTGTTATCATATTTAACTTACATTTTTAGGAATACTTTTATCGCTATTTTTTATTGTACCTTTGTCAGTCAATTAATAAAGCAGATGTTGGAATACTTCTTAAAAGGTTTATCGTATGGCCTAATCCTTAGTATATTGGTTGGTCCAATTATTTTTGCGTTACTTCAAGCATCGTTAGAACGAGGTGTAAAAATGGCACTAACTATCGGATTAGGGGTCTGGGTTAGCGATACGTTGTTTGTATCTATTGTCTTTTTTGGTCTCTCTTGGATAAATGAAGTTTCAGCATTACCAAACTTTAAATTCTTCTTAGGTGCTGTCGGAAGTGTCGTTTTGATTGCTTCTGGTATCGGCAATTTACAAAATAATCACCCAATAGACAGAAGCCAAAAAGTAAAAAAAAATGGATACCTCGCTCACTTTCTAAAAGGTTTTTTAATTAATGTATTCAATCCTTTTAGTATACTTTTTTGGTTGGCAATGAGTACTGAAATTGTTGCTAATGAAGCCAATAATACGCAAGCAATTGTGTTTTTTAGTACTATCTTAGGAGTAATCATATTCACAGATTCACTAAAAATCATGTTAGCCAAACACATACGAAAATATTTAACCCCCAAACACATACTTAAATTTAGAAAAGTCGTCGGTATCGTCCTTATACTCTTCGGAATACTCTTGATTTATAGAGTTACTTTCTAATTTTTTCCATTCTATCAAAATTACTATCCGTCGTTATAAGAAAATCCCCTATCGGATTATTACCTTTATGACATCTAATTGACAGGGTAGCGTACTTACTCTGTTTTCAACCAAAATTATTAGAATTATAAAATATATAATTGATGAAAATTTTAAAAATCACCTTATTGTCATTCTTAATGATAATTTGTTACAATCTCGATGCACAAGAGGTTGAAAGAGAAATGTTCAGGCCATTCGGAGAAAACACCAGTAATTGTTACGGTAACGCCTTGATGTCCTCTGTATATGATACGGTTCAAGAACAAGTAGTCGTGCGAGAGTCTTATGTCTATCTAAAATATACGCCAGCCGAATATGATACGATTGTTGAAAAGATCTTGTTAAGTCCTGGTTATACCCGTTATGAAGTAATAGAACCAGTCTTCAGAACAGAAAAAGTCAGAATTTTAGTAAAAGATATGGAAACCATTGTCAATAAAGACAATAAAACGACTGACACGACGGTAACACAAAAAATCGAAACAGCACCAACGTTGAAAGTTTGGAAAAAAACGAAACGTAAACGCAATTGTAAATCAAAAAACCCTGAAAATTGCCTGACATGGCAAGTCGTTACGGTGCCAGCGACTTACATCGATGTCGAGAAAGTGATCCCTGCAACCCTCAAAAAAAATAATAACGATATTAGTAAAATAGACGGTCAGCTTATTACTATCGAAAAAAAGATATTAGTAAAAGAAGGCGGAGTTAGAGAAGTTAATATTTTACCTGAGTACAAAGAGTTAACTCGTTACGTCAAACGTAAAAATGCACGTTTCGAAGAAGTTAAAGTTCCTGCCGAATATCTTGAAGTTACAAAATTACAATTGGTGTCAGAAGGCGGACGTGTAGCACCGGTTGAGGTCCTTTGCCCAAAAGATTACCCTCAATATATTCGTCCGTTACAGGAAAAACTACAAAAATTAGGATACGATGTTGGGACGATAGATGGTCTTTTGGGTAGAAAAACAAAAAATGCTTTGGTCACTTATCAGGCTGATAATAAACTACCGATTGGTCAACTGGATTTTGTCAGTCTAAAACACTTAGGTCTTATAAATGACTAACTTTAAAAATTACTACTAAAAAAGCCTCTTTCAACGATTTGAAAGAGGCTTTTAGGTAGTAAATGATTCCATATAATTTAAGGATTTATCTTATTAACTCGTCGTGTCATTACCAAATCACCGTTGTGATTAATTAAGCGTACAATATACATACCTCTTGGCAAATCACGAATATCATATTTAGCGTCTGCTGTTTCTACTTTATATGCTTTCACTCTTTTTCCCAAGATATTATAAATCCAAACTTTATCAACATTATCATTTTCAGTGACCATAATATAATCAATGGCAGGATTTGGATATACTCGAATATCGTTATTAGTTTGGTGCGTTTTTACACCATCATCCCCCCCGTTATTGGCTGTAGCTGAAACGCTGATAGCAAGAATCAGGATGAAAGAAAGAAAAATTGTTTGTAAGAGTTTTCTCATAGTTTGTTTGTTTTTCATGTTTTGTGATAGTGTAAATTTATAACGGTCGAAGTACAATAAGGTTTCATTTTTTGTAATTAATGAAAATCCAACGAAAACCTAACCGCTTGCAAGGTACTTTATTTTGGTTCAAAAACCATGACAAAATAAAAAAACCTTACTGATTTTGACATAAAAGATAATTTACTACCTTTGTAAAATACTTTTTACCGAAAAACAACTAATTACCTTGCTATAATATTAAAAGGGCATTTTCCTCTCCAAATTTTATATTGTCCTTCATTCTAATTGACAGTCCATATATTTTGTAAAAAAATATATTATTCAGATGGATAAATTTGTCGATAATGAATAAAAAGTCCTAAATTCGATAATTATTTTATTTTAATAAATTTCAAAACATTTGTTAGACAACTACATTAGTCGTTCTAAAATGTTATTTACTTATCTTTAATTATAATACAAATTATGAAAAAAACACTATTACTTACTTTATTAGTAGCGATGGCGACTGGTGTATTCGCTCAATCTCAAAGAATGGTTTTATTGGAGCATTTCACACAGGCATCTTGCCCTCCGTGTGCGACATACAACCCTTTGGTAAAACAATACTTTGAAAACACAACAACTAGCGCAACGGCTATCAAATACCAAACTTCTTGGCCAGGTACTGATCCGATGAATGCTCACAACCCTGGAGATGTTCAGGCTCGTGTTACGTATTATGGTGTTTCTGGTGTTCCAGATGTTGTGATTGATGGTAACGTTGCTCAAGGTAACCCAGGAACATTGTTCGCAGGTGGACAATCTTCAACTATGGATACTCGTGCAACTGTTGCTTCTGATTTTGATATTACCGTATCTCACGCCTTCACTGGTGCGGGTGTTGATGTTACTGCTGTAATTACAGCAACAAACGCAGTTGCAAATGCTAACTTAAAAGCACACGTTGTAATTGTTGAAAAAGAGATTAGCTTCGCAAACCCTCCTGGGTCAAATGGTGAAACTGAATTCTACAATGTAATGAAAGCAATGTTACCGACTTCAGCAGGTACTGACTTAGGAGATGTTTGGTCTAATGGTACTACAGAAGTATTGACAGAATCTTGGAACATCGCTAACGTGTACAATGTATCTGAATTAGCGGCGATCGTTTTCGTTCAAGATGATGTAACTAAAGAAATTATGCAAGCTAACATTAGCGAGGTGATGACTTCAACTTTAAACCTTGATGCAGGAGTTACTTCAACTAATCCTTCTGGTTCTGATTATGAAACAGTTATTTGTAACACAAACAATCAGCCTCAGATTACATTATCTAACTTTGGTAATACAACATTGACTTCTGCTGATATTAATTATAGCGTTAACGGAACTCAAGCAACTTACAACTGGACAGGAAACATCGGAACTTTCGGTACTGAAGTAGTTGCTTTACCAGCAATCGCATACACGCCAAGTGCAGCAGGCTTCAATCAATTTGCGGCTCAGGTTACAAATCCTAACGGTGGAGCAGATGACTATCCTTCTAATGATAACAAATCTGGATTCTTTGATTATGTTGCTTACTCAGATGTAACAGAGTACAAAAGTGCATTAACTCTTACAATTGATACAGATCAATACGGTGAGGAAACAAGCTGGGAATTTGTTGATGCAGGAGGTAATGTATTAGCTGCTGGTCCAGCAACACCTTACCCGAATAACAGCCCTCAAACATACACTGAAAACGTAACACTTCCAGATGGAGAGTGCTACATGTTCTTCATTTATGATTCTTACGGTGACGGTATCTGCTGTAATTATGGTAACGGTTCTTATACTTTAGAAGATTCAGACGGAACTGTACTTATCACTCAGGATGTAAATAATAACCCTTTCAACGGGTCTCAGAAAATGACAGTATTCAAAACATTCAATACAACGAATACAAATGCTGTTGATTTAGCAGAAAACTTAAGTGTTTATCCAAACCCTGCTACTGATAATTTCACAATTGAGTTTAACTTAGCAGAAGCTACTAAATTAGACATCAACTTAATGAATGCTATCGGTCAGAAAGTTTCAACAATCGAAGCTGGTAACTTTAATGGTGGTGAGCATTTAATTAATGTAAACACTGCTAATTTAGCAGCAGGTACTTACTTTGTAACAATTCGTAGCGAAGAAGGTATTACTACTAAAACAATTACTGTAACAAAGTAATTTCAATATTTCTATTCAATTAAAATAAAAGGCTGCCTCAAAAGGGCAGCCTTTTTAATTTATAACTTTATTAGTTGCTGTCTAAACAATGCTTGACGTTCCTCATTAATAGCTATTATAAAATAATTACCTTTTGTCCAATTTGAAACATCGTATTGTATTACTGTGGCATTCGTTTTATCTTCTAAAACCACCTTTCCCGATAAATCCACTATTACTAATTGAATTTCCGAATTTGTTAAGTTTTCTAATCGTAATTCATTTGAAATAGGATTTTCAATCACTCTCAGATCCAATATTTCCCAATCTTGATTAATCGTAGCTGTCGGAAAGTACAACTGACAATTAGAAGGCGTAGGGTTTAACTCTATCGGAACAGTCGGTGTCAAATCCTTTCCATCAAAAGCAGGATAGTCAGGGGCAAAACGATACGCCCGAAACATTAAATTACCCATAGCAGGGTTTCCCTGTGCAAGAATAGCACCATTAGATTGAGCAGGACTTACGTATTTCCAAACTATTTGTTCATTCGAATCAATCTCAATGATGACTCCTGGACGACCATTACATATCAGCGTATTACCATTTGGCAAGCGTTGTGCATTCGATACAATTTGTGAAAAATAAGGTATTTGATAAGTCCAATCTGGTGTTTTTGGCAAAAAAGCAGAATCTGCTTCATAAAAATAGTCGCCATCCGCATCAACAGGTAGATTGATAATTTCTACTGTTGAAAAATTTAGCGGATTGTAAAAACGATTATTATACACCATGATTTTTCCCGCATCTTTATAGCCATCAGGAATCCAATATGCATCATGCTGACCATCAAATTGTTGTGTTGTCGAATCCCCTAAATCGTAAGTTGCCGGATTTCCCCAACGGTACAAAATATCCCCGCCTTTACCAGAGTTTCCGCCAGTAGAACCTGCAGCCTCTACCGTTGTTGTGCTATGATCAATCACCCAAATTTCATGGTAATTCTTAGCACAAATCATAATTTGATCCAAATCCTCATTATACGCCAATGCATTTGCATGAATCCAGTCAGGATCATCACCATAATCACCAGGATAATTTAAATTAATCAATTGAGGATTGTCTTTCACAACGCCATAATTAGCGGCATTAGCATCATAATCTTGTACCAAATGATCCCATAAGAACCATTCCCAAACTACAATCGCACTATCAAAACCAATAGGCTGCAATTCAATTACTTTTTCGGACCAAATACCGCCAGGTGTCAGCAAACTCGTATCACGACCTGAACTAATAGCCTCAGCGTAAGGCCTATAATCAAAAGCTAAAGCCAAAATATTACCATTTGGCATCACAGCAATATCATGATGCAAACGTTGATTTGCATCTGAAAGGGTATAATTCCAAATCAAATTATCGTCCCAATCAAAGCGTTCTAAAATACCTCCAGAACCACCGGCTGCTAAAGTTGTATCTTGAATATTTCCCGTCTTTAACAGACTTCCATCTTCTAAAAGATAAGTCGAAGCCCCAGGCGAATAAGAACTGTTCGACCATTCATTCACGATAAATCCACAATTATCAATCAAATATGTTTGATTAGAACCTAAGGGAGCAATCAAAGTGTAACCATTAAACGATGTACTATCATTCTTAAATAAACCGACTGTTTGTGCTTGAATTGATATGGAAAATATAATTAGAGAAATGGTAAGCGTAATTTTTTGTTTCATATACATCACATTTTGACTAAAAATCTTAAAATTAGATATAATTATCTACTCAACGATTTTTCATTAGTCGTTTTGTCATGTAAAGGCTAAAAATTGGTAAAACCTACCTTATTCAAAAACTCAAATCAACATATACCGCTTCCCCGGCAGTGTTTTAATCACCCCTTGAAACTCCAAATTCAATAAATTTATAGACAAAACACTTGGCGATAATTTTAAGTAAAATACCAAATCATCAATCGGCACACTTTCTTTTCCTCGTAAGGCTTCTACTATTTTCCGTTCAATTTCTGACAATTCTACAAAAAGAGAACGCTGTTGAGCTTTTGGCTCTTCTGTTTCCCAACGCATGATGTATTTGATATCTTCTACACTATCCATCAAATTGGCACGGTGCGATTTGATTAATAAATTACACCCTTCCGACTTCTTATCTTTTACTCTTCCCGGTATTGCAAATACATCTTTATTATAATCATTGGCCATTTTGGCGGTAATCATCGAGCCTCCTGAGCGAGCAGTTTCTACCACAATTAGCACATCAGAAAGCCCTGCAATGATTCGATTTCGAGCAGGAAAATTCGTGTGATGTGGCTGTGTTCCGCTGGTAAATTCGGTTAATAAACCGCCACATTTTACCATTTTTTCCGCCGTTTTCTTGTGTGCCGCTGGATAGATTCTATCTAAACCATGCCCCAAAGTTCCAATCGTTTCGATGCCTAAATCGACGGATTTTCTATGTGCTGTAATATCAATACCATACGCCAAACCGCTTATGATTACTACATTGTAGGGTTTTAAATCTTCCACAATTTCTTCACAAATCGCTTTTCCTCGTTCGGATGGTTTTCTCGTTCCGACAATTCCCACGATGCGAACATGATTCAAATCTGATGTGCCTTTGTAAAACAACATTAATGGCGCATCGTTGTAGTGCTTAAGCCGAGCAGGATAATTTTTATCTAAATAAAAAATAGGTTGAATTTTATATTTTTCAATAAACTCAATTTCTGCTGCTGCTTGTCGCAATACGTCCTGGCTAAGAATATTTCTGGCAATCGTTTCACCAATATTTGGAATCTTGAGCAAATCTTTCTTTTTCGCTCTGAATACATTTTCCACGCTTCCACAATAGCCAATAAGTGTTCGAGCTGTTACGGCACCGACCTTCGGAATTTTTGAAATCGCAATTCTATAAATTAAATCATTGGACATAGTTATTCGAGTTTCGAGTGATTAGATTGAATCTCAATTCGGGTGACGCAACACTTTATTTTTTGAAATTATTCAAAAGCGATGTTCGAAAATAGTTTATCGTTCCTAAAATATATTTCAAAAGTAAAAATAACAATGTTCTACTCATTTCAAAAACCTCAAACATTGGTTTTGCAACTAAATTTCTTATAACTTTGTATATTACAATATTTAATATTTGATGACAAAAAATAATAACAAACTAATCACTAATTACGATATACCATGTTCAAAAATATCAATATTAAACAAATAGAACGCATCTTAATGTTAGCATTAATTGGCTTTTTTGTCTTTTGGATGCTTCGTCAATGTGCAACAGCTGCAAACTCTGACAAGATGCAACGCATCGACAACATCGAACAAACTACCCCACAAACTCAAGTGAATAATAATCTCCAACCTCAAAATACTCAACCGACTAATTCAACCGTTCGTAGAGATACCATTATTCAAACACAATATGTCCAGCGACCAACTGCCTTATTTGTTTGGGCAGAAGGCTTAAAAGTCCGTGCAGAACCATATCTGACAAGTTCTGTCGTGACCACTTTACCACTAAATGCACAAATCAGTTTTCAAGGTGAAACATCATCATTCAAACAAAAAATTACCTTAGACGGAATTGAATATGACGAACGCTGGCTAAAAGTCAAAACTCCTGATGGTAAAAACGGCTGGGTATATGGTGGCGGTATTCGGTTATATCAAAAGTAATGTATTGATTGTTCGAGTTTCATTAAAATGTGGATGACTCGATGATTACATTATTTTCACCTGTATTCGTCAAAGCAACCTAACAATTAATCTAAAATGAAAATTCAGAATAAAATATTCGATAAAATACGGGAAAAAGTGCCGACACATCATCCTGCGGAGTTTGAAGTCGCTGGAGTTTTGGGCATTACGGTCAATGAGGCTTTTGCTTTGATGCGCAATCAATCTGAACTATCTCTGGACAAGGCTTACAAATTAGCCGTTCGTTATGGCTTATCGTTAGATAATTTAGAGCGAGAAACGCCTTCCGTGATTCCTTTCACTTTTCGAGCATTTGATTATAATATCAAGGATTTAGATGATTTTTTTATTGGAATATTAGAAGAGTTTCGGAGTTTGGATATGTTTGGCACTCGCAAAATGGTGTATGCTGCCAGTGAATTTCCTTTATTTACCTTGTTTCAATTTCCTGTTTTAGCAGCTTTTAAATTATTTTTTTGGGGAAGAACGGTTTACGATTTACCAGAGTTCAAAAAAGCAAAATTCTACGTTTCGACCGAACAATCGGATACACAAGAACTGGGCGAACGTTCGTGGAAACAATATTTAAAAATCAATTCTACTGAAATTTGGAGTTCAGAAATCGTAGATGCCGTACTAAAAGAAGTCTATTATTGCTGGTCGCACGACTTGTTTCAAAGTAAAGAAGATGCTCTGAAAGTCTGTGATTCGATTGCAGATTTATTAGAACACATGAAACGACAAGCAAGTATTAGTAAGAAATTTCACCCTCAAAAAAATCCACCGAAGAATCAAAACTTTCAATTATTATACAACGATGTGTCGGTGAGTAATAATACAATTTTGATCACTTCCGAAAAGCGTAAAATGGTCTTTGTAAGTCAAAATACCCTCAACTATTTAGCAACTGAAAACGAAGTTTTTCACACGCAAACACAAGTTTGGTTACATCGCCTGACAAATCAATCCATTAATGTATCTGGTAAACGAAATGGAAAACTAAGAACTAACTTTTTTAATAGATTAAAATCAAACGTGTCGTTTGTCAAGGAAGAAATTCACAAAGCTTAATTGCTTTAACAAATAATTAAGATTCTGATTTCCCAAAATAAATAACTTTTCTCATTATGACACGTTTATATGTCAACAAGATGTAGTTTTCATAATGATAGAAAGGTTTTTCATAAAGTTTGGAGGGCGATACTAATCGCCCTTTTTTTATGGCCTTATTTTTAGAAAGCCGCTTGTCAAAAACTGAAAAGGTCGGCTGCTCAAATAGCAGCCGACCTTTTGATATTCACGTCAAAACGTCAACACCTGATAATCTATACCTAGAGATTATTTTTCTACAAACTTATACCCAACTCCACGAACCGATAAAAAGAATTTCGGATGTTTTGGATCTTTCTCAAAATACTTTCTAAAAGATAAGATAAAATTATCAATTGTACGAGTCGAAGGATAAACATCATATCCCCAAACTGCTTGCAAGATTTGCTGACGAGAAACGACTTCATTCTTTCTATCAATCAATAATTTCAACAACATCGCTTCTTTTTTCGTCAAATTGAAATCCCCTTTTTGACCAGTTGCTTCAAAAGTGACAAAGTTGATATGATTATCTCCGAAAGAAACCGTTTCCGGTGTATGAACCGGATCTTTAGAAGTTCTGCGAAGTAAATTCTTGATTCTCAACAATAACTCCTCTAAATTGAACGGTTTCGTGATGTAATCATCCGCTCCCTTTTTCAATCCTTGTACTCTATCAAGCGTTGTGTCTTTTGCCGTCAACATAATGATAGGAACATCTAAATTCTCTAAACGGATTTGTTCACAAAGTTGGAAACCATCAACCTCTGGCAACATCACATCTAAAATCAACAAGTCAAAATGTTGACCCTGAAAATACTTAAATGCGTCTTTTCCATTATCTGTCCAAACCACCTCATAATCCTCCATTTCAAGATTTAACTTAACGAGGTCTCTAATATTTTCTTCATCTTCCACTAAAAGAATTCGTGCCATAGCTTTTTTATTATATATGTTTTGATTAGTTGATTTCTACATTCAACTTTTGTTAAAACCAAAAATAGGAAAAATTTATAATTCTTAGTAACGAAATATTATTTATTCCATCTATTCCGGATAAACAACTTACGCAAAATCTATTTATTAAAATATTAATTTTAACAAATATGTTTTACCGTTTAAATTTACGCACTCCAGACAAAATCTAATCAAAAGTCAGGGAATAACCCGCTTCTAAGCACCTTCTAATGCTTTTTTGGCACTAGCCACCACTTTTTTAGAATTTCCAACAAAGACCTCGTCGCCAATTAAGATAATTGGCCGTTTTAGCAAAGTGTACTCCTGCAAAATATATTGACGATAATCATTTTCCGTCAATTCCATTTCGTGTAATCCTTGACCTCGATATTGTTTTGAACGTCGATTGAATAAGGCTTCATAGCTTCCAACTTTTTCCTTGATCGCATCGAGTTCCGCTGCTGTGATATGTTTTTCTTTTACGTTTTGTAATTCAAACTCCTCCCCTATTCCCAATTCTTTGATAATTCGCTGACAAGTTGAACAGGTTTTTAAGTGATAAACTTTCTTCATTTGTTTGGTTATTTTTCTTGACACGGATTTCCACAAATTACACAAATTTACATCTTAGGAAGATTTATATAATTTATAGAAATTCATATCTGACTTAAATATTCGTTATAACAACTTTTGTGCTTTATCGTTTTTATTCGTGGTCAAAAATAGAGTTTAAATGTACGTTTTGACCATTAATAATTGATTTTGACATTAAAAAAGGTCAAATCCTCAAGATTTTGGGACTTAACCTTTTTTTAGTACATTTTATACTTTAAAACTCACACTTCGAATTACATACTTTGCACCACCAATTCCGCCAAATCATAAACCATTACAGATTCTTGCTTCTCAAAATTCTTCACACCATCTTGCATCATCGTCAAACAAAACGGACAATTCGCTGCAATCACAGTTGCACCTGTTGCAAGTGCTTCCTCCGTGCGTTCGATATTGATACGCTTATTTCCAGGTTCGTCCTCTTTAAACATTTGAGCGCCACCTGCACCACAACATAAACCATTGGTACGACAACGTTTCATTTCTACCAATTCTGCATCCAACGCCTGCAAAACCGAACGAGGTGCTTCATAAATGCCATTCGCACGTCCGATATAACACGAATCGTGATACGTAATTTTTTTGCCTTTAAACGTACCGCCTTCTTTCATTTTAATTTGACCATTATTAATCAAATCCTGTAAAAATTTGGTGTGATGCGTCACTTCATAATTTCCACCTAAGGCTGGATATTCATTTTTCAAGATATTAAAACAGTGCGGACAAGTCGTGACGATTTTCTTTACGCCATACATATTCAGTGTTTGAATATTATTCTTGGCTGCGACTTGATACGTAAACTCGTGACCAGCACGACGAGCAGGATCGCCAGTACAACCTTCTTCTTTGCCCAAAATCGCAAAGTCAATATCACACGCATTTAATATTTTGACAAAGGCTTTCGTTACCTTTTTTGCTCTATCATCGAAACTTCCCGCACAGCCGACCCAGAATAAGATTTCTGGTGTTTTTCCATCGGCTTTTAGTTGTGCCATTGTTGGTACTTTCATAATTTCTTTGAGTTCATAGGGCTTTGCCCTATGTTTATGTTCTAAGCCCTTTGGGCTATTTTTTTTTAATAATTTTATTAGTAATATTTTTCCGTCGAGTGAGGTACGAACGTCCGTCAAGCGAAGCGTCCGTATGCCGTCAAGCGAGGAACGAGCGACCGTTATTCCGTTATCCATTTCTCACGGTCATTACTTGAGAACTGCCATGGAGCACCGTTGTTTTCGATATTCGTAAACATGACATTCCATGATTCTGGGGCTTCGGCCTTATCCAAAATCATGTTACGACGCATTTCTTGAATAATATCCAGTGGTGCAATCATCACCGGACAGGCTTCGACACAAGCGTTACAAGTCGTACAAGCGTGTAACTCTTCGGTCGTGATATAGCTGAATAAATCTTTGCCGTCGTCGTAGTTTTCTTTGGTCATATTTGGATTTTCATCCAATGTTTTCCCGACTTCTTCAGCCCTATCTCGAACATCCATCATGATTTTTCGAGGTGACAACTTTTTACCAGTCATATTCGCAGGACAAACCGATGTACAACGACCGCATTCTGTACAAGAATAAGCGGCTAAAATATGTTTCCAACTCAAATCAAAGACATCACTTGCACCAAATTTTGGCATAATGTCCTCGTCTTCTTGTTGCTGCTTATCCCAAGTGTTCGGGATCAACTGCTCACTGCCCACAGTCTCTCGGCTTTCGCCTGTCCCCAATTCTTGATCGCCAAATAGGTCGTCAAGTTCTTCGGTTTGATTTTCGTTGTTATCGTTTCCGAATATATCATCTATGGATTCATTTTCGTTGTTTCCGAAAATATCGTCAATATTTTCTTCTTGGTTATTTCCAAAAATATCATCGACCGATTCCTCTGAACTTCCCGTATCACCAAAAATATCATCTAAACTTTCCTCGTCTTTCTCCGAGCTTCCTGTATCGCCAAAGATGTCGTCCAAACTTTCTTCATGCTCCTCCGAATTTCCGATATCACCAAAAATATCTGATAGCTCTTCCTCTTTTTCCTCACTTGTTCCAACATCACCGAATATATCTTCGATATCTTCATTGTTTTCAGTCTTTCCTAAATCACCAAAAATATCCGTCAAATCCTCTTGCTTTTCTTCGCTTCCTAAATCACCAAAAATATCATCTAAGTCTTCTCCTGAACTTTCGGTATCACCGAAAATATCATCTAAAGTTTCCTCTTTTTCAATATTTAAAACTACAGCTGGATTTTTTTCTGTTTTCAAATTAGCCGTTTCGATAACAGGTTCTGGGATTACTTCGTCATCGCCAAACAGTTCATTAACTTGTTCCGTTACGCTGTCCAAATGCGTCATTTCACCTTTTGGCTCGACACGAGCAAAATAGACATTCGGAAACGCCAGCATGATGTGTAAATGTTTAGAATATGGTAAGTAATTTAAGAATACGAAAACCGTCAAAATGTGTCCCCACCAGCCGATTCTTTCTATTAGAATAATAGATGATTCGTCCATTCCTGACCAAAGCGGGGCAATAAATTGACTAATGGCAAAACTACCAGTTTCGTGATATGTAGCGTATCCTTTTGCTTGTAGTGCCAAATCGCCAGAGTTCATCATAAAGATGAAAACGATTAAACAGATTTCTAAATACAGAATAATGTTACCGTCTAATTTTGGCCAACCGTTCATTTCAGGTTTGTGAAAACGTGGAATTTTCAACAAATTACGCCTTGCTAAAAACGCAAAAGTCGCAACAAACGCTAAAACCGAAAGGACTTCGATAAAACTTATTATGAAAGTATAAATACTACCCAGAAAAGTACCTTCGATAGCGTGCCAAATCAAGCGATGATTGCCAGTGAAACCATCAATAAAAATCTCAATCAATTCGATTTGTGTAATCAGAAAAGCCGCATAAATGATGAAGTGTAGCGTTGCCGGTAACCAACGTTTGAACATTTTCTTTTGACCAAAAGCAACTAACAACACATTTTTGATACGTTGCCCGACATTGCCAGTGATTTTCTCTTCTCGTCCTAAAAGTACGTTTCGCCTAATTTTCGAGGCTTTATATAGGAAAAATCCTACCGAACTGATGCTTAGGATTGCAAATAATATTTGAGCCATGTTTCTTGTTAGTGTTTGGAGTTGCTGTAATTATGAAAGGCAACTCATTGATAAAATCTTTCTTCCAAGGCTAAATTTCGTAAAAAATCGCTTAGTTTTGAATTTTTGATTTAGTAGATTCGTAGTTTAAAGTTTTTCTACATAATTTTTGTTCGTAAGAACGGAAAAATCGGTTAAAAATTTTGACTTTGGAAGCTTTAAACTCAAAGTTTCTAATCATATCAAGAACGACTGATAACTACTACAACTACAAAATAACGTAAACTAAAATGGCACTTATATTAAACGAACAACAGATAAAGCAAAAAATTAAGCGTTTGGCAATTCAGATATTGGAACAAAACCATGACGAAACGGAAGTTTACCTTATTGGTATTAATAATAATGGTTTGGGGTTTGCCCAGATGTTATTAGAGGCAATCAACTCGATTGAAGTTGCAAAACCGACTTTTTTGATGACACAAGTCATGTTAAATCCCGCTGCACCATTGGCGAAAGCCGTAGAAATCCAAACGCCTTTGGATGAGCTTGAAGGGAAAGCCTTGATTTTTGTGGATGATGTAGCGAATACTGGCCGCACGATTTTCTATGCGATGCAGCCTGTTTTGTTGGATATTGTTCCAAAGAAAGTGGAAGTTGCCGTGTTGGTCGATAGAAAACATAAAAGTTTTCCGATTTCCATAAATTACGTTGGTTTGTCATTAGCAACGACGTTGAGTGAAAATATTGATGTGCAGATTCGTGATGTGGAAGCGATGGCGGTTCATTTAAATTAGGTCATAATTTAAAAACCAAATAATGTCCGTCATGCTGAACCAAATAGGAATGACGGAAAGCGTCTGAGGCTTAAAAAATAAAAAACATGAAAAAACTATTTCAAGTATCAATCATCATAACGATCGGAATTCTGCTAACTTCTTGCAGTGCAACGACTTATAATTCTGCTGCAAAGTCAGATTATGCCTATACCGAAAGGGCGGAAGCCAGTTATGATATTGATAAAAAAGTAAAAGAAACCGAACGCAAAATTATTTACAACGCTTCAATGCGAATCGAAGTCGATGAAATTGAGGAACAAACGAAGGCCGTTATTGCGAAAGCAAAGCATCAAGGAGGTTATATGGTGAGTTCGGATATTGATAATGTGACGGTTCGAATTCCTGCGGAAAAGTTGAATGCATTCATGGACGAGGTAGCGACAATGGGCGAGGTCGAGAGTCGAAATGTGTATTCGCAAGATGTAACGGAAGCGTATGCCGACATGGACATTCGTTTGGAAAATGCGAAAAAAAGTCGCAAACGTTATTTAGAGTTGTTGAATAAAGCGGACAAAGTCAGCGATATTTTGGAAATTGAACGAGAACTGGAGCGATTGAATACGCAAATCGAACAACTAAAAGGCCAACTCAACAGCTATGATAAACAGATTCAATATTCGAGTGTGAGTGTTCGATTTTTCACAAAAGCAAAACCTGGACCATTAGGATATATTTTTGTGGGGTTATACAAGGGAATCAAGTTTTTATTTGTGAGAAATTAAAATCATGAATAGTGAGCAGGTGATTTCGAGTCACCTGCTCACTTAGTTTTTAGAAGAATGAAAAATCTACTCAATAAGTTATTGTGGAAAGGTCGGAACAAATGGCAAATTTTGGGTGCCGCAGTTGGGACATTTATCGGAATGTTGTTGCTGTTGCAGGCCGTGCAGTTTTATTCAGATCTGCAAGGTTTGATGGACGGCACATCGAATAGTCGAGAAGAGGGCTATTTGATGATTAATAAAAAAGTGAGTTTACTCAATACGCTGGGCGGTGCTTCGACTTTTTCGAAAAAAGAAATTGAGGCGTTGGAACAACAGGATTTTGTGGACGAAATTGGTGCGTTTAAATCAAATCAATTTCGAGTGTCGGCATCAAGTCAAATGCTTGGTTTTTATAGCGAAATGTTTATGGAAGCCGTTCCTGATATGTTTCTGGATGTGAAGCCGAGAGGTTGGAATTGGTCGCCGAGTGATCGAGAAATTCCGCTGGTGATTTCTCGAGATTATTTGGCGTTATACAATTTTGGGTTTGCCCCGAGTCAAGGTTATCCGCAATTTACGCAAAGTACGATTAAGCAAGTTTCGTTTACAGTTACGGTAAGTGGCAACGGTACAACTCGACGTTATCAAGGTCGAATTGCAGGATTTTCAGATAGAATTAATTCGATACTTGTACCACAGTCTTTTTTGGATTATACCAATAAACAATTAGGCAACGGAATTGCAGAAAAACCTTCTCGTCTGATTTTTTCTACTGACAATCCGTACAGTCAAGAATTAATGGATTATTTAAAAGAGAAAAATTATGAAATTAGTCGAGGTCGTGTAATTGGTGAAGAGTTGAAAGTCTTGTTACAACTATTGTTGAGCGTCATTGGGGTAATTGGCGGTATTATCGTTTTCTTATCATTTTTGGTTTTTATGCTAAATTTTCAATTGGTCATCGCAGAATCAAGCCGAGATATTCAGCTTTTATTACAAATTGGTCATCGACACAAAACGATTAGTCAAGTCTTGATCCGCAACTTAGCCATACTATTTGGAAGCGTCGTGGTGTTGACGTTTATAGCACTGGCAGTTGGTCGTTACTTCTTTGTGGATTGGACAACAGAACAAGGTTTTAGCTTGGATAATAACTTTTCGATGCTGACATATTTGGTAGCAATTGCGTTCATCGTGTTGTTTTTTGGAGCGAGTTGGTGGAGTATTGAGCGGCGAGTGAAGTCGCTTGGAATGTGATTTTAATAATAAAAACAAAATCGCCATGCTGATAACAACATGGCGATTTACGACTTTAAAACGAACAAGTATTCATTTTTTTATTGACCGACTGCCATTTTTTTAGCCATTTTCATCGGAATACTGATACATTTTTTTTCCATATAAGACAACATTCGTTCCATCAAGTCGATGGTATTTTCATCCAAATCCGCTAATTCTTTCTTGAAGACTTCATTCATCGCTTTGACCTTTACCGCTTTCATCTGAACGGGAATATCTCGCATCGCTATTTCTACTTGACGATGACGAAATTGCACCTCGAATTCTTCAATTTCCTCTGTCAAAATCGCTCGAGCATTGGTCACTTCTCTTTCTCTGAAAGCTAAGTTAACTTTTGCTAATTGACGAATATCCTCAATTTCGATATAATTTACATCATGCGCTGCCGCAATACCTCTATCCACGTTATTCGGAATTGATAAATCGATGACTAATTTATGTTGATCATCGCCATTCAACAAATTGGCATAAACCTCATTCGTGATCAAAGGTTTTACAGAACCAGTACAAGCAATAATAATATCGAATCCTTTTCTGTAATGAGCCAACTCATCTAAACTCAATGCCTGGCCGTTCGAAAATTTTGATGCTAACTTTTCAGCCTTTTCGAATGTACGGTTGAAAACCGTGACGTTATTGTATTCGTATTTTACTAAAAATTTAGAAACCAAGTTATTCGTTTGACCTGCTCCAACTAACAGGATACGAGAACGACGAGAAAACTTCGTACTCAACATCTTTTGAATAGCTAACGAAACAACCGAAATAGGTTTTTCACCAATTCGAGTATGAGCATACACTTTCTTCGCACCAGTCACCACATAACGCATCAATAATCGCAGATTATCTCCTGTCAAATCCCAGTCTATACACTGCTGATACGCCTCTCTCAATTGACGCAAGATTTCTCGTTCGCCGACCACTAAAGAGTCAACAGAGGCCGCCACTTCATAGATGTGATGAACAGCTTGAACCCCTTCGTATCGAAGGACTTCCTCATCTATTCGTTTATCAGCCTTTTTTTCTTGAAACTTCGGATTAATTGCCGTAAGAAAACGTTTTGTGAAGTCTGCATTCACCTCATAGGGTGTCGTAAAAAGGTATAGCACACGATTGCAGGTAGACAAATACAATAGCTCACCTAAACCGAACTTTGCCTTCAAATCGTGCAATAATTCTTTTAGATCATCGTTATGGCCCATCACTACATAATCACTTATTTGTTTGAGATTTGTAGTTTTGTGGGTTACTGTAATGGTTTTGTATATTGAAATCTCACTCATGTATTTCACATATTTAACTGCAAAAGTATAGTTACATAAGTTTTTTTCTGTCACAATGTTGTCACAAATATTAATAGTAAAATAGAATGACAATTAGGTTTCTATTAAGAATTAGTTAAAACTAACATATGTATTTCATATAATACACAACCCTTCCTATTGCTAAGTCCTACATATTTAATTTATTTATAATAGACTCATTGTCATACTACGTCTTTCAATTACATTTAATTGACTAATAATTTACATTTTTCGGACTTTTGTATTGTCGATTGTCACAGCATTTATGGTCAAAATATATGAATATTGCATCGCTTGATTCTTTCGATTAAATTCAAATACAGCTATTTCAAACTGAATAAAAGTTTGAAAAAAATACTTGATTAATTAAAAACTGCCTTTTTTATTACTAATTTCAATGTCACTTTTTGTATAAAAATAGTATGAATAATAAAATATTTTAACCAGTATGATATAACTTTTTGTGTGCTTTATAAAAAAAGTATAAGAAATCAACCTATACACCTCGGAAATAACTAATTGTAAAATCTAAGAATGGATGCTGCCCTTTTTATGGCATAAACATCGGCTTTAAAGCCATTATTTTGATTAGAAAACAATGGCTTTGAAGCCTAAAGGGTAATCAGGCATAACAGCACTATTCTCCCTTATTAGTATCATTATTTCTATTCCGATTTCTGTTCCGATTTCTACGGCGACGCTTAAAATTCTTCTTTTCCGTAGGATTTTCCGTGCTTTGCCCCTCTTGATTTTTTGGTTGAGGTGCTTGCGGATTTACCTTTGGTTTGTCGTTAGTCCTTTTCGGTCGTCGTCTCCTCTTAAATTTACTTTTTGGCTTGTCACTTTTCGGCTGTTGTCCCTCTTGTGGATTCGTATTTTGCTTATCTGCAACGGGTTTATTTACCTGTTGTTGAGGTGGTTTAGTTGCCGTCTTCTTTGCCTTTTGTGGTCTAGTCTTTTGTTTACTTATTGGTTTCGTAGCTGGTCTATCCGTCGATTTATTCGACTTCGTTCCCCTATTCGATTTAGTTGTTTTGGTATTTGTTTTTGACATTTTAGCAATAGGTTTCGCCTCCTGTTGAGTAGTTGGTTTGTCTATTCCTTTAACCGTATTTCTTTGCGGAGTTTCACCTCTACTACGTTTACGATTTCTACTGCGTTTACGTTTGCGTTTCTCTAAAGGAGCTAATTCTAAGACATCGTTAACTGCCTTATAATCAGGTTCTTCAATTGCATCAATCATGGTTTCATAGCCTGTTGGCATTAACTCGATAGGCTTTTTACCGTTGGCATTCATTGCCAGTATTGTCTTAACCCGTTCTACATCTAATGGATAGAATTTATTATTTTTACTACCACGATAAACGTAATACATCGTTCGTTTGAAAATGTCCGTTTTCACTAAGGTTGCCTTTCCTGCCTCGGTGAGTAAAACATCTGCTTTTTTCGGAAAATCCGTTAAAGCATCCATATAACTATCCAATTCATAATTCAAACAACACTTCAAACGTCCACATTGCCCCGATAATTTTGATTGATTAATTGCCAAATTTTGATATCGAGCCGCAGCCGTAGAAACCGATTTAAAATCCGTCAGCCAGGTCGAGCAACATAACTCTCGTCCACAAGAGCCTAAGCCGCCAATTCGTGCAGATTCTTGTCTGGCACCGATTTGACGCATTTCGATTTTAACCTTAAACTCCTTTGCGAATAATTTTATCAATTCACGAAAATCTACCCGTCCATCAGCCGTATAATAGAAAGTCGCTTTTCGGCGATCGCCTTGATATTCGACATCACCGATTTTCATATCCAGTTTCAACGAACGAGCAATGACCCTTGCTCGAACCATTGTTTGCTGCTCCAGACTTCGTGCATCCTGCAATTTTTCAAAATCACGTTCATTGCATCGACGAATTATATTCGGCAGTACTGCTGTTGTCGATACCTTTTTCTTCTTCATTTGCAAACGGACTAACTCGCCTGAAAGTGTTATCGTTCCTACATCATAGCCTGTTCCTGCTTCTACGACGACGTTATCTCCTGTTTCTGCACGAGAAAATCCTTGATTCACATAAAAGCCCTTTCTTGCTCCATTTTTGAAGCTCACTTCTACGACATCAAACGCATTGTATTCTGGTAGTTCAATATCTGATAACCAATCGTAAGTATTTTTCTTATTGCAACCGCAACTGCCTTCTCCTTTGCAGCCCGAAGCACTTTTTCCATCGACAGTTTTTACTCCACATCCACCTGTCGAACAACTTGCACATCCCATAATTTATAATGATTGGTGATTAGTGATTGGCGACTGGCTATTTACGAATATTCAAAACTGACCAATCTAATTGTAAATCTGTAAGATTTTTTAGAACCTTATAGGTTTCTATTTTAAAAACAATTAATTCCAATTACCGATTACCAAGTTGTTTGTTTTGAGTTGAGTGAATTTAATATTTGGAAATTAAGCATTAATATAAATTTTGGTCGTAAACCAATTATCAATTATCAATCACCAATCACTGCTTTCTCAAAACTTTATGTAATTTAATTGAGGTATCCAAAAACAAGATTTTGGGGTTGGCGTTTCGTTCTACGTGAAAAATTGCTTCGTTGATTAAGTCATTTATTTTTCTGACTTTTTGAAAATCAACTACTCGACTCATATTTAGAGCCGTTTGTTTTTCGGTGCTTTGTAAGCGTATATTCTCGGCATTGCCGGTGACACCCAAAACCATTAATTCTCGTAGAAAATGTAGCGAATAGGTCAAAAAATATTTTTGATTTTCTCGCCCTAACTTTGCCAAGTTATCTGTTAATGTTACCAATTCCTTTGCGTTACCTTTGTAACAACTCCTGAACCATTCCAAAAATAATTGAGCGTTATCATTTTCCGTATGTTCGGTCAAAAACATCGCTTCATTAAAATCACCGTTTGCTAATCGAGCGATTGTCATCGCCTCTTCTTCACCAATGCCCTTCTTTTCTACCAATCCTTGTGCAACTTCCTCATCTTGCAACGGATTGATTTTGACAATTTGACATCTTGACAAAATTGTATTTAAAATCAATTCTTGATTTTCAGCAACGAGTACAAACAGCGTATTTTCTGGTGGTTCTTCGATTAATTTCAATAAGCGGTTCCCTTCTTTCCCCAAAAATTCGGGCAACCACATGATTAGAATTTTGTACTTTCCCTCAAATGTTTTTAGACTTAACTTTTTAACAATCGCCAAACATTCGTCTTTATTAATATTCCCTTGTTTATTTTCAGCCCCGATTTTTTGTAACCATTGATTGAGGTTCATGTACGGGTTTTCGGCCACCGCTTGTCGCCATTCCTTCAAAAAGTTAGTTGCAACGACTTTTGAACCCACCGTCGGATACGAATAGTGAATATCAGGGTGAATCATTTTCTTCGCCTTGATACAATTCACACAACGTCCACAAACCTCGCCACCTTTCGGGTTATCGCACAACGTCAACTGAGCAAAAGCCATTGCCAACGCCAAATTTCCGGCACCTTTCGCACCCAAAAATAGCTGTGCATGCGGAATCCGTTCGCTTTCCACCATACCTTTCAACAATGCTTTCGGCTTCGCCTGCCCGATGACTTGACTGAATTTCATTTCTTTATTCGAATGTCCCGATTTTTTCGATATTTCGATTGTTCGGTGATTCAATTATTTGAATGTTTGAGTGTCAACAATATTTGAACATTCAAACATTAGAACACGTACAAATACTACAGCTCGTCAATTACCTCAAAAGGACTTGCGGAAGAAGGGTAAACTTTGATCAAATGACCTTTAGTATCGAGAAGATATTTATGAAAATTCCAACGTACTTCGCTATCTTGAACACCATTTAATGACTTGTTTGTCAAGAACTTATACAACTCGTGCTGGTTCTTACCCTTCACATTGATCTTTTTCGTCAACGGAAAAGTTACGCCATAGCGAACTTTACAGAATTTTTGTATTTCAGCTTCTGAGCCAGGTTCTTGTCCACCGAACTGATTACACGGTACACCGACAATTACCAATTTATCTTTATAGTTATCGTACAATTCCTGCAACTGCTTATATTGAGGTGTGTAACCACACTCAGATGCTACATTGACGACCAAAATATACTTCCCTTTAAACGCCTCAAAATCAATTGTTTCTCCTCCGATTCCTTCGATGGAATATTGATGTATAGATGATATATTTGTCATTATTAAACTGCAAATTACAAAATTAATCATAATTAGTGATATTAGTGATTTGTGATTAGTTTTTTTAGCCTGTCCCGATTGCTCGGTGATGATTAGTTTTCAGATATTAAACCATTCGCAAAGGTTTTTGTTTGGCTTGTGAAAAATATAATCAGTAGGCAGTTTTCAGTAAACAATAGACAATTAATTATAATCTGTTTATTGAAAACGGCCTACTGAAAACTGATAAAATGAGAATTTCAGCATTTAGAACAGCACACTTTAACGCAGCACATCGCTTACACAATCCAAACTGGTCAGACGAAAAGAATGAAAAAATCTTTGGTTTGTGTAACAATAAATATTATCACGGCCACAACTACGAAATGGAAGTTTGTGTATCAGGAGAGATTGACGAGGAAACGGGTTATTTGATTGATTTAAAAATATTGAAAGATATTATTAAAAATGATATTGAAAAAAAACTCGACCACAAAAACTTGAATTTAGAAGTGGAAGAGTTTAAAAATCTAAATCCTACAGCAGAAAACATCTGTATCGTCATTTGGAAAATTTTAAAAGAAAAACTGGACGATAAATATGATGTCAGCGTTCGGCTATACGAAACACCACGAAATTATGTAGAATATCCAGCACGTTTTTAATTATATTGAAACGCTGATTGACACTGAAAACGCTTAACTACGCTAAAGAATGATAAAATAGTTTTATAATAATTTCAAAGTTTGCGAAGTAAACATTCAGCGAGTTTCGGCATTTTCAGTGTTTTCAGCGTCCCAATTACGAACCGCACAAAAAATCCTCTTTAATCTATTAAACAAGGAACGAATAACCTACCTTTGCGAGTTAAGAAAGCTAAATAAAAACATAGCTCAAAAATGAATATTATTTCGACATTACAAAGTGAGGTTGTTGCAGCGATTGCAGCCTTGTACGGACAGGATTTTCCAGCTGTGAAAGTACCTGTAAACGTGACTCGGAAAGAGTTTGAAGGAGATTATACAGTGGTCGTTTTTCCATTTTCAAAAATTGCTCGCAAAGCTCCGCCAATGATTGCGGAAGAGTTGGGAGCGTATTTGAAAGAAAATGTAACGATTGTAGAAAATTACAGTGTAGTCAAAGGCTTTTTAAATTTATCTGTTGCCAATAGCTATTGGATAGACTTTTTGGAAACTGTTTTGAACACAGAAAATTACGGTTTTGCTCCTTCAAATGGTCGAAAAGTGTTAGTCGAATTTTCTTCTCCAAATACCAATAAACCGCTTCATTTAGGACATATTCGAAATAACCTTTTAGGTTGGTCGGCTGCGAAAATCGTGGAAGCCGCAGGTTATGACGTGACGACAACGCAAGTTATCAACGACAGAGGTGTACATATTTGTAAATCAATGTTAGCTTGGGAACAGTTCGGAAATGGCGAAACGCCAGAAGGTGCTGGTTTAAAAGGTGATCATTTTGTCGGTAAGTATTATGTGATTTTTAATAATAAGTTATCTGAAGAATACGACGCTTGGCAACAAACTGAAGAAGCTAACACTGTTTTTGAAAATTGGTTAGCAGAAACGGACGTGAAGAAGTTGATTAGCAATCAGAAAAAGGATAAACAAGCTGATTTTGATGTAAAATCACATTTTTTTAAAAATGTTTATAAAAATAAATATTTTAATAACGAAAGTAAACTCGGTGCGGAAGTAAACGAAATGCTCCTGAAATGGGAAGCAAACGACACGGAAGTTAGAGCGTTGTGGCAGAAAATGAATCAATGGGTTTACAGTGGTTTTGGCGAAACTTACGAACGGTTAGGCGTTTCTTTTGAAAAGAATTATTACGAATCGAATACTTATTTATTAGGAAAAGATAAAATTGAAGCTGGTTTAAAAAATGAAGTTTTTTATCAAAAAGACGATAACTCGGTTTGGATCGATTTGTCGGATAAAAAACTCGACCATAAACTGGTTTTGAGAAGTAATGGAACGTCCGTTTACATTACGCAAGATATTGGAATGGCTTACAATCGGACGGAAGATTATAATATGGAGAAAATGGTTTATGTCGTCGGTGACGAACAAGATTATCATTTCAAAGTATTGTTTGAAACCTTGCGGTCATTAGGTTTGCCAAATATTGACGGCTTTTTCCACTTGTCTTACGGAATGGTAGATTTGCCGACAGGCAGAATGAAATCACGGGAAGGAACGGTAGTCGATGCGGACGATTTGATGGATGAAGTCGTGAATTTATCTATTTCAGAATCACAAGAAAGAGGAACTTTAAGTGAGTTGTCAGACGAAGAAAAGTTAGATATTTGGACGAAAGTCGGAATGGGTGCATTGAAGTATTTTATGTTGAGAATCAATCCAAAAAGAAGAATGGTTTTCAATCCTGAAGAATCTTTAGATTTGCAAGGACAAACTGGACCTTATATTCAGAATGCTTACGTAAGAACTCGGTCTGTAAAAAGAAAAGCTGGTAATTACGATGCGTCTATCGCTGCAAATTATACGTTACAACCTTTAGAAAAAGATTTGTTGGTTTTGGTGCAGCAGTTTCCTGAAAAAATCCAACAAGCAGCCAAAACTTACGACCCGTCAGAAATCGCCACATATGCGTATGAATTGGCGAAAACGTATCATAGATTTTACCACGATTTACCGATTTTTAGAAATGTAGAATCGGACGAAGCCAAAGCCTTTCGTTTGCAAATGAATGAAATCGTTGGTCAAACACTGAAAACGGCAGTCGGTTTATTGGGTATTGAAATGCCAGAATATATGTAGTTTTTTGTTTGTATGTTTAAATGTTCGAGTGTTTAAATGTTGTCGTACGGAAACACTCGAACATTCAAACACTCAAACACTCGAACATAAAACAATGAATAGAACCATATTAGAATCGCCTCGTTTGGGGTTGACGATTGAGCGAATTTGTCAACAATTGATTGAAAATCACGGAGATTTTTCGGAATCCTGTTTAGTAGGTATTCAACCTCGTGGAATCTATTTCAGTGATAGGATTCATCAACGATTGGTAGAACTGGGATTTGTAGATTTAAAATATGGCAAATTAGATGTGACCTTTCATCGAGACGATTTTCGTCGTCGTGATACGATTTTAGTACCACATCCAATTGAAATGCCGTTTACAGTCGAACGCAAAAAAGTCATCTTTTTAGATGATGTTTTGTATAGCGGACGAACAATAAATGCGGCACTCAATGCCATTCAACATTACGGACGACCTGAAAAAGTAGAACTGGCGGTTTTAATCAATCGTCGTTTCAACCGTGATGTGCCGATTGACCCAGATTATGTGGGTTTAGATGTAGATACTCTGGACGATGCTTACGTAAAAGTCGAGTGGCAAGCCGTTCATGGCGAAGATAAAGTAGTTTTAATGCCGAATAAAAATAGTTAATCGCAAACCGTGTCGGTTTTAAAAATCGATACGGTTTATTTATATAAAAAAATGGCTGAATTAAGTACCAAACACCTTTTAGGAATTAAATATATCACGGCAGACGATATTCGATTGATTTTTGAAACGGCTGAACAGTTCAAAAACGTCATCAATCAACCGATTAAAAAAGTGCCGGCATTGCGTGATGTGACGATTGCGAATTTATTCTTTGAAAATTCGACTCGAACTCGGATTTCGTTTGAATTAGCAGAAAAACGCCTTTCGGCAGATGTTGTCAATTTCTCTTCGTCAAGCTCTTCTGTAAAAAAAGGAGAAACTTTATTAGATACCGTCAATAATATTTTGTCTATGAAAGTAGATATGATTGTGATGCGACATCCGGCACCTGGTGCGCCGGTGTTTTTATCTAATAAAATTGATGCGAATATTATCAATGCTGGTGACGGTACACACGAACATCCGACGCAAGCTTTGTTAGATGCTTTTTCGATGCGAGAGAAGTTAGGTGATTTAGAAGGTAAGAAAATTGTAATTTTTGGAGATATTATGCACTCCCGGGTCGCCTTGAGTAATATTTTTTGTTTGGCAAAATTAGGAGCGAAAGTTAAAGTTTGTGGGCCTCCGACATTGATACCAAAATATATTTCAGAATTAGGAGTCGGTGTCGAATATGATGTCAAAAAAGCATTAAAATGGTGCGATGTAGCAAATGTATTAAGAATACAGCTGGAGCGACAAGACATTAAATACTTCCCGTCAATTCGGGAATATTCTCAATATTATGGCATAAACAAACAACTTTTGGACGAGGTTGATAACAAAAAAATCATCATCATGCACCCCGGACCGATTAATCGAGGAGTAGAATTGACATCTGACGTAGCAGATTCTGAACATTCGATTATCCTCAATCAAGTCGAAAATGGTGTAGCAGTTCGTATGGCTGTGTTATACTTGTTGGCACAAAAAAAGAGTAATTAATACGAAAAATGAGTCAAATAATAAAAATATGACATATTTGGTTGTAACAAACCAAAGATTATTCGTTATAAAAAATGAGTTTCGAAATGGAACTCATTTTTTTTTGTTTATAAAAAAACTATATATTGTAAAATCTTAGTTGGTATTTCTTTTTTAATGGCAGCATACAAGCTTGTGTCTTCTTGTCCAAAAAATTAATACCTGATAAAACACATAAAATAATGAAATCAACTTTATACAAACTACTTATTATTACAATCGCCATTCTCACAGTAGTTCCTTCCTTCTCGCAAAATTGTACGACTGCGATTAGTGAAGAAAATGAGTTTGCAGATGTTCATATGTTAAAAAGTAGGCTACAACTACTTATCGTTAGAGACTTAATCAGTTATGGATTAGAAATCGTTAACAATGATAAAGGTGTTCAAGCAATCTTTCACTCTCGTGGAGGAAAATCTTTAGAACAAGATAACGAAATTATTTTCATGGATAATAACAAAGAACGGCGTGGCTATAAATTCATTGATCCAGGAGAGATGACACAAGAGTCCGGAGTTCCTGTTTACACGAATACATTACAATTAGATTTAGCGGCTTTAGAATGGTTTTCTCATTCTATTATTACCACTATTTATTTAAAAAATAATACCACTAACGAAATGCAAAAACTGACGGTACAATCCAGTCGTCAAAGTGAGTTTTTGGCATTAGCTCGTTGTTACAATGATAAATTAATTAAATCTAAGGTCAAAGATAAACCAGCTGGTCGTGTGTATGGTAAATCTGGTGGAGCTGCAAAACCTGCTACGGCATCAAGCACAGGTTCAAAACCATCAAGTAGCGGAAGTAGCGGTGGAAGTCGTCCAAGTCCAACACCTACAAGAATAGCTTCAGTGGACGAATTGAATGATAAAGAGTTAGATCAATTGCGTCAGCAATTACTGGATGAAAAAGCTCGACTTCGGGAAGAGATTGCTAAAACACAAGATAAACGCAAAGAAATCAATGCTAACACCGCAAAAGAAATAGAAACTGCTCGGGAAGATGCGGCGGCTAAAAAACAAGAAATCGCCAATGAAGTCTTAGAAGCTCGCAAAAAGGCCCAGGCCAGAATGCAAGAAGATATTGATGCATTGGCAAAACGAATCGCTGAGGCGAAAGCGAATGCTACTACGGAAATTGAAAAACTGCAACAAGAAGTTGCAGAAGCAAAGAAAAATGCTGCTCAAAAAATTCAAAATATTCGTTTAGAATCAGCAGAGGAAATTGCAAGTGTGCGAAAACAAGCAGCAGAAGAAATTAAATCTGCTAAGAAAAACTTAGAAGAAGCCTTAGTAAATTATAATGATGAATTAGCGTCTGCTCGTGAAAATGCGTCTGCTGAAATCACTCGCATTCAGGAAGAAACGGCTAAAGCGATTGCAGCTGCACGAGAAACAGCGGCAGAACAAAAAGAAGTCACCTTCGAAGATGTAGAAAACACCAAGAAAACGGCATCTGAACAAATTCAAACAATAAGGGAACAAGCAGCCGAAGCAGTTGCGATTGCTCGTGAAAATGCCGCTTTAGAAAAAGAAAAAATTGCAATCAACTTAGCTGAAACTCGTCGTAAAGCAGCCGAAGAAACGGCAACTGTTAAGAAAAATAATGCAACGACGATTGCTGACTTAAGAGAACAAGCTGCTAAAGAAAAGGAACAAATTGCACTCGAAATTGCGGAAGCACAGAAACGTGCGGCCATCGAAATTGCAGAAATTCGTCAATTAATAGAAACCGAAAGAGAAAAGTCTAATAACGAAATCGCAGCCATCAAAGCCAAAACAGAGGCAGAAATAGCCGCTATTAGAAGCGACGGAGAACGTGAAAAAACTGCAGCATCGGCAGAGGTCGCTGCCGTACGAAAAGCCGCTGCCGAAAAAATCGAACAAGCTCAAACCGAAGCAACAGCCGAAATTGCAACAACAAAAGAAACTGCAGAGGAACAACGGGCAAGAATTATTAAAGAAATCGAAGCAACAAAGAAAAAGTCTGACGAAGAACTACAACGGATTCAGGCAGAAACAGCAGCACAAATCGCTGAGCTAAAAGCAAAGGAAGACGCTGCGAAAAAAGAGGTTGCAGAGGCAATCGCTGCCGCAAGAGAAAGAGCAGCCGAAGAAGTGAAAAAAGCACAGGAAATCGCTGCTCAGCAAGTTACAGAAGCAAATGCGAAAGCATCAGAAGTGAAAACACAATACTCTACCGAAATCAATAAAACACAAGAAACTGCTAAAGAAAAAATCACTAAGATTCAGGCCGAAATGGCTCAAAAAATCGCAGAGGCGAAAGCGAAAGAGTCAGAAGCAAAACAAGTGACGGCTAAGGAAGTAAAAGAGGCGAAAAATTTTGCTGCTTCGCAAATTCGAGAAGCTCAAGAAGCAGCTGCAACCGAAATCGGTCGCATCAAAGAGGAATCTGAAAAGGTAAAACGTGATGAAGCTATTGCCGTATCGGAAGCTAAGAAAAAAGCAGCGGACGAAATTGCTAAAACAAAAACGGAAACAGCTAACGAGGTCAAACAGGCAAAAGAGGAAGCAGCCGCAATGCGTCAAACGATTATTGAAGAAGTCGCTGCCGCAAAAGAAAAAGCCGCTTTAGAAATATCGGCCGCTAAACAAGAAACTGCCACTGAAATAAAAACTGCTCGTGAAAATGCTGCTGCTGAAACAAAGCGTTTGTCTTTGAGCATTTTGGAAGCACAAAAAACAGCTGCTGAAAAAATCCAAAAAGCTCAAGCCGAGGCCGCTAAGGAAATCGCAGCAGCTCGAGAAAAATCCGCTATGGAAGTCGCCGAAGCTTTAGAAAAAGCCGAAGTCAAAAAGAAAGAATATCAAACAGCTTCAGATAAAGCTCGGAAAGAATCAGAAATAGAAATCAAAAACGCAAGAACAAAAGCAACTGAACAAGTCGCCGAAGCAATGACAAAAGCAGCCGAAGAAGTCGCTAAAATTAGAACAGATACCGAAACTAAAAAAGCACAATATGCACGAGAAGTCGCTACTGAACGAGAAGAAAGTAATGCGAAATTATTGGAGATTCGAGAAGAGACAACCGCCGAAGTTCGTGCAGCAAGAGAGCAAACTCGTACTTTGATTCAGGCAGAAAACAAACGTGTCGAAGAAGCAAAAGCCGCTAAAATGACAGAGTTAAAAACCATAGAAGATAAGGTCGAAGCCGCTAAGGCAAAAGAAGCCGCTAAAGAAAAAGAATTAAAAGCACTTCAAGATAAAATCGAAGCAGCTAAAAAGGAATTGGCAGAACTCGAACGTAAAAAGAAAGACGCCGATGGTGGAAAATAATTGATTGTTTGATTCATTGTTTGATCATTTGAAAAAACTAAAAATCATTAAAACAATATAAAACGATTCATTAAAACGTCTTATTCATTGAGTTGAATAGGGCGTTTTTTTAATTTAAATAACATCATTTACTGAAAACTCAATATTTTATAAAAAAACTTTCCCTAAACCTAAAAGTCAAAATCACAACAATATTTTGAATGAAACCATTAAGAAACCAACAAAATAGTCGCTTTCTCACATGATGTATGATACTCAAATACCACATCAAAACTACATCAAAGCATTAAATACCGCTCAAAGTGTTATTATTACACTACTAAAAATTTCATCTAACCAAAATATTATATAATTTTGAAAATATTTTAAATACAAATACAACGATTATAAAATAAGGCTAAAACCTTATTAAGTTTGTGATTTGTGTTAAGTAACTTAAATGTGCTTGATACTTTATGACGACCTTTTTCAATACAACAAATTAAGGGAATGAATACAACACAAGTAAAACCAAAAGATACAAGCGTAGCTATTAGTCAAGTAACTATTGACAATGAAAACTACTTCAAGATTTCGAATTGTGATAAGATGCAAACATTTTTTATGAGCATCGTGAGCGACTCGAATCACTGGTTGTTTATTGGTAGCAATGGCGGATTGACGGCGGGCAGAAAAAATGCCCAGTTTTCATTATTTCCATATTATACTTCCGATAAAATTATGGAAGGAACAGAAGTCACTGGAAGCAAAAGTATTTTCAGAGTGATAAAAGACGGCCAAACGCAAACCTGGGAACCGCTCTCAGAACGTTTCGATGGTCAATATAACGTCACTCGCAACTTGTATAAAAATACGTACGGCAACAAAATCATTTTTGAAGAAATCAATCACGATTTAGGATTGACGTTTGAATATGCCTGGAACTCCAGTAATGAGTTTGGTTTTGTTCGTAAAGCAAAATTGACGAATAATTCGGCAGAAAGTGTAACAGTTGAATTGTTAGACGGTATTCAAAATATCGTCCCTGCCGGAATTGGAGATTATCAACAAAACTCATTAAGTAACTTAGTCGATGCGTACAAACGCAATGAATTAGATAAAGAAAGTGGCTTAGGAATTTTTGCATTGAGTGCGATTTTGGTAGATAGAGCCGAGCCGAGCGAAGCTTTAAAAGCAAATATTGCTTGGTCAATAGGCTTAGACGGTTGTCAATATTTAGTTTCTCCGTTGCAAGTCGATAATTTTAGAAAAGGGCAAACAGTTACAGAAGAAACGGATATAAAAGCGGAAAAAGGCGCTTATTTATTGAATGCAACAATCACCTTGGCTGCAAATGCTGCTGAAAATTGGACGATTGTGGCTAATGTAAATCAAAATCATTCGGGCGTTGTCGGTATGATTGACCGTATTATTAATGAAACTGATTTAGCGGAAACGGTTGATAAAGATATTGAAAACGGTACGCAAAACTTAATTAACTTAAACGCCGCATCTGATGGTCTGCAACTAACCGCCGACAATCTTCGTGATACTCGTCATTTTGCCAACACCTTATTTAACATCATGCGAGGTGGTATTTTTGATAATAATTTCCAAATCGAACAATGGGATTTTGCAAAATATTTAGCGAAAGCTAATAAAGCAGTTTTTGAAAATTTCAAATCTAAAATCGAAACCTTACCAGAGGTTTTTACCGTTTCCGAACTAAAAGAATTGGCTGCTGCCAATGATGACAGCGATTTTCAAAGATTGTGTTTTGAATATTTACCATTGAAATTTAGTCGCCGTCACGGTGACCCGAGTCGTCCGTGGAACAAGTTTTCGATTAATACACAAAGTGAGATTGATGGCTCTAAAATCCTGGATTATCAAGGAAACTGGCGAGATATTTTCCAAAACTGGGAAGCTTTAGTTCATTCGTATCCGCAGTTTATCGAAAGCATGATTCATAAGTTTCTAAATGCCTCGACATTCGACGGTTACAACCCGTATCGTGTGACCAAAGACGGTTTTGATTGGGAAGCAATCGAGCCAGATGATCCTTGGTCATATATCGGCTATTGGGGCGATCACCAAATTATCTATTTACTGAAATTTTTAGAATTTATTGAAAATCACGCTCCAGGACAGTTAGAATCTAATTTTAGTAAAAATATTTTCGTCTATGCCAACGTGCCGTATAAAATCAAGACTTATGCGGACACCTTGAAAAATGCAAAAGATACCGTTATTTTTGACGAAGCTGCCGACCATGCAATTCGTGTAAGACGAGACGAAATCGGTGCAGACGGTGCGTTGCTACAAGCTGCAAACGGTGAGATTTACAAAGTCAATTTTATTGAAAAAATCTTAGCAACGACTTTAGCAAAAATCTCGAATTTCATCCCAGAAGGCGGAATTTGGATGAACACACAACGCCCAGAATGGAACGATGCGAATAACGCTTTAGTCGGAAACGGCGTGTCGATGGTGACGCTGTATTATTTAAGACGTTTCATGGATTTCTTTCAGCCTATTTTTGAAAAAACAGCCGTAGAAAGTGTTGAAGTTTCGGTAGAATTAGCCGACTTTTTCAATAAAGTTTTAGCAACTTTCGAAGCAAATAAAGGTTTATTGAACGGAAAAATCAACGATACGGACAGAAAAACGGTTTTAGACGGTTTAGGACAAGCGGCAAGCGATTTTCGTTGGAAAATTTATGAGCAATCATTTTCTGGCGAAAAAGTAGCAGTTACCAAAACTCAATTACAGCAATTTACGTCGTTGACATTGGCTTATTTAGAACATTCAATTGATGCCAACAAACGCAGCGACGACTTGTATCACGCCTATAATTTGATGACAGTCGAAAGCGAAACAGAAATTTCTGTATCGTACTTAGCGGAAATGTTAGAAGGTCAAGTAGCGGTTTTAAGTGCGAAATATTTGTCTTCAAAAGACATTTTAAAAGTCTTGGACGGCATGAAAGCAAGTGCCTTGTTCCGTGAGGATCAATACACGTATTTGCTGTATCCAAACAAAGATTTAAAAGGATTTTTAGCTAAAAATAAAATCGCAGCAGCATCAGTTGCAAACAGCGAATTGTTACAAAAATTAGTCGCTGACGGCAACACACAACTCATCGAAAAAGACGTGCGAGGCGATTATCACTTCAATGGTAACTTTAGAAATGCCGACGATGTAAAAGCCGCTTTGGAAACTTTAAGCACCACCGAATACGCCGATTTAGCGAAAGCGGACAGCGACAAAGTCTTACAAACATTCGAGGAGGTCTTTAATCACAAAGAATTTACAGGCCGTTCAGGCACATTCTTCGGTTATGAAGGTTTAGGTTCGACGTACTGGCACATGGTTTCTAAATTATTGTTAGCCGTTCAAGAATGTTGTTTTCAAGCGATTGAAGCGGGCGAAAGTGCGGAAACTGTCGGTCGTTTGTTAGAACATTATTACGAAATCAACGCAGGAATCGGTGTTCATAAATCACCAGAATTATACGGTGCTTTCCCGACTGACCCGTACTCACACACGCCAGCAGGTCGAGGTGCTCAACAACCGGGAATGACAGGTCAAGTAAAAGAGGATATTTTGGCTCGTTTCGGTGAATTAGGCGTTTTTGTGGAAAATGGACACTTGGTATTCAATCCATCTTTGTTACAACAAAACGAGTTTTTAAGCGAACCACAAACATTCAACTACATCAACGTCAATGGTGAAGCGAAACAAATCGAATTAGCTGCTAATTCTTTGGCGTTTACGTATTGTCAAGTTCCTGTTGTTTATACAATCGGTGAGCAAAATAGCATTGCGGTTACTCGTACTGATGGCGAAATTGCGGAGTTGGATTTGGCAGTTAGTGCGGCTATTTTTGGTAGAACGGGTGTTATTGAGAGAATTGATGTGAGTCTGAAGGCTGAGGTTTTGAAGTAGTTTTTTCCATAGGTACAACCTATGGTTATTCATATTCAATCCCGAGCACTCGGGATTAGGCGGTTTTGGGCTTTGTCTGAAACCGCTTTTTTGTTTTTTATTTCCAATCTAAAAAGCCCAACCCCTTTTCCGTCATGCCGACGTAGGTCGGAATCTCCTAAGCTGTTATGTAGAAAGTTGGATAAAGTGCTGATTTAAACTTTTCTTTCAATGGATTTTGAATAATCGGCTTCACCATCAAACCAACCTTTGGAAAAATTAAAATTGATTTGATGATATTCTTCATTTAGATTTGTCATTTTCTAATCTAAACCAAACAACGAAAAAACGAAGACCGAACAACATAAGATTTTAATTTCCTATTTTTGCAATATGAAGAAACGACAAAAAAAAGGAACGCAGAAAGGGTTTCTTAATCGGATAATATACTGGTTATTTCGATTGGGCATTGGTTTGAGTAGTTGGATTCCTTTTTCGTTATTGTATTATTTTTCTGATGGCTTAGCCTTTATTTTGCAGCGAATAATTCGGTATCGAAAAGCCGTAATTGAGCAGAATATCAAACGGGCTTTCCCCAATAAATCCGAGCGTGAAATTCAACTGATTATCGATAAATTTTACCGCAATCTGTCGGATACCATTTTGGAAGGTGCAAAAGGTTATTCTTATCCGCCTGAAAAACTGTTAGAACGATTCCGCCTAAAACCCAATCCGAAACTAAAAGCCTGTTTTGATAAAGGTCAATCTATCATTTTAGTTGGTGCGCATTTTGCAAATTGGGAATGGGGCATGATGTGTGGCGGTTTGCACATGAATCATCATGTTATGTGCTATTATCAACCGATTCGAAATCATTTTATTAATGAGTTTTATCGACAACGCTTCAGTGCTGATCGAAATTTAACAACGGTTTCAAAAAAAGAAGTTGTCCGGAATTTTGTTAAATGCCGGAAAGAAACGGTCGCTCATTTATTAATTGCTGACCAAAGCCCCGTATCCAAAAATAATGGAATTTGGTTAGACTTTTTAAATCAAGATACATTAGCGATTGTTGGGCCAGAAAAGCTCGCCAAAAAATTTAATTATCCTGTTTTTTATGTGCATATCGAGCGTGCCGAACGAGGGCAATACAAAGTAGAAGTAAAGGAACTTGTGAGCTCTACTCGAAACAGTCAAAATGGAGAAATTACTACCGAATTTATGAAAATATTAGAACAGAAAATATTAAAAGAACCACATCAATGGCTTTGGTCACATAAGCGATGGAAAAAAAAACGCTAAGTTTTAAAATACGTTTTGTTCCCTATATTTCCCTATTTTTCACACCTCCTAAAATTGTTAAATAGTTCTTAACGCTGTGATATTATAAAAAATCATTTCGACAAAAAGTCAATTTATGGCTAATTTACTTAAGATTTTTAGACATAAAAACAGATAAAAAACTATTTATTCACTAAAAAAACCAATATGAAACCATTACAATTTTTAGGTGTTGTTGTTAGCTTTTCGATTATTCTACTTGCTTGTGAAGGCGGTGAAACTGCTAATGAAGTTCAAGCCGTAGAGGAAGGCATAGAATACGCAGAACAAGCCATAGAAACTGGTGTAGCAATGGACTACGATTCTGAAGCTGATATTCCGACTGGCGATAAGTACAATGTGATTGCCGAAAATCCTTTCGTAAAAACGGCAACGCAACCTACTTCGACTTTTTCGATTGATGCCGATGGTGCGTCTTACACGAATGTTCGACGATTTATCGAAGAAAACCGTTTGATACCACCAGCTGGTGCCGTTCGTACAGAGGAAATGATTAACTTTTTTGATATGAATTATGCGTACCAATCGTCCGAGCATCCGATTGCGCTGAATGGTGAAGTCTCGACTTGTCCGTGGAAAGAAGGCAATCAACTGGTCAGAATTGGCATCAAAGGTAAAACTATTCCTAAAGCAGATTTGCCACCATCAAATTTTGTGTTTTTAATTGATGTTTCGGGGTCGATGAACAGTATGGATAAGTTGGGGATTTTAAAACAAGGTTTCAACTTGATGGTGGACGAAATGCGTCCACAAGATAGAATTGCGATCGTCACCTATGCTGGCAATGCTGGTTTGGTTCTAGAATCAACCGCTTGTAATCAAAAAGATAAAATCAAACAAGCGATTAACAGTTTAGGTTCTGGCGGTTCAACGGCTGGGGCAGATGGTATTATTACCGCTTATGAGATTGCTACGAAATACTTTGTCGAAGGTGGAAACAATCGAATCATCGTTGGTACAGATGGCGACTTTAACGTCGGACCTACTTCTCAAGTGGAAATTATAGAATTGATTGAAACAAAACGAGATAAAGGTATTTTCTTGACGGTTTTAGGAGTCGGTCGTGGTAATTTGAACGATGCAATGCTCGAACTATTGGCCAATAATGGTAACGGTTCGTACGAATATATTGACAAGGTCTCACAATTAGAAAAGATATTTATCCATGATTTTAGCAAATTCTATACGGTTGCAAAAGATGTGAAAGTTCAAATCAAATTCGACCCCAAAAGTGTAGAATCTTACCGCCTAATCGGCTACGCAAATCGTGTAATGGACAACGAGGACTTCACCAACGATAAGAAAGACGCCGGCGAAATTGGTGCTAACCAAAGTATTACCGCATTATACGAAATCGTACCCAAACAAGGTGTAACGACTAGTAGCCCAATGTTCAATATTGATTTTCGGTACAAAAAACCTGATGAAAATAACAGCCGCCCAATGAATTTGATAGTTTATAATACGAATAAAGACTTTTTAGAGGCCAGCGAAAATATGATTTTGGCAGGAAGTGTTGCTGCTTTCTCGATGCTATTAACCGACTCCGAATATAAAGGCACGACAACTTATCCGGCTATTTCTAAATGGTTGAATGCCAAGCCTTTTTATGATCCTTTTGACTATAAAAAAGATTTTAAAGAATTGGTAATCAAAGCGAAATCGATTCAGTAGATCCAAGCAGTTTGTTATATGTGAAAGTCAACGCATCAAATTTTTCTTGCACAAACATTGAAGGTTTTATAGCTTTGTTTAATAAAAATTTGCTTTACAAATTGAGTAAAACCTGCATAAACGTGAATAGTTATTTTGATGCGTTCACCCTCATTAAGTGTGATAATCGATTATCTGGACTAAAAATCAATACTGAAATTCGGTAATTTTTGCTTTAGCCGATTGAATCAAATCAGGAAAAAATAATAAAAAATCACTGTTTAATGCTTCCTTCTGTTGTCTCAAATCATCAATTGCGGTAAGTAGATGATGTTCGTTTTTAACTCTTTCTGCCAATCGCTGAAAAGCGTATTCAATTCGTGCTTCGTATTGATAACCGACCAGCCAGTTATGCGAAATCATTTTTTTGAAGATTTCACGCACACGCTCAGGCATCACTTCAAAATTGCGTTCTAAGTGTGTATAAATTACCGCCGCAAAATCGTCTAAGGATTGTTCGGAGAACACTGACCAATTAGTTGCCAAAAAATAATCATAAAAAATATCAACGACAACGGGAGCGTAACGTTGTTGAGCCTGTCGAAGCCTTTCAACACTTTGTTTTAAGACAAAGTGATTGTCCGAATAAGCATCAATATGCCGATGCAAGATAATTCCTTCTTGTATTGATATCGGGTAGTTTTCGAGTTGTTTTCGCCCCTTGACAAAGTCACCAATTAAATTACCCACCAATAATTGTTCATTATCGAAAGATAAATACGCATGTGCGAGATAATTCATAAAATAAAGATACAAAGTTACGCCACAAAAAAAAATCCGTTCCTTACGAAACGGATTTATATTAGGACGAAAAGACTCTATAAGAAAAACTTAAAGGTCTAAATTCTTTATAGTATATTTTGTAGAATATTTTTCGTTAAAAAATTATCCCAAATAAGATTTTAACGCATTTCTATTATAAGACTTACGTAGTCTTCTGATTGCTCTTTCTTTAATTTGACGAACACGCTCACGAGTAAGGTTATATAATTCACCAATCTCTTCTAACGTCAATGGTTTTCTACCGTCTAAACCATAATAGGCACTTAAAACTTCCACTTCACGAGGTGACAAAATTTGTAATCCTTCTTGAACTTCTTCTATAAGCGATTGACTCATTATTTTCTTATCAGGATTCATACCTGAGTCAATACGCATTAAATCCAACATTGTTGCATCGCCTTCCTCACCATTTACGGGAGCATCTGTCGAAAGGTGCCTTCCACCACCTTTAAGCATTGTAGCAACTTCTTTGGGTTTAATATTTAATAATTCGGCTAATTCTTCATTAGTCGGTTCACGCTCAAACTTTTGTACAAATGAGATAAATGCCTCATTTACTTTATTATACGAGCCAACTTTATTTAATGGTAATCGAACAATTCTTGAATATTCAACGATTGCTTGTAAAATAGATTGACGGATCCACCAAACCGCATAAGAAATGAACTTGAAGCCACGAGTCTCATCAAAACGCTTTGCAGCCTTCATTAAACCAACGTTGCCTTCATTGATTAAATCGCTTAATGAAAGACCTTGATTTTGATATTGTTTGGCTACAGAAACGACAAACCTTAAATTAGATTTTGTCAATTTATCTAAAGCATCGGTATCACCTTGTTTGATTCGCCTTGCTAAATCTGCTTCTTCGTCAGCATTAAGCATCGGAATTTTTCCGATATCGTTGAGGTATTTATCTAATGCCAGACTTTCTCTATTGGTAATTTTATTAGTAATTTTTAGTTGTCTCATATTCGCCTAATAAATCGTATATTTTAAGTATGTTTTGTGTGAGTATGAATAGTAATCATTGGATTAATTACGAAAGCACTTCTGAAAAGTTACATTATTTTCATTTAGCACTTGATTTTTATTGTAAAAAACCGTATATCGAAGCCCACTCAATTAAATATATTTAAAAAATCGTTATATGACAACTTATTCTATTGATTTTTTATCTCAAAAATCACAAAATCCACATCTTTTTCGACTATATCTACTCATCTCTTCCTCTGATACTAATAATTTCCAATTTTGATGCAAATCAAATGTTTCATCACGATTAAATATTAAAGCTTCTTGACTGTTTTTTTGTAGCGAAGCGAATAAATTGAGCTGTTTTGCTTTGACGTAATCTCGTTTATTAGCATAATACTTAGAAAACTCTTTTCGCCAAATAGGTGTTTCGCAAGCCAAACAATGATAGCAATTTGAAGCAATCGAACCGCAAACCAAACAAGGTTTTAAGTCTTTAAAATGAGCATTAACTTGTTGATAAGTAAATAAGAATAATTAAAAAAATCTACTTTATTTAAGGCTACAAAGACATAAATGATAAAAATAATAGCAAAAATGAAATCTATCAGTAATTAAATCTTTGAAAATCAATTAAATACAAAAAGTTGAATATTTACTCAAAACAACGATCTAACAAATTTAATTTACTATTTTTATAAACAATTTTAAAAAATTATAAAATTATATTAGCTAAATAAAAATCAGACTTAAAAATATTCTGTTCTGTATAATTTCAAGTTAAATTATTATTTTTTTAACCAAAGGGCTACTTTATTATAAATTTTCAAAAAAATATATTAAACCATGAATAATTTACCAATAAAATTGGTCAATAAAGATTTCTATCGCATCTTTGTATCATCAAATTCATAGATAATTCATGAATTTCATTGTTAAGGCATAGCATTTTTTTAGTATAAAATATGGTTAAATCCTCGGTTTTCCACTAAAACGTAGTAATAGCGTTGGAAACCGAGGATTTTTTTTATCTAAAAACTCAAGCGATAAATAAAAAATCGCTTTCTCGCAGTATTGTTAGTTAAATTAGCAGTTAATTTACGAAACGGATAATCTAATTCTATAATGTAGTACACAAGAAATTAACTAGAGATAAAACGAGTTACTACCTCTGCCCTCCTCCTCATAAAATCTCTTTAAAAAACAGCTTCAAACATCGGATTACAAACTTTTACCTATGGATATACACACTCCTTGAAACCCTCTTTTTTTGCCCAAAAAAGTAAGTCTTCCTCTATTTAAGAGCCTTATTCTTACAGAAAAGTAAGGTTATAATTTTCGTATTAAATATTTATAAATACATGTAAAATTATCAACATTTCAAAAAAATAACAAAAGGTAAAAACTTAAAAAATTTAAAAGCTAATGCGTCCGGGTAAGCCGAAATCCATTATAATTTTCACGGATGCCCAATCTGGAAGTGTAAAAATGTGTCACCGCACATTGGTCAGCGCCGTTTGCCCAACTACTCCCCCGAAGCCTACGATTTTCGATGAGATTATCAATAGAAAGTTTATCGGTACGGACACACCATTCCGATACATTACCACTCATATCATATATACCAAGCTTATTCGGTTCTTTCTTTTTTATTTTTCGAGCTCGGCTTTCGCTGTTTTTCTCGTACCAAGCATATTTTTCTAACTCACTTAAGCTATCTGTACCTGCGTATAGCTGCGGCTTTTTCCCTAACTCAGAGTAGCTGCTTGCTGCATATTCCCATTCTACTTCTGTAGGTAAGCGATAGGCTTTTGAGGTAGTATCGTATTTGATACTATCCCAGAAGACCTTTCCAGATTTATCCTCTTTCCAGTATATGCTATCTTTTGGTGTAATGATTCTTGACACACCATCTACTTTTGCATATATGTCATAGGCTTTATTCATATATCCTGTTTGCTCTGATAGCCAGTTGCAGTAGCGTATCGCATCGTACCAATTTACATTCACGGCTGCACGGGTTGCTTCCTCTGCTCCCCAACCTTTATTGTGAAAGATCTTCGGGTCGAGTCCATTATCATAGCAATAGAGCGCCATCTGTGCGTAAGTGACCTCAGTCGGTGCGATATAGAAGGTTTTTACGAGAACAGGTATGTTTTTTTCTGTAAACTTATAATCTTCTCCTGCTTTTGTACCTTCTACCAAGATAAAGCCATCATCAGGTTTCGGCACATTCAGTGTGTCGGGTGTCTGTATTGCTGTGAATAGTAACCAGAATGTGGCAAGTAGTATTGTGGTTTTCATATTGATGTTTTTTTGATACGGATTATACGAATTTTTTTGACGCCTTCGACATTTTATAATTATAAAAAATCCATACAATCTGTACTAATCCATGTATAACTCTAAATCAACTAAGTATTGGTTCAAAAATAAATATAACATAAATTTGTCCTCTATATGGGAAGACATGCAAAAAAGATAGACTTAA
>CBFIHR010000023.1:0-54903 GCA_965662365.1 Saprospiraceae bacterium
GGCGTATAACCCATAAAATTACGGTGCATCGTTTGTGCCTCAAACGCTTTATACAAATCATCAGATTTCAAAGCAAAGTGATCCATTCCGATTTCAATATAGCCTAATTTTTCCAATTCTGCTTTTCCAACTTCGTATAATTCTCTTTTTTCCTTGCCTGTCGGCAAATCTGCTTCCGAATACCCTCTTTGGCTCTTACTTTTCCAAGGAACGTGAGCATAGCTATAAAACGCAATTCTATCTGGTTTTAACTCTTGCAAATAATTCATCGTATCTAAAATATGATGCAACTTTTGCTTTGGCAAACCAAAAATCAAGTCATAATTTATCGACTGATAACCCATTTCACGAGCTGCAATGGTTAGGTTTCTAACTTGTTCCGTTGTTTGAAATCGATGAATCGTTTTTAAGATTTCTTCATCAAAATCCTGCACACCGATACTTACTCTATCAAATCCTAATTCTCGCAAAACCTGTAACTGATAAACCGAAGTCGTATTCGGATGAACCTCCAAACCAAACTCATGATTTTCGGGCACAATCGCTGAATCAATAATTTGACCTAAAAGTATTTTTAAATTTTCAGCTTGAAAAAAAGTCGGTGTTCCACCGCCTAAATGAATTTCTTTCAAAATTGGTTTTGAGGGTAAAACGTCCAGATACATCTGCCATTCTTTCAAAACGGCATTCATATAAGGCGTTTCAACCTTATGATTTTTGGTAATTCGTTTATTACAACCGCAATACGTACACAAGTTTTCACAAAACGGCAAATGAATGTAAAGACTAATTTCAGGGTTTTTAGCAAAAGTGTTTTGGACATTTTCAATCCAAAGTGCATTTTGAGGTTTTTCCGTTTGCCAATACGGAACGGTCGGATAACTCGTATATCGAGGTGCAGCGATATTATACTTTTCTAATAAATTAGCGTTTGTCATTTTCTTAATTTTATACAATGGTTTTTAATAGTACAAAATTGAGAAACGACAAACGCTTTTTGACTGATTTGGCTTAAAGGAAATAATGACTTTCGTCAATGTTTAGGCAAAGGCATACCTTTGCCCTACAAAATCACTGATACGCTTCCAAACAATACGCATTCATAGGTGTACAAACTACAATTTTCCCTTTTTCGCCATTTTCACCTTCAATCGCATAAATATCAGGTTTAAAGTCAGTTGCATCTTCTTCTATCAATTCAGGTTTTAGTAGCCAAACCGTTTTACCCGTAGATATATCAATCGCATGAATTTTAGAAGTACTGCCACCACTAAAATAAACGATACCATTCAAGTATCTCAACCGACTACTTGTACCCGCACCGTCAGTTTGCCACTGTAAGCTACCCGTTTCTGCATTCCAACAATAAACATTCATCGCTTCATCTTGTCCGATAACTTTGCCCTCTTCTACTATGAAAGAGGAAAAGCTAATACTACCTTGAATTTCTTTTCTCCAAAGTCTTTCTCCTGTCCAAATATCTACACAATTCATACTATGCCCCGAAGTCATATAGGCTTTATCATTTCTAATTACCATATAATTTGTACCCGTATTATTTCCTTCTGAAATCATTTTACGATTGTAAACCCATTCTCTGTTTGTATAGTTATATAAACCAACAAATTGATTTATATACCAATTAGGAAAATGATCATGAGAAACCACCATTAAATATATCTTTCCGTCAGTATGTCTAAAAGGTTCAATATGAAAAACCCATGTTACTCTATTACCTTCTCCACCAGAATTAAAATCAATATCTGTATAAAGAAATTCATTTATTTCTCCTGTATTAATATTCATTTCATTACCTACATAGGTATCGTACTCCTGTAATGTATCATTAGGTTCTCCAAATAAAAATACATTTTCATCAAGACCACTTATTTTAACATTAAAACTGCGATTATGTCGTTTTTTCCAATAAGTAGTACCATTATCCAAATTAATACAATAAGAGCGACTACCAACTTGATAAGTCATTAAGTTATTATAAAAATGAGTTCTACGAATACTAAATTTTTCAGTAGGAGCTTCATAAATATCATTCCATTTCCAAACATCTTGACCCGTGTTTATGTCAATCAAATTTATCCATCTATCACCGTTGCCTTCGGTTGTAGCAATTACTGGATTTCCATTATAAACCAAATGTGCATCTATGATGCTGTTGCTTGAAGGTTGATTGTTTTTGTGTAGGTTTCGTTTCCATAAGTGAGGAACTGAAACAATTACTCCTTCTTCCTCTACTAATTCTCCTCCTATCGGTTCATCCTTCGTGCACGAAGGATGAACGATTAGGAAAATCACTAATAGAAACATTACTTTAGTGATTGTTTTCATCTTTTTATCTTTTATCAACTTTAAAGAAATTACAACTAACATTAGTATTTCCATCCCAAATAGTTGTAAATAACCTATCCATTTCATCATTACCATTTTCAGTAGTACCATTTTGCGTATTCCGTTGTTCAAAATGATTGACACCTCGTCCAGGCGTGAGAACATCACAAACCCCATCAAGTTGCATATCATTTTGACAGACAATACCATCGTTTTTATGTCGGACGATGACGGTAGAAGTTTGTGTTTGTGTAAATGTAGGACAGTTATTAATATCTCCATTACAGACTTGATTAAAACATTGTATCCACGGAGGCGTTCCTGTCATATATGATCCACACATTTGATTTAATAAAGAGGTAGTAGTAGTTGTTGTTGTCGTAACTATTTCTTGACAATCTAATAAAGCATTCCACATAGACTCACTGTTGTCCATCCAAACAACTCCTCGATGCCATTGTATAGCTTTAAACGCTGAGTTTGCACTCAATGCAAATGCGATAGGATTAAAAAAGCCTGCAACTCCATAAGTAACCGCTTTAACTGAATTAATTATTCTAAAAACATTATAAACACCTCTTGCTGTTTGCATGATATTCACATACTTCGTATCGTCTATATTCGCTATACCATTACTACTGGAAGATGTTGCCGCCGATATAGCTCTCCAGTGTACTGGCGATGTTTCATAAGTTTCAATCGCAATGCGAGGCATTGTTAGTGTTGAATTATGTGTATTTAAAATATTGAGTGCATTACTACCAGCACTCAAATCGGTTACCGTTGCATTCAAATTACCATTGTGCAATAATTTCAATAAATTGTTATCCAAAAGATTGGTAATTTTGGTAACATCTACTGCTTGAATGAATATGCCTAATGCAGAAGGTAGTAGAGGAGCAGACATTTCATTAATACCATGATTAATAAAATTAGCAGCATCACCATTCGCTACCGAGTTTGCCAAAGAAGCACCTTGATTAGACGAACCTACCGTAATAAATCCACCAAAGAATTGTGGTTGATTTGTCAGTTGTCTTTCTCGTTGTAAGTGACGAGTGACTAAACCTCCCATACTATGACAAACGGCAATATTCTGCGAATTTGTTGCTTGAGTAGTTCCTAAAAGAGCAGGAATATCTCCTTCGATATTTGCGGATGCCGTTGCAAAACCATTAAAAAAATCAGGAAGACCATTACTGCCTATATCAGAATAATCTACTCTAACGCCATTCATTTGACGAGTTCCAGATTGTGATGAACCTGCATATTGATTATCATAAATTGTCCATGCAGTTGCATCTCCTATAAAACCATGTACCCAAATGACATTTCTATCTTCTGCAAAGGATATTAAACTACTTGCTATAAAGCAGTTTAATAATAAAATTTTTATTGTATTTTTCATTAGTAATATTTTTTTAAGATTAAAGATTAGTATCCACTTTAAGATTTTCATAAGTAGAATACGTTTCAACATACGCATCTAAACCTGACGGTAATTGTTGTTTAGACCGTTCTAAAGTGCCTTTGAGCGTAGGATTACTTCCTGTATGATACTCAAAAATCATCGAACTTAACCATTTGCCACCTACATCATAAAGTTCTGAAGTAAGCAAACGGTTATTTGTTTTATTAATCAATGAAATAGCAATGTCCGAGTTTGAGTTTGTTGGTTCAACAGCTTGTTGAATAGTAACTAAGTCATTTCCAATAGAATTAACAGTAACTCCAAAAGCACTTGGGTTATTAATAATTTCATTCAAGTTAGTTGTGAAATTACTATACTGTCCCTGCATCATCAATTGATTAATCACATCATTTGGATTATCAATTTGTTTCAACAAATCAATCAAATGTGCAGCATCACCAAAGTCCATTGGCTCTTCATACATTTGCACATTTTGAGCATCGAACATTTTGATTTTTCCCTCTTCAATAATTGTTTTGTGTGGCTTTTTAATATTACCTTCAGGAGTTTCATGTTGAAGATTGAGACTTTGCGAAGGGGCTAAATCTGTCAATTCTACATAAATATTACCTTCTGTGTCAATTTCAATAATGACATGCTGCTTCGTAATTGAAGGTGTTTGTGCTGCCATATCCAGCACTTTTGTCACATCATCATCAACCATAAAATGTGTAGTAACTTCTGTATCATACTCAAGTCTAAGAGCATAATCACCTCTAAAAGAAGCAGTAATGCTACCATCAAAAGGATTTGGTAATCCTTCTTCCTTAGAACACTGCACATAAAACACACTCGAAAAAACGAGTAAAATCAGTGTACCGACAAAAATTTTCATCCGTCGATAGTTGAACTTTTGGCGATTTTTTCACCATTTACTGAATTTTTGCATAACTTGTTAAAGTTTATAAAATGAACAAATAGGGCTTATGTAAAGTATGTTTCGTCGCAGCTTCATATTAAGTCCTTTTTTATATTCAGACCTAAAAGGTCATAAAAGCCATAAGAATACTGTTACAAAGACTTTTCCTTGTAAAATCTACATTTCTCACCTTAAAATTGCTCTCTAAAACTCCTTTGATACAAGTTTATTAAGTTAAGTTTTCAAGAAACTTGGGAAACTTGTACTTTGTATCCATTACTCAATTTAATGTTTTTCAACATAAAAATCAAATGATAGGTCAAATTTATGTCATACAAGTTCCCCTTTTACTGATTTGGCTTAAAGCCAATAATGACTTTCGTCAATGTTATTGTTACAAATTCCAAAAATAACCAATTTCCAAACCGCCAAAATTGTAACCTTTGGTAAATGAACCAGTTAAAGTTTCAGAATCTCCATATAACTCATACGAACCTTTTAAAATATCACTTGATGCAAACATCAAATTCGCACCAAATCGCAAACCGCTATTTTCAAAAAGATATTGATACGATACTCCGATTTGAGGTAGAAGGAGAACCTTGTTTCCAATATTAATATTAGCATCAAACAGTTCTTTTGATTGTCTATTATCTAACCTTACGCTATAACCGATTCTTTTTTCTCTTCCAAAATGATAATTAAAAACTGCGGCCGCTTCAAACCCAAATTTCATGCGTTCTCCTGCCGAAAACGTATATCGTAAACCAGTAAATACCTCCGCAAATATCAATTCATAATTACGATCTTCTATCGTGAACATATCATTTCTATCTAAATCTACAAACGCATCAGTTGTGTATAAATTAATACTATAAGCATGAATTCCACCTCTTACACCAACGAACCAATCTAAGCGTTCTGTCAAAACGGATTGTGTTCGTCTTGCTCCCAAACTCCAACCAAAATTATTATCAGAAAAAATACCTTTTTCAAAGTTTAAATCTAAGTTATAATCATTATTGAATAATAACGGATTGTTTTGAAAAGTCGCAATGGTCATTTCAAATGTTGGTAATGGATCTTTATCACTTTGAGCATTTAGATTAAGACCTAACGTCAAGATTGTCAATAATTTAACTAGTTTTTTCATATTTTTTTTATTTAAAAAAAAATAATATCATTTATAAAACGAATCATTTTGCTCTCTTTTCGTCTGAAAAAAGTCAAAAGGAATCTTCTACCCTACACTTTGAGTTTTTTTATCGTTTAAAGTGATATAAGTCATTTGAATTTAAAATTCGTCACGGTTATTTTGTGACATTCGCTTTTGATGCAACACTTTTAACACAAAAGACCTCTATATTAATAGAATGTTATTTTCATAAAAAATATGAAGCACATCTTATAAAAGCAAAGTACGAAAATTATCATCTGAAAATACAAAATAAAATAACCAGAATGACATCTGTTCAATTAATTAGTATATCACACGAAACGGCAAATCTCTCTATTCGTTCTCTTTTTCATCTTAATCAAAATGAAAAGCGAGAATTTGTTAATATAGTAAAAGCAAAATTTGATATAAAAGGGATTTTGCTTTTAGCAACTTGTAATAGAACAGAAATTTATTTTGAATCGACTAATGCTACGACTACGGATATTTTAGATTGTTTATTAAAATTAAAGATTACGGAAAACGTAAGCCGTAGTACGGACTACGTACAATATTTTACCCAAAAAGAATCTACGAAATCCACGATGAAATTTTTATTAGAAGTCGTGAGCGGTTTACGATCTTTAGTGGTTGGCGATATGCAAATTATTAGTCAATTCAAGCAATCGTTTCTATTTTCACAGGAATTAGGTTTACAAGGTCAAATTCTTGAACGTATGGCACAGACGATTTTTAAAATGCATAAACGGATTCAAAATGAAACCGATTTTCGTAAGGGTTCGGCTTCGACAAGCTATTTGGCATTGTTGGCTGCTCGTTCACATTTTGGAAAAGAAAATTTAGCAAAAAAGAAAGTTTTATTAGTCGGTGCAGGAGAAATCATTAAAGATGTGGCGAAATATTCTGACAAGTTTACTTTTAATAATATCACAATTACTAATCGAACAACTTCAAAAGCAGCAGCTATTGCCAACGAATATGATTTTAATGTAGCAATTTGGGAGAACCTAAATCAAGAAGTTGCTAAAGCAGATATTATTATCTCAGGAGTTAGTAGTCAAACGAATTTAATTACAAAAACAATAGAATTAGAGGGAATAAATAGCGAAAAAATATTTATCGATTTAGGAATGCCGGGTAATATTGATACAATATTAGAGGAAATACCAAATTTTCGATTGGTGAATATTGATGCTTTAAATACAAAATCAGAACAGGTTGAAGCAAAGCGTCAAAACGCAATCAATGCCGTAAAAGGAATCATCTATGACGAATATGAAACTTTCTTAAAATGGTTAGCAAAATTGCCAGTTAATCAAAGTTTGGGTAAATTAAAAAATCATATTCAAGATTTATTGACTCGTGAGATGGAAACTCAATTTGGCTATTTGGCCGAAGCTGACAGGCAAAAATTGGTCAGTCGGTTAAGTCAGCAGTTGATTAAACAGCCTGCAATTACACTTAACAGAAAAGCAGCTAAAAACACAGCATTAGCAGAAGCGTTAGAAACCGTTTTTGCACTCTAATTTTATCTCTTAAGATTAACAACGTAAGCCGTATTACGTAGTAAGTTATGCGTACTACGTAATACGGCTTACGTTGTTAATGTATCAATCATTTATAGATTTTACTTTGATTTCGAGTTATAAATTGTTTCAAAGGCTGCTAATAATTCTTTATTTTCCTCAATTAAGCGATTATCTTTTACATAATCACCAATTATCATATCCAACAGATCTGCCATACTTACCTTTTGTTGTTTGGCCAAAAATTCTAAACACGCTCGATGATAAGGACTAATGACTGTCGTAAATTTAATACGTTTGCTGCGTTTGCTTGAAGCTTGAGGTTTTGTTGCTTTTTCAATTACATCTTCCGCAGCATCAATATTTGATTTTAAAGCCTCATTTTTTTCCTCAAACATTGAACTGCGTAATCTTCTTTTTTTAGCCATATCGTTATAGTTGATTAATAAAGGCATTAAATTTTAATGTCTTTATTGTAGTACAATTCTTAAAAATTCATCAAACCACATAGAAAACCCTTGTTTCGCTTTATTACTGGTTCTACCCTTTTTGTATAGACTTTCGTAAGTATTTAAGCGTTCATACAAGGCATATTGTTTGATTTTTGCCTTCATAAACCGAATTTTGGTATTTGATTCTAAATAATCAATTTCATCACTCAATTCCTGAATGGTAATTGCGTTTTTACGATAAAAATTAACCAAACCATATAAATTTAATGGTCGAGCTTTTTCTTTTCGTAATTCTTGAATATCTAATAAGAGTTTGGCATATCGCAACGTAGAATCTAGATTTAAAGCGCCACCTTTAAAAGGCACAAAAACATAATCTACAAAAGATAATAATTTGGTAATTTCTTGTTGTTTAATATCCTGTTCTAAATCGATTCGACCAGGTGTATCAATAAAAATAAAGTCATAATCTTTATCAAAATCGACAATCTTCTCTCTAATTTGATGATAAGTTAATGCTTTCACATCGTATGTAAACTCAAAATCTTCATACTCCTCTTCAACGATTTCTCGGTCATATTCTCGAATCGAAATAATACTTCGCTGCATATCATTATCAATTACCAAAACTTTATAATCAAAGTCAGGAGCAGCTAAAGCGTTTGCCGTCAAAATAGATAAGGTACTTTTACCAATTCCACCTTTTTGATTTCCAAATAATATAATCTTTGCCATGATATTATGATTTCTTTTGAATGTTTTAAAGCAACAATTTAGGCAAAAACTACGTAACACGGAACACTTAAAACGGTTTACGTAATACGTTATACGTACAAAAATAATAGTTTTTAAGTAAAATCAAAGGTTTTGCAGACTTTAATGCGCCAAAAAAAAGTGATTGAAATTTAGAATTGACAATAAATTGACGGATGTAATTTATTTTAGAATCAATTAAATGCTTTAAATGAACGTAATACGTATTACGTAACACGTAATTATTAAAACTTAGCGAAATGATTATCAACTGATCATATGGAAAATTGAAGTGCAGGAGAAATAATTCTTTATCTATTCCAAAATAATTTTTATCTTATCAAAAATTGAAGCTAATAGGACTGAATTATCTAAAAGATAGAAAAAAAGGGATATTTTAAATCATATTTTAAATCCGTTTTAAGGAATTTTAAATATTGAGTGAATATTTGACTACGATTTTTATAAATCATTGCTTAAAACGAATATTTTGACGTATATGACCTAAAAAACCTTTCGATAAGTTGTTATTAAACCGTTTTTTACGTCAAAATCGTTAAAAGATAGAATTCGAGGGTCGGCGGCCTTTTAAAGCACTTTTCTTCGTTTTTCGTTTTTTCGAATTGACGCAGAATCCTTCACAAGAGATAGAAAAAACCCTCGAATTCTATCCTTTAGAAAAATTTCATCGAAATTTTTCTAAAAAAAACGGAAATTGATTCATCAATAAAAAGTATTGAAATGCCAAAAAGATAGAATTCGAGGGTCTTTTATTTTCCATTTTAAGCAACATAAAAAAACGTGTATTTTTTTAAATATTTTTAAAGTATTTTTAGAGCGGCTGAACCTATTGATATCACTATGTTGCAACTACGCAAAGAATAGAATTCGAGGGTCAAAAGATAGAATTCGAGGGTCAAAAGATAGAATTCGAGGGTCTTTTTAGCCCTATTTCCGAACTTAAAAGATAGAATTCGAGGGTTAAATAATAGAGTGAAAAAATAGTTCTATCTTTTCACTCTATCTTTTAAAAAAATTCTCTACCTTTGACCTATGTCAACAAAAACAAATAAGCCTAAAAAGACTGGTTCTCGCAAACAACAAGTGGCTGTACAATCGAATGCCTTGATCAATGCGAGATACGAAATGACTGCATTTCAGAAAAAAATTCTGTTATATATCATTTCTATGATTCAGCCCGATGACGAGGACTTCAAACAATATACGATAAATGTGAAGGATTTTGTAACCGATACAGATTACAAGTCGAAAATGCTTTACGGCAAACTTAGACAAGAAACTAAAGCTTTAATCGGTAAGGTATATGAAATCGAGGAAGCAGATCGTTTATCTCAAATTTCTATCCTTTCGGAAGCTGTTTATATCAAAGGGAAAGGAACGATTCAAGTACGATTTACACCTGCCTTAAAACCATATTTATTACAATTAAAACAACATTTTACGGCAACTCCTCTGAAGTATATTTTGAGTTTTAAATCCGTGCATTCGATGCGAATTTATGAAATGTTGCATCAATTCAAATCGACGGGTTTCTTCGTAGAAAAAGTCCAGAAACTCAAATATCGACTCAAAATTGAAGATAAATATCAATCCTACTCTGCCTTCAAAAAATACGTTTTGAAGCAAGCTCAAAAGGAATTATCACAAACAGATATGGCTTTTTCTTTTAAGGAAATCAAAGAAGGACGAAAAATCGACCGCTTAGAGTTCACCATCAAACCGCTACAGGAAATTCCTATCGAAGCCAAACAAGAACAGTTGATTACAAAGTTGGTTATGGACTTACGATTATCGCCACTTCAAGCCAAACGTATTGTCATTATGGTTTTGCCAGCCGATATTCATCGCACGATTTATGAAATCAAAGAAGCACATCGAGATGGCAAAATTTTAACAAATATTGCCGCTTATTCTATGGGCGTTTTTCGTAAGAAATTTCAAGTATAATTGAGATTTTTATTGTTTATCGCTGACAATTAGCTAATAATCAACTCACAATCAACTACGTATTACGTAAACCGTAATACGACTAATAAAAATTATTTAACAACTTGAAAATCAAAATTGCTGTCATTCTAACAAAATTAAGATGATAAAGATCTAAGAATACGTTGAGTTCTAAATTAGAAAATAATAAAAAAATCACGTAAAACGTATTACGTAAAACGTATCAAAATTAATATTTTCTGTAACCTTATTTCCGCTAAATAATCATTCGTTTTATATTGTTTGCATCACCAAAACGCTCCAACAAATCAACCGCCAAATCCATTGCCTTTGTTAATTCCTCCAAACCATTAAAATCTAAAATCACCATCAAAAAGCGTTTCGTTTCATTCGTTACTGAAGTCCGAGTCGAGTCACTTGTCGGTGTTCCGAAAGCACCTTGAGCATCTCTAAAAGTCGCCAAACCTTCGATGTTTAAATTGCCTCGTCCGATGCCTTCGTAAGGTTCATTTGCTCCACCGACGCCTAAGGCGATTTCTCCCTCGATTTTATCCGCATCATAACCGCCAATTGAAAAGCCAGTTGAAATAGATACTAAATTCAATAAATCCACCACATTATTGATTTTATATAAACCTTTGCCCTTTACGACTCTTCTTAGCAAGGCTTCTGCCGAAGGTCGATAACGTGCCGGATCTTTTCCTAAAGCCTTATAACCTTTACGAGTTGCTGCAATTGTTAGCATTTTAGCGATGCTTGCCGTGTCCATTGTTTCCAATTCTGCAATCTTCTTATTAATTTCTGCCCATAAATCCTCATTATTACCCGATATTTGCACCGAACAAGAAATCACGCCTAAACGGAAATTTGGGCATTTTGAGGTTATCGTTTCTGTTATAGTTATCATCGTTTCTGTTTTTTTATTAGTATAACAACGTAATACGGTTTACGTAATACGCATTACGTAATTTTTTTATTAATTATCAGTAGGTTAACAACGATATAGTGTCAACTGTCTGCTATCAACCGTCAAGAATGATTGCAAAAACTGCTTTTACAAATCTACAAACTGCGTTGTGTTCGATTTATGATAATCGAGAAGCACATACGATTGCTCGATATATTTTTGAGGATATTTTTAACATCTTCAATACTCAATCTGAAAAACAACTTTCGGACACGCAAGTTAGTGAATTGAAGACAATTCAAAAACGATTATTAAATTATGAACCGTGGCAACACATTGTCGGTTTTGCGGATTTTTATGGTTCAAAATTCCGTGTGTCGCCCGATGTCTTGATTCCTCGACCTGAAACGGAAGAGTTGGTGCATTTAGTTTTGGAGCATGTCAAGCCGTTGCAAACGATTTTGGATATTGGAACTGGAAGCGGTTCTATTCCGATTTCAATTAAAAAGAAATACGAACATTTGGAGGTTTTTGGTTTAGATATAAGCGAAGCCGCCTTGAATATTGCAAAACAAAATGCCGAACTCAATCAAGTTCAAATCAATTGGCGACAAGCCAATATTTTAAATCAAAATGAATGGAATAGAGTAGGAGAGAATCAGAAATTCGATATTATCGTCAGTAATCCGCCTTATGTCTTAGAAAGCGATAAAACCGAAATGCACCGAAACGTTTTGGATTTTGATCCAGAACTGGCTCTTTTTGTGGCGAATGAAACACCTTTATTGTTTTATGATGCGATTTCCAATTTTGCATTGCAATATTTAAAACCGAATGGGCAATTGTATTTTGAAATTCATCAGGATTTTGGGCAACAAACTACTACACTTCTGGAAAATAAAGGTTTTCGAAATGTGAAAGTTGTAAAAGATTTATATCAAAATGATAGAATAGTTTTTGGAAACATTTAAACGTAAGCCGTATTACGTAATACGTAGTATGGCTTACGTTTATAATTAATTTTGCCTTTCTGTATATAAAATAGTTCCATCAGGAAATGTAAAATCACATCGTTGTTTATCACTACTCATCCGATAAGTAATTTTTTGTTCAACATCTTCTACTTTAGTAATAAAGTAATCTTCGGTAATTTTAACTACCTGCCCCACTTGTCCACTTCCTGTTCTCTTACTGGTATAACTTAAAGAAAATGTATTTTGATTGAATACCACTTTAGTGCCTATCAATTCCTTTTTGACTAATTCATTTAATGCTAATGATTCAATTGGATTAATATCCTCCTTTGTTTTTATATCAATGATAAGGTCGTAAGTGACCCATACAGAACTCGAAGGAATAACAGCTATCTTTTTGGTACAACTGCTAACTACAATTAATAAACTTATTATGATTAAACGCATACGATTAAAAATTTAAAAGCAGTTAAAGAATTAGAAAACGCCATTGTAGAAAAAGTCAATGACAAAAATAACGCTAAAAATTTCATAACTTTATGTTTTATAAAATTAACAAATTGGGCTATGATTAGGAATACCTCTCCTAAGTAGCCCTTTTCAATGAATAAAAAGACTTTATAATGAAGCATTATATCAAGACTCCTTAACTCTTAATAAATACTTACTCATACCGACAAATAGGTCATTTTTCCAATCTTGTATTAATTGCTCTTTTTCATTATTGATAGTCGAAGGAACTATCGGGAATTTTCACTAACATTTTGGGAATGTGTGAAATTCAGGTAAATTATTGTGTGGGTGTGATGAAATACACAATAATTCTTAAACTAAGACAAAACAAATTTATAGAAATAAATCTACTTTTTCAAATAGCAAAAATGTTAAATTTTCAAAAAAAAAAAAATAGCGTTGATAATCAACACTTTATGTGAATTCACTTTTGTATAAAACAGGTAATTTTACTTGATTTTCGATTTTGAAATTCATCAGGATTTTGGGCAACAAACTGTTGCACTTCTGGAAAATAAAGGTTTTCAAAATGTGGAAGTTTTGAAAGATTTATTTGGAAATGATAGGATTGTTTCTGGGAGTACTTAAACGTAAGCCGTATTACGTAATACGGCTTACGGCTATGATTAATGCTGTCTTTCTGTATAAAAAACAGTTCCATCAGGAAATATAAAATCATATTCTTGCTTATCACTACTCATTCGATAACTAATTTTTTGTTCAACATCATCTTTTCTAATGATAAAATATTCGTCAGTAATTTTAATAATACGACCTGTATCGCCTTTCTCTTTTCCATTATTAGTATAACTGAAAGAAAATGAATTTTGATTAAACACCAATTCCGCTCCTATTAATTCTTTTTTAAGTAATTGATTTAATGCCAACGATTCAATTGCATTAGCATCATCATCTGTTTTTATATCAATGATAAGGTCGTAAGTGACCCATACAGAACTTGAAGGAATGACAGCTAATCGTGGTGTACATCCAACAGTAATAATAAATAAGCCTAATATTATTAAACGCATCTGATTAAAAATTTAAAAGCAGTTAAAAATATTCCAATTTTCAACTGCCTCTTTTCAAGAAATACTATTACTCTAAATTCTCATCGACAATCCAATTTCTATTATCACCTATATTTATCAGATTTTTTTCCATTAAATCCAGCTTTTTCTAATTGTTCAGGTGTCCACCAAGTTTGAATATCACAATTTACCTTAATAAAATGAATCGTCACCTTATCATTCAACTTAACTTGCTTCTCCCATTCTTTAACATACATTTTATTAAGTGTTTTAACATAAGTTGACCAATAAGCAAGAATATAAAAATCAGCTTTAGGCAATTGATTAAAACTTATTTCTTCTCCGCCTAATGTTCGTAACTTTTGAAATTCTTCTTTTAAACTTAGGCTATCAACTGTTCGGTAAGTTTCTTCATTTTTTAATTTTTGGATAAAGTTAACCGGCTTAGTTGAACAAGAAGTTTCATTTTCAGCTAAGTATGGAATATAATCACCTTTGTCATTAAATATACGCATTGCTGGTAAGCCACCAACACTCTGATGAACTTCTGAAAAATATTCAAAACCAATTGAATACAGATTATTAGTATCAAAATCTCGCTTTTCCAAATAACTAACGAGTTGTTGCTGTGTTTTTGGCTTAACTCCTAATAAAGTTTTCCCCACAAATTGACATGATGAAAAAGTTACTAAACAACATAAAATTATTTTTTCCATATCTTATTCTTTCAAGATAAGAAGAGGTTTTGTTCAAAACCTCTTCTTATTTATCATTTCATTACTTAATCAACTTCTACATTTACCTCAACATAACCATAAGAGGTATAAGATTGTCCATTATGTATAAAAGTTACAATTTCATCAACATATTCATAAAGACCTTCCTTTATCGTAATAGAATTTATACCAAATTGCTCTGCTGCTTCACCTGTAATTACAAAATCATCATCAATTCCAAACTCTGTTTCTGAGTGTTCATGTTCTCCTTCAAAATAAATTTTTCCAGTAACAGCATTAACAGAAGGTAGCTGTAATCCAAAGTTGTTTGAACTCATCTTCCAGAATTTCCACCCAAATTCAACGCTTACATTACAAATACCAAAACAAAATAAGCAATCACATTTAGCACCATCACGAGGACGATTTTCAATTCCACGATGTGGTGTTCCTTTAATCTTAATAAATGGTTCTACGGCTACTGCTTCTTTTGTAGAATTTTGATTCCATACAGTAAAACTTGCCATTCCAAATAGTACTGAACCTAAAAAAGCTAACTTTAATACTTTTTTCATAATTTTACTTAATTTTTAAAGTTAAAAATTTGGGCTATGATTAGGAATACCACTCCTAAGTAGCCCTTTTTTAATGAATAAAAAGACTTTATATCGAAGCATTATATCAAAACTCCTTAATCTCTGATAAATGCTAAGTTTTCCAAACTTCTTTTAATTGCTCTCTATAATTTGATAGTCGAAGGAACTATCGGGAATTTTCACAGACATTTTTGGGAATGTGTGAAATTCGGGTAAATCATTGTGTGGGTGTGATGAAATACACAATAATTCTTAATCTAAGACGAATCAAATTTATAAAAATAAATCTACTTTTTCAAATAGTGAAAGTGTTAAATTTTCAAAAAAAAAAAAAAACAGCACTGATAATCAATACTTTACGTGAACTTACATTTTCATAAAACAGGTAATTCTACGTAGTCTTATATTTTGAAATTCACCAGTATTTTGGGCAACAAACGGTTGCACTTTTGGAAAAGAAAGGTTTTCGGAATGTGGAAATTGTAAAAGATTTATTTAGGAATAATAGGATAGTTTTTGGAATACGTAAGCCGTAATACGTATAACGTAATACGGCTTACGTTCTATTCTTTCTTAAACAAATGCGAAACGCCTTTATAGTTTTCTAAACGTTGTCGCTGTCGTTCTTTAGCCGTATAACGTTTGGTGGATTTCAAATCTTTGTGTCCCATATTTTCAGCAACTTGAAAAATATCGTTGGTTAACCGAAGTTGTAAAGTGCCGTAAGTATGTCGCAGCGAGTGAGCAGAAAAGACTTTGGCGTTTAAGCCGATGTGTCGCAAGTGATATTTTACAATTTGTCGCAATCTATCTGGTGTTAATCGTTGTCCATTATTGCGGTTGGAATGTCCAACAAAAAGCGGTTCATTTTGTTGTTCTTTGCTTAATTCCAAAAAGTCATCTGTTCCAAAACGTAATTTTAAATAATCAAAAATGGCCTTGTACGGTTCAGCTTCCAAAACTACGAAATCATTTTTTTCATTTCGGCCTTTTCGTTGCACATAAATCACTTGTGTATTGTGCATCAAGGCAATATCGCAGACATTAATTCGAGTAGTCGTAATAGTTCTAATTCCTGAAGTCACCATCAAAAATACAAAGGCGTAATCTCGATAAGCGTTTAAAGTTTGTTGGTTCGTTTTGGCTTTATCAATCTTTTTTTGGAGATTTTTTAATAACAATTGCACTTGATCAGGTGTTAAGGCTTCTTTTTTAAAACCTTCATATTCTGCGTTGATGGAAATTTTATTAGTAATATCTTTTTCAATTTCGGGTAAGGCTTCGGTATTAAAAATCCATTGAAAAAAGCGACGAACAGCGTTGAGATAATTGTCAGCCGTTAATAAAGAAAATTGTTGTTTTTCAACTTGTTCTAACAAATGTAGTTTATACTGAATAATCGTGGCACGTTCACATTCTAACAAATGAATTTGTTTATCTGCCAAAAAAAGGAAAAATTGTAACAAACTTCGCTTGTAAGTTGCCTTCGAGGTTGAGCGAATATCTAAATCCGCCTCAAAAGCATTCAACAAATCAATGTACGCCTTCGGTAAGCGATTAAGTTCAGTTTCTAAAACAGTTGATGATAATTTTCCTCGTTTGAGCATTTATTTAGTGATTAGTACGATAGTGATTAGTAAAGATACGTTAGTTTGGAATATACTTTATACTTCATACCTTATACTTTTATGAATGAACCATTAGATGACATATTTAAACAAGAAAAATCGCTTTCAATTGAAGAAACAGAACGCAGACGTTTGCTGATTACTTTTGAGTGGATAATGAGTTTTAGCGTCTTGTTTTGGGCAATCGGCTTGGTGCAGCGTTTTGGAAATGATTGGTCAATTGTAATAAAAGGTATTTTATTAATCGGTTTATTTACAACTTTGGTCAGTTCAATTTTAAGTCTGCTTTTCGCTTTTTTTGAGTACAAAGATTTTGATTATTATGCCCGTTTTTATCATTTATGGTTGTTACTGATGAGTTTGATTAATGGATTGACGATACTTCTTAGTTTAAGTAGTTTGTTGATTTAAGTAGTTTAAGTAGTTTTGTACGTAGGAATCGCCAAGTCATCGCAGAGCAGGCTACTAAAACTAATCAATCACTTAAACAACTAAAACTAAGCAAGTACATTCGTGAAAACACTACTCAAATATTTCAAAGATTATTTTACATCAGAAGATTTTAATTTGCCATTACATTTGATCGTAATGGTTTTCTGTTTTGCTTGTGTGTACCTCAATTTTGAAATTGATTGGCACATCATTTTTGATACTCGATTTGTAGAAGGCAATTTTGAAGATGACATTATTGATGGCATGTTTCGAGGCAAATTGATTTATTATCTACTCTTTTTTCTGTTTTATTGCTTTGCTTATTTTGGAACTGTTTTCATCTGCATTTTATACACAAAAGATTGGGATTGGTTGCGAAATCGTCAATTTTGGTTGATTTCTACGATTGGAATTGCGATAATTTCATTTGATATAGGGTTTTATTGGGATGATGATATTGTTCGTTGGGCATTGCCTCGGGAGGTGTTCTATTTTGGTGCGAGGTGTTTTGATCGTTTGGTCAGTTTGTTTACCAATGTTTTACCCTTGTTTATTTTATGGAAATTTACGCAACAACCAAAAGAACATTTCTACGGCTTAACGCTCAAAGGCGGAACGCTCAAACCGTATTTTTTAATGATTGGCTTGATGTTACCGTTGTTAATTTGGGCTTCCTATCAACCCAGCTTTTTGGCTCAATATCCGACTTATCGAGATTATGGAGCAACCCGTTTTTTAGAAGTGCCTGAATGGGTGACAATTTTGATTTATGAAATTTCCTATGGTACGGATTTTATTTCGGTAGAGTTGTTTTTCCGTGGATTTTTGGTCTTGGGTTTCGTTTCGATTATTGGTAAAAAGGCAATTTTGCCAATGGCAGTTTTATATTGTTTTGTACATTTCGGGAAACCGTTTGGTGAAGCCTTGAGTTCGTTTTTTGGCGGTTATATTCTGGGCGTCGTATCATATTATACTCGTAATGTTTTTGGTGGCTTGATTGTGCATTTGGGGATTGCTTGGTTAATGGAATTTTTTGCTTTTGGGCAGAAGTGGCTGGAGTTGGATTAGAACGCAAATTTGATGGATTTTCATTGTTCATCTTTCCGTCATTCTAAATGTGTTTCAGAATGACGGAATATTTAGAGAATATTATTGAACTTTAGAATTATTCAATAATTGCTGTAGTTCCATTCGATTCAAATATCCGCCACGAGTGACGTTTGTTAATACGATTATCGTTTGATCTTTATCAATCATTCTAATAAAATAAGTTTTAAAACCTTTCCACCAGCCACTATGATAAACGACTTTGCCAAATTCTGATGTGTTTTGTATTCGCCAACCTAAACCATAATTATCTCGATTTCTACGAGTTAAATCTGGATGATGTGGCGTGAATGCTTCCGCCAATAAAGTCGAATCTATAAAATCCGATTTATACAACGCTTGGTCAAATTTGAATAAATCCATCACCGACGCATAAATGCCTTTGTCGCCTACAACGCCATTGAGATAATGATTTTCTTTTTGGCGGTAAATGCCATTATAACCGAGTACCTCTCCCGGAATTTCAGGTTGTGTATTTCGATTATAAACAAAAGCATTGTCCATATTTAATGGTCGAAAAATGGTTTTGTCCAAATAATTTTCATAAGTATCATTCGTGACTTTTTCGATAATGGAGGCTAAAATCGCATAGTTCGTATTACAATAAAAATAGCGAACATCCGGTAAATAATAAACATCGGGCGTGTCACGCTGCATAATCTTTAAGACACCATCATTTGTAATCGAACTGTCCTTATTTTCCCAAATTTTATCTACGAAATACATATAATTCGGTAATCCTGAACGATGCGATAACAACTGTCGAACGGTGATCGTATCATAAGGAAAGTCGGGAATAAAATCCCGAACATTTTGGTCTAATCGAATCAAACTATCTTGTACCAATTTCAGAGTAGCAATGGCTGTAATCGTTTTTGAAACCGAAGCTAATTGAAAAGCATCATCAATTTGTAAGGTATCATTTGTTTTAAAATTAGAATAACCGAAGGCTTTTTGATAAACGATTTTACCATTTTTGGCGAATAAGGCAACGCCGTTGAATCGTTTTGCCTGGTAGCGTTTTTGAAAAAAAGTATCAATTTGATGGAAAAGGGTAGAGTCGGAGTAGTCGTATTCTATCGCTTTAGGTTGAAACTTTACAATAGTCGCTTGCGGCGTTTCATCACAGTTAGAAAAAGAGATTATTATAAAAATAAGGCAGTAAAAAACGCTGATTTTTGATTTCAATGTATGATAATATTTTAATACTAATTTGATAAAAGGCTGCAAAAGTACCAAATTAATATTTCAAACAATAGTTATACATCGACCAAATATCAGCGGTGTCTTCTGTAGATTTATGCTTCCTATGCTCGAATTATGAATCAGTAAAACTGTACATTGTCTTGTAAATCAAATACTTCATATTATTTATTTATAATAAAATGTAGGTTGAACGACAAAATAATTTCATTCCTAAAATGCCAGCTGAGTATTGGCTAAACCAATTTCATTTTCAAAAATACTTTGAACAATTTGTGCCGTTTCATCTGGATAATCGACTTGTATCGGGTCTTGACGATACAGCCAATCTTTTACTAATCCTTCAAATTGATAATTTATTTTTCGGAAAACAGGAACGCCCATTTGTTGCAAAGCCGTTGCATTGCAAAGCTGTTCGTATTGACCAATTATTGGCATTACCATCAGTTTTTTTCCCATAAATAACGCTTCTGCTGGCCCTTCAAAACCTGCACTCATTATCGTTCCGATGGCTGACGAAACGGATTTTATCCAATGCTCATTATTAATCGGTTGAATGCTGACATTACCGATTGTTTTTAATTTTTTGACTCTTTTTGAAAAAATCTGCCATTGTACTTTTTTGATTTTTGAAAATTGTTGAATCAAGACCTTATCATCAACGGCAGGTAAATAAACCGCAATATGATTTTGGGTAGAAACCGCTGCTTGACGGATTTCGGAACGAATCACTGGGGTTCGGATAAACGTATCATAACGTTTAAAATGAAAGGCATACATTGAAGTAACAGGAGCGAAACTTTTTAAGACAAATTCGCCTGAAAATTGTTTTCGTTTTGGTCGAGGGCTTTTGTTAGACAAAAACGCACCTTGATGACTCAAACCAATGCAAGGCACATTTTTACGCTGACAAGCCCAAGCCGTTACGGGTTCAAAATCATTAAAAATTACATCGTATTGTTCAACAGGAAATTGCCAAATATCTTTAATCAAAGTTGAAAATCGAGTTTTGGTTAAGGTATTCAACCAGTTAATCTGCCCACGATTTCCGTAGATAAAACTTGTCCCTCGTTTTTGGTAACGAATCGGAAAAGGCAGTTGCACATCGGCTTGTGTTCCGCTTAATGCAATATCCACATTGCCATAACGCTGCAAAATCGGCACGATTTCTCTTGCTCGGCTCAAGTGACCATTGCCAGTCGCTTGAGCAGCATACAATATGTTCATACACTTTGATTATTTCAAATCAAAGGCTAATTCTCTTGGTTCTTTTGGAGTAATAATATCGGTTGATAGCGTTATTTTTTCAGTCGTAACAGGGGAAGTTTCTGCAAAGCGGATGACTTGCCATTGTTCGTTGTTGTATTCCAAAGCAGAAAGGTTTTCGACCCAATCACCGGAGTTAAGATACAGCACTTTCCCATTTTCATTTTCAATGATTTGTTTTTTGGGTTGATGCGTGTGGCCACAAATCATAATATCGCACTGCTTTTGCATCGCTTCTTCAATGGCTTTAGCTTCGAAATCCACCGATTTTTTAGACATTTTTTTACTAAAAGATTTGAGTGTTTTCGCTACCCGAATTGGTCGGATTCTAAATTTATTTAAAATCCAATTGACCCCTTTTTCTAATAAAATAAAATGTTCATAAACATAACCGCCAAAAGCTGCAATCCTTTGATTACGAACGGCTTTATCGTATTTGTCACCGTGATGCACCCATATTTTTTGGTCATTAATTTCTAATTCTAACTCATTTCTAAAATGAAGATTACCAATAGAAAAATCACCAAATTTTCGGATTAAATCATCGTGATTGCCAGGGATAAAGTAAACTGTAGTTCCGTTTGCTGCAATTTGAAAAACCTTTTGTAAAACTGCCAAATGACTTTTTGGAAAATAACGCTTACGAAATTGCCAAATATCGACTAAGTCACCATTAATAATTAACATTTCAGGATTGATGCCATTCAAATACGTCAGTACTTCTTCGGCATGACTTCCGAAAGTACCTAAATGAACATCAGATATTACCGCAATTTCAATTTTTTTATTAACCATTAGCCTTTGATTTAATGATGATTAAATCACTGTTTCATGAACAAATATAGGTTTTCAGCAAACACAATATTAGACTAACGTATAAGTTTGCAAAATGATAATATTGAGTTAGGATTAAATTAAATATTTATGTCAAATATTAATTTAATCCATTTTTCATGTTATCTAATTCAGCATACTTTGCAAATCTTTTGTCTTTTTAACGGTAATTTTGCTACCATGTACTTCAATTAAACCTTCTGCTTTAAAATCAGATAGCGTACGAATGACCGTTTCTTTTGCGGTGCCAACCATGCTCGCCAGGTCGTCACGCGGGACAGCCATCGTAAAGAATTTTTTGTCATCATCTTTGTAGCGTTCTTGCAACCGCAACAAAGCATCAGCGACACGTTTACGCACCGAGTTATACGCCAATTCTAATAGGCGTTCTTCTTTTTCTAATACATTGCTGGCCAACAGTTTGATAAAGCGGTTAGCTACATCACGATTATTATGCAATAATTGAAAAAAGTCAGCACGAGGAATAATGCTGATTTCTGTATTTTCTAAAGCAATTGCACTTTCGGGGTAAGTCGTATTTTGAAGCATTGCTAAATAACCGATGAAGTCGCCTTCGCCGTGAAGCGAAACGATAAACTCTCGCCCGTCATCGTTGGTTTTAGACATTTTAACCTTACCTTTATTAATAAAATAAACCTGTTTGGGATAACCAGCTTCATGAAAAATAAAATCCTTTTTACGATAATGACGGGTTTCTCTGTTTTCTGAAAGTGCTTGTAACTCTTGCATTCCTCGGGCTTCATTAATAAACGAACGCAAACCTTCTTCGTTATTTTCAAATACTTTATTGAGTTGTTCACTTTTCTTTAGTCGCATCTCGATGACCTCCATCAACTCGACATCTTCAAACGGCTTCGTCAAATAATCATCTGCCCCCAGGTTCATACCTTTACGAAAATCGCTTTTTTCGGCCTTTGCCGTCAAGAAAACAAATGGAATTGTGGCCGTTTTCGGATTTTGGTTTAAGATTCGTAAAACGCCATAACCATCAAGTTCAGGCATCATAATATCACAAATAATCAAATCAGGCGTTTGTTGTTGTGCCAAACGCACCCCTACTTTTCCATTTTCTGCCGTTACCACATCATAACCGGACAATTCCAGAATTTCCGCTGTATTTTCTCGAACTTCAAAGTTATCTTCTATCAATAATATTTTTTTCATAATGTTTCTGTTTTTGCGTAAGTTACAAAGGAAAAGTAATCGTAAAAGTTGTGCCGACCTGCAATTCACTTTCAAAGGTAATAGAGCCGTTCATTAGTTCCAAATACTTTCTGACAATGTTTAACCCCAAACCTGTTCCTTGAATATTTGTCGCATTTTTCGCACGAAAAAATCGAGTAAATAAGTACTCTTGTTCCTCTTTCGGAATACCAATTCCTTGATCTTTCACAATAATTTGGATTCGTTCGGAGGTGATTGAAGTATTGATAAAAATATTTTTTTCGGAATATTTAATCGCATTTGATAATAAGTTGATACAGATATTGCGGCTAAATTTCTTATCTAAAGTGACTTCATTTGTCCCTTCATGTTGATAAATAATTTCTTGATTTGGCTTCGTGATCAATTTGATTTCATCAATCGTTTTTTCAATTAATTGAGTCAAATCGAACACTTCCGGGTGATTATCAAACTTACCTTCTTCTAGTTTACTTAATGATAAGAAATCATTTAGAATACCGGTCAAATTTCCCACAGCAGACTTAATTCGATTCACATGTTTGGCCCTTTTCTCCTCGGTGCCAGGTGCCGTATATCGCCCAATCAAAGAAGCCGAAGTCAAAATCGTACTCAAAGGCGTTCGGAACTCGTGCGAAGCCATAGAGACAAATCGAGATTTGAGTTCATTCAATTCTCGCTCTTTTTCCAATGCGTTTCGTACTTCTACCTGAGATTTTTGTAAGGCGGCTTCTACGGCTTTTCGCTCTTGAATTTCTTTTTTCAAAGCATCGTTTGTCGCTAAGTGTTTATTGATCACAACGACTAACTTTTCTGTTCGTTCCTCAACACGCCTCTCCAGCTCTGTATTTAATCGTTTAATATCGGCTTCCCGTGCCTTTTGTTCTGTCAAATCATGAATCATTCCGGCGAATAATCGTCGGTTGCCTAAGTCAATTTCGCTCACACTCAACAAACAAGGAAAAGTACTACCATCTTTTCGTTGACCCATTACCTCCCGACCGATTCCAATGACTTTCTTTCGCCCAGTTTCCATATATTTATTAATATAGGAATCATGTTCTTTTCGATGAGGCGAGGAAGCAATAACACTGACATTTTGCCCAATCAACTCTTCTGATTCATAGCCAAATAACATCGCTGCCGCCGGATTGACCATTTGCATAATACCTCGCTCATTAATCGTAATAATACCATCGACCGCATTATTAATAATCGCATTTAACTGATGCCGACTATCTCGAAGCGATTTTTCGGCACGTTTTAAATCAGAAATATCATGAATAATTCCAGTATAAATAATTCTATTATCTAAATTAACTTCGCTTACGCTCAAAAGGAATGGAAATTCAGAACCATCTTTTCGACGACCTTTTACCTCACGACCAATTCCGATGATTTTCTTTTCTCCTGTTGATTGATAATTATGAATGTAACCATCATGATCACCATGATAAGGCTCAGGCATAAGTATTTTGACATTCTGACCAATAACCTCCGAAGTATCATAACCAAATAAATGTGCAGCAGCAGGATTAATGCTTTCAATCAATCCTCTACGATTAATTGTAATAATCCCATCGGTAACTGTGTTAAATATAGCTTCTAATCTTAAAGCTTGTTCTGAGCGATGCATTTTGTCCGTTTTTTAGTATTTGATATGATTATAGGTCATTTATGACGAAAGTCATTTATAATACTTAAATGTACTTGTACTTTTGATATTTAAAGATGGAAAGATAAAAATAATTCAGCACAAACAAAATAATGAATTACACAGAAAACAATCAAAGGCGTATGAGAAACATTAAAGTGTTGGGGATTGGAAGCTCGAAATATAAACAACTCACGCATAATTTATTTGAGGTAATTAATGAATTAGACATTGAGGCAGAAGTGGAACATTATGAAGAAATAGATGACTTTCTTCGTTTCAACATCGTAGAAATCCCAACATTAATGATTGATGGTGAGGTTTTTTCTAAAGGCCGTGTGCCAAATGTTGAGGAATTAAAGTTCTTTTTCGTTCCTAATCCTGTACATTAATCACTTTAATCAATAAATTGATTTTCTTAGTTTTTTTAAATCAACCTCCTATTTTTTTTGAATATTCAACTTATTCATATTTCATCAGACAAATCTATTGAATAAACATAATTATTATATTAAAATAATATATACATTTCCTGTCAAAAAATTGCATTCCACATCATAACAGAATAGGGCAACTTCTCCCAAAAGAGAAGGGTTTGAAATAAGCTAAAACACATTACAGCTTATTATTTTTTTGGTAAAACGCCGAGTCTTTCAAAAGGCTCGGTGTTTTTGTTTTTGTTTTAAAGTCATATTTATACCAAATTTGCCGTCAATTCAGTTAAAACAAGTGACAGATAAAGATTAAATTCTAACTTTGGTTATCCAAAATAATGATATATGATAAAGAAATTTACGTTAATAGGTTTATTAATAATAATCGTACAAAGTCTCGCTTTTAGTCAAGCTGATACCGATTTTTGGTTTGTTGCTCCCGAAGTTGATGCAAGTCACGGTGACGAACCTATTTTTTTGCGTTTAACTGCTGGAAGTCAAGCCGCCAGTGTTACAATTTCACAACCGGCAAATTTAGGTGGACTAAGCCTTACACAAACAGTCGCTGCCGGCACAACAGTTTCAGTTAATTTAACTCCTTTCAAAGGAATTATTGAAAATCAACCTGCTAATTCCGTTCTAAATTACGGTATAAAAATTCAATCGACAGCACCGATTACAGCCTACTACGAGGTTGCTAATACCTTGAATCCAGAAATATTTCCACTCAAGGGAAGTAGTGCTTTAGGACAATTTTTCTATTTACCAGGCCAAGATAACTATCCGAATCAAGTTGGAACGCCAGCTTTTGATATTGTGGCAACAGAAAATAATACAACGGTCACGATTATTCCAAGTGATGACCTTGTCGGTCATGCTGCAGGTGTGGCTTTTACGGTTACCTTAAATGCTGGTCAAACTTTCTCTTGTGTTGGTACAAATACAACAGCAGCAGCAACCTTAGCGGGTTCGCAGGTGACCTCCGACAAACCCATCGCTATTACCTACAGTGATGATTCGCTCTTTAATAACGGAGCTTGGGATTTGATTGGAGACCAAATTGTACCAGTTGATATATTAGGGACAGAATATATTGCAATCAAAGGTTGGGCAACCGATGAACGAGTTTATATTGTCGCTACCGAAAACAATACAACTTTCACGCTGAATGGTAATACTGGAACACCAATAAATATGAACGCAGGGCAGTTAGTGTCTTATCCAATTAATGGTAATGCAATATACATCAACTCCAATAAACCGATTTATGTATTGCACCTTTCGGGACATGCAGCAGAGATGGGCGACGCCCTTCTGCCGCCAATCGAGTGTACAGGTTCTGATAACGTTGGTTTTGTACGAACAGGTTCGGGTACATTCACCGTCTTAGTAGCGACGACCGTTGGTAATGAAGGTAATTTTTTAGTTAACGGAAATGGTACAATATTGCAAGCCGGAGCATTTTTCCCAATTCCTGGTAATCCAAACTGGGTTGGAGCAAAATTAGATTTAACATTAGCACAAGCTCCTCTTGGTAGTAATACAATTGAAAATACTTCAGGTTTATTTCATTTAGGAATTTTGAATGAAGTCGGTCAAAGTTCTGAATATGGTTATTTTTCGAGTTATAGCTCTTTAGAATTAGGAGCAGATCGAACGATTTGTATAGAAAATACACCGCTACAGTTAGACGGTGGCGAAGGCGGAAGTTCCTATTTGTGGAATGACGGCTCAACCAGTCGATTTCTTAGCGTAACGCAATCAGGCGAATATTATGTCGAAAGTGTGATTTATAATTGTACGCTATATGATACAATTCAAGTCAATGTTTTAGCACCTCAAGTCGATCTGGGCAACGACACCGCAGTCTGTCAAGGGCAAACCGTGACGATAGACGCAACGCAGCCACTCGTCACTTATATGTGGAGCGATAGCTCAACAAATGCTACTTACACTGCTTCGAGTCAACAGACTGTTTGGGTAGAAATTACAGATACTTTTGGTTGTGTCGTAAGGGATTCAATGGAAGTGATTTATCCGATTGCTGATTTGCAAGGCGATACGACTATTTGTCAAGGCGATAGTTTACTGTTATTTTCCAATGTTCAACCACAATTTGCGACCTCTTACACCTGGAATAATGGTGCTACGGGTCCTTCGGTTTTGGTTACTCAACCAGGTCAATATTGGGTCGATATTATTGCGGAAGCAGGTTGTATTAGTACCGATACAATTTTAATACAATTCCAAGCACCGCCAACCATTGACATTACGTTAGACACCTTACTTTGTCCTGATGAAATCGTTGATATTTCGGCAACTGTTCCAAATATGCGTAGTATCGTATGGTCAAATGGTTCGACTGATACGACTCAAACAATTAGTACAGCAGGAGTTTATGTCGCAACATTAACCGATTCTGTTTTTTGCCAAGTCGAAGATTCTGTTTTGATTGGCTTTCATCCAGAGCCTTTTGTCGAGTTAGGAAATGATACCGTTGTATGCGATGGTCAACCGATTTTTTTAGTACCAGAGGTAAGCAGTGTCGGTTCGTTTCTGTGGAATGACGGTTCAACTGATGCGAGTTTAGAAGTTTCGACTGATGGCACGTACACGGTTGCTATTTTTGATGGAAATAATTGTCCAGCTTCTGACTCCGTTTTTGTCGATGTATTGCAGTCTTTACAGCCTAATCTTCCGACCGATACGACTATTTGTGAAGATGTTATTTTGGTCTTAAATGCGTATCAGCCAACAGCAGAAACCTATCTATGGACTGGCGAATCCGCTTTTTATAATCAAAATGATATAACCGACACCACTTTTTTGATTACTTATGCCGGCACTTATTCTGTTGAAATGACTAATCAATGTGGTGGCTTAACGCAATATATCGAAGTAACGAAAGAAAACTGTACCTGTACGCCTTATATTCCCAATGGTTTTACACCAAATGCTGATGGTCGAAATGACGAATTTCAAGTATATGCAAATTGCGAAATTCAAGAATTTAGAATGGAAATCTATGACCGATGGGGCAGTTTATTATTTGCAAGCGATAACCCTTCCAATGGTTGGGACGGAATTACAAACGGGAGAGAAGCCAGTTCAGGCGTTTATGTTTATCGAATAGAATATACTTCAGCTGACCAAAATGGTAACGCCATTACAAGTGTTAAAAGCGGTTCAGTAACTTTGATAAGATAAACTATTTGAATATTTGAGTATTCGATTGTTTGAGTGTTCGATTGTTTTTCAGCACTTAAACAATCGAACATTCAAATCATTAAACATTCTACCAAAAATCACTTTTCAAAAACCACAATATCTTGAAAATCCAGTGCATCCGCTTTGCGTTGATGCGACCAAAAGCCAAAGTGAAAATCCTTGATTGTTAATCCAATTTGATTCGCAAAATCTTCTAAATACGATTGTTCATAAGCGACATTGGCAGACGTTACCTTTTCGTCCATTAGGCGATAATGCCCAAAATCATAAGGAAACTGAAACTCTGGATTAGCATCGTGTTTTGCTGCTTCATTCAAAATAAAAAAAGTAGCTAAACAGCGACCTTTTGGTTTGAGTACTCGCTTGATTTCTTTTAGATAATTTTCAACTTGTTTGTCCGTCATGTGTGTAAAAACAGACGTCAAAAAGCAAAAATCAAAAGCGTTCGCTTCATAAGGAAACTGAAATTCTTCTGCAGCCTCACCGTCTTTCGTATAAAGGTCATTTTTTAACGGAACGTGCGTAAAATTAAAATTTGGATATAAAGGCGTCAGGTTTTTTTGACACCATTCAACACCAACTTTCATAACATCAAAACCCTCATATCGAGCCGTTTTTTCAATATATCCCGCAATCGGAATCGCCATGCGACCGATGCCGCTACCAATATCTAAAACGTGATGATGCGGTCGTAATCCACCGTATTTGATAAAAATCTTTAAATAATTATCTCCTTGTTTCAAAAAATTACCCGAACCAGTAAAAATCAATCCTTTCGGTGGAACGATTTGACCTTTTTTGCGAGTCATTTTACTCACCAAATCAGTAGGAGCATAATAAGCCTGACGGGCTTTTAATCGCATTTCGGGCGATAATATATAATAGAGTTTTCGAAAAAAATTCACGGTTTTTCAGTTTGCAGTAAGCCGTTTGCCGTTAGTCGTTTTGCCTATTGCAAATGGATTACTAATTTTTTATGAACACAATTTTTTACAAATATTATTAAAAAATTAGCGAAAGCAATAAAACATTGTTTATAAACCGAGTTTAACTTTGTTTTAGACAAAAAAAGTCCGAAATAAATTAAATTTATTCCGGACAATAATTATTAATCTTATATTTTTAAGCTACTAAGAATTTTTAAACAATTTTCATTGGTTGCTACTCGTGAAACGCTGATTTTTCAAGGGTTTTATGCTATTCATCATTACAACGATCGGCGACAATTTGCTCACAAGCAAAAGAAATATCTACATAGAATCATCTATTTTATTGATGTTGATTCTTCGTACCTTGGTATTTCATACATATACACGTTTTTTTTTGGAAAAGGATAGTTTAATCTATATTATTGTTTCTTTTAAATTTTAATAAACATTCTAAATTTACACCTATTAGATATTCATTTTCAATGTTTTACATCTTTTTCATTATTATTTTGACAATTTTTTATTAAAATGGATTATTCACCAATTATCATGTGGTTGGGTTTCGGCATGGCGGCCTACTCTGTCGCAGGGAACGACGTCATTCAAACATTAGGAACATTTTTAACCTCTAATGAAGAAAAAGTAAGTTGGCAACTTTTATGGCTATATGTCGCTGGGATTTTAACGGTTGTGCTTACTTTGGGCTGGTTCGACCCTTTTAACTGGTACGAGTATGAGCGGGGCGTCTCTTATGGCCGCTTAGATGAGTTTGAAATTCCGATTGTTTACTCTTGGTATCACATCATTCCGCCTTTAGTTTTAATGATTATCACCCGCACAGGAATTCCTACCAGTACTACCTTTATGATTTTGACACTATTCTCCTTAGAAAAGCTCCCTGAGAGTGTTTTAGAAATGGCGTTTTCTGTCGTCAATACCGATACGATACTGGGAAGTATGTTGCTAAAATCGATTATTGGATATGGTCTTGCGTTTTTGTTTGCTTTGGTGGTCTTTATCGTTATTACTCGATTTACAGAAAAGTTTTTTATTGAAAATCCTTTACCTCAAAAACAGCGAGCAATTTGGGCAACTTTACAATGGTTCATCACTGGTTTTCTTTGGTGGCAATGGTTGACACAAGATTTGGCTAATATTTATATTTATTTGCGAGGTGGCGACAATCAACCTCCTGTTGTTTTTTTGGCGTCCCTATTTCTAATTTTAGCCTTACTGGCGTACATTTTCAGTCGAAGAGGTGGAGCCGTTCAAGAGATTGTTCGTCAAAAAATCAATACATTTGATATTCGGTCAGCAACTTTTATAGATTTGATTTATGGCCTTGCGTTGTATGCTTTCAAATATGATTATTTTGGACTTTGGGGAGCGAAGATTCCGATGAGTACAACTTGGCTTTTCGTCGGTTTATTAGCTGGGCGAGAAATCGGGATTCGCATCAATATAGAAGGAAAATTAACTAAGAATATTACTCAAATGGTGATCAAAGATTTTTTAAAAATTCTATTAGGATTAGTGATAAGTATCGTCTTAGTTTTTATCATAAAAATCTTGGCTGATTATCAAAGTGCTAACTAATTGATTTTGATATTATTTCAAATAAAAAGCCACCTACTTAACACAGGTGGCTTAATAACCAAATAAACTTAAAACGTCTTTTTTACAAATTTGATGTGCGAAATCGTTTTAAGTAAAACCAAAATTTCTTCATTCATAAAATGAATGCTAATCTCTATCAATCAACCATTTTGCGACAGCAGGAGTCAATAATTTTTGTGAGCGTCCACCGACAAAAACGCCAATGTGTCCGCCCGGAAATTCCATCAACTCTTTATCTTTCGAGCCAATAACATCATTAATCGGGCGAGTAGTCGCCGGCGGCACGATGTGATCATGTTTTGCATAAATTGTCAAAACAGGCATCGTGATATTTTTCAAATCAACTGGCAAACCTTCTAAGACAAATTCACCTTTGATTAATTTATTTTGTTGATACATTTCTTTAATAAATTGACGATAAGTCTCACCAGCTTGATCAGGCGAATCCGCTACCCAATATTCCATGCGTAAGAAGTTCATCAACTTATCCTTATTTTGCATCGTTTTCGGCAAAGCCATGTATTTACGAGTTTTGTTCATTGGCTTCAATAGGTCAAAGCCCGTATTCAAAAAATCACCCGAAACCACACCGTTAAAACCATCAACAATTGCATCGACATCCATATCTTTTGCCCAACGGAACAATAACCCTTCGTTGCTTTCAAAATCAACTGGCGTTACCAAAGTGATCAAGTTTTTAACCTTATCAGGATTCAATGCCGAATAAATCAAACTAAACGTTCCGCCTTGACAAACGCCCAACAAATTGACTTTATCAATGTGATGCGTATCAAGAATATAATCGACACAATCGTTGATATTTCCTAAGATATAATCGCCCATTGTTTTGTATCGGTCGATGCTGGTCGCATAGCCCCAATCAATCACATAAACATCAATGCCTTCGCTCAACAATTTGCGAATGAAACTACGATTCGGCTGCAAATCCATCATTTCCCAACGATTCACCAAAGCGTAAGAAATCAACATTGGCGTTTTTGCTTTTAAGGTTGCTTTATTCTCAAAGTGATACAATTTCACTTTTCCGTCCTGCCAAACCAAGTTCTTTGGAGCGGTTGCAATATCTATATCATTTACCTCTGCAATATTTCTAATTGCATCTGAAACAGTGTTCACCTGTTCCAACATTTGGTCTGCTATATTTTCCATTTTTAATGAGTGAATGAGTGAATGAGTGAATTATTAAACGATACAAACCCGATGATTCATTCCTTCGATAATTCTCTCATGCAATCATTATTTATTAGGTGCTGTTTCTTTATTTGCTGCTGCTTTTGTTGTCGTTTTTTCTACTGTTTTTGCTGCTGTTTTACTACGAGTTGTCCGTCTTTTTGGTGCAGGTTTTTCAGCCGGTTTTTCAGCTGGCTTTTCAGCCAATAATTTTTCAACCTTTGCCAACTTACGCTCTAATAAACGTACTTTTTTACGCATTGAGCTGGCTTCTTGAGCAATATCGTTCGCTTCCGAGCGCATCACAAACGGTAAGTCAACAAAAGACAATTCTACAAATTCGTCCATTTTAGACTTAACGCCCAAACCAGCTTTAGCGACTTCATTTTGTAATTTTGAATAATCGTCAGATTCCAAAACAACCGTGATATGTTTTTCTAAAACATTCACATAGCGATTGAAAAAAGCATCATATTGAGGTAATTCTTTACTTTCTTGATATTCATCATAAAATGCCTTCAAGGTTTCTGGTAAAGCATTTTGCCCAGCCTGATATACCATTGTTTGCATTTCTGAAGATTTTACAATAAATGCAATATAAGTAAACTGAATATCACGAATAATTTTCGCAGCATCAATCTCTTTTCCTGGCCCTAACACATTATAATAAGGCGCTAAATTCTCATGCACTTGCTCATTCAAATCTGCCATAAATTTGAAATAAGGAGAAGTATCGCCGCCAGCCATTTTACCAGTTTGCTCCGTCCAATTATTCATAAAGGACTTAGGCGTCACCATATTATTTTGAAACTGTTCAAAAGCCTTTTCAAACATCTCATTCGTTTGATCAATCAATTCACTCATATTCAAGGTGTTAGAATATCCTATGAATTGATTCACCAAATTTTTATAAGCATCAGGCGAAAAATATTTATCAACGGCGTCTTTATGATACACTCCAAATTCCATCATTTTCACAAACGAACTCCAGTATTTCGACAACTCATCGTAAGCCTTCGTGAAACTTTCTAAGTGCGGCTTCATGTTGGTCGGCAACTTGTCCATCATATTATCACGAATCCACTTTGTGCTATCGTTCATCCAGCTATTAAAAGTCTTAAAATCGCCATTCCAATTTTTAGGCATTTCAAAACCGTTATTTAACGTACCTAAATTTGGCGTATTTGTACCCAAGTGCTTCATCCATTTTTCAGAAAATGACGTCTGTAAATCGACCCATTTTTTGAATTGTTCAGGTGCTTTTTCAAAAGCTTCTTTCGGGTCACCGATTTTCATTGCCTCCTCAAAAAGCCCTTTTTGAGCCTCGTACCATTCTTTTAATAAATCCTCTGGCGTTTTCGTTTCGTTAGAAAACGAGTCCATCATTTTTTTAGAAGCATCTGTCCAAAATTCGTACATCTTCTTTTGTCCCTCTGCGAATGCTTCAAATTGTTGTGTTATTGTATTCATTTTTTTTATTTCAATGAGTGAATGAATAAATGAGTGAATGAGTGAATATAAAAACTACCGAATTTATTCATTCAATAATTCACTCATTCATTCATTGAACCTAAAACAAATCTTGTAATGCTTTGGTGTTTGCGGTTGCGGTTTCGTAAACTGCGGTGAACATATCTTTGTATAAAGCCGTTGATTTTTCCATCATAGACTTGCTACTTTCCAAAGCATTTGTTTCAGCCAAACCTTTGTAATATTCGACTACTTGATTGTATAATGCCGTATTTGCTTCAAAAACTTTATTCATATTTTCTGGCAAAACGTCTAACATTTCTTTTCCATCTTTCACTTTCATCATTCCCTCCGCAATCTCTTTTTGAGTTGAATAATAGCTTTCAAAAGCCGCTTTGTCCATTGCTTCCGGAAATTCAGGCGTAACTAATTCAACCAATTCATTGGCTTTTCCTGCCAATGTTTCCATTAATTTTGTTTGATTCGCTGTTACTGTTTCAAAATAATTTTTAGTATCCATGATTAGTGATTTTTTATTTGAATTGAATTTGAATTGAATTTGAATAACTTTTTTGTTAGTGAATTTATATCAAAGATAAGGGCGACCAATAGCGTGAACAATGGACTTTTAGAGCAAAAAAGGGTTGACTTTGGAGAATTAGGAATTAAGAATTAGGAATTATAAATTGATAATCAGTTAGTTATAGTTTTAAATTATAGCATTGACCTTTTATATTTATAAATATAGATTTTTATATACTTTCATGTTAATACAAAAAAATAGCGTCATCAACACAAAGCTGATAACGCTATTTTTTATTCATAAAATAAATCGAACCGTCTTGTTAATAATATTAAATTTTCTCAATAATCATCGCACTCGCACCACCGCCACCATTACAAATCGCAGCCATTCCATATTTTCCATCTTTTTGATTCAAAACATTAATCAAAGTCGTCACGATTCTCGCACCAGAACAACCTAACGGATGTCCCATCGAAACTGCTCCACCGAATACATTAACTTTCTCATACGACAAACCAAATGTTTTGGCGAAAGCCATCGTAACTACTGAAAATGCTTCATTTACCTCGAAGAAATCCATATCGTCCATTGTCAAACCAGCACGTTCTAAAGCAATCGGAGCTGCTTTTGTCGGAGCAGTTGTAAACCATTGCGGTTCGTGTGCTGCATCTGCAAATGAAACGATTTTTGCAATAGGCGTTAAGCCCAATTCTTCCACTTTTTCCTTACTTGCCAAAACCAAAGCTGCTGCACCATCATTGATAGTTGAAGCATTTGCAGCCGTTACCGTTCCTGTTTTTGAGAAGGCAGGACGTAAAGTCGGCACTTTTTCAAATTTTACTCTTTTGTATTCTTCATCTTCTGAAAAAACAATTGTTCCTTTACGAGTTTTAATTTCTACTGGAACGATTTCTTTTGCTAATGCACCGCTTTCTGTTGCTGCTGCGGTTCTTTTGTAAGAATTAATCGCAAATTCATCTTGATCTTCACGAGTAAACTCATATTTTTCGGCCGTTGCATCAGCACAAACACCCATGGCACACTGGTCATAAACATCGGTCAAACCATCTTTCGCCAAACCATCGACCAAAGTTCTATCACCATATTTGCTTCCCCAACGTGCATCAGTTGCATAGTAAGGAATTGCCGACATATTTTCCATTCCGCCCGCCACGACTAAGTCGTGTGTTCCTAACATAATCGCTTGCGCTCCAAACATAATCGCTTTTGTTCCCGACGCACAAACTTTGTTAATGGTCGTTGACGGAACATGGTCGCCAATACCTGCAAAAATTGCCGCTTGACGAGCTGGTGCTTGTCCTAAGTTCGCCGAAACAACATTACCCATGAACACTTCCTGTACTTGCGAAGGCTCAACACCTGCTTTTTCTAAAGCTCCTTTGATTGCTGTTGCACCTAATTTGGTCGCTGATACTTTTGCTAATGCTCCGCCGAAACTGCCTAAAGGCGTTCGTACTGCGGAAACTACATAAACTTCTTTCATTCTGTGGTTAGATTTTATTGTTAGTGAATTTTTTTTAATTATTAAACCGTTTGATAGTAATCACTTCAAGGCAGGTAGAGCGATTACCATCTTACAATCTAATCCCCTAAAGTTAACTGAAAAATATCCTTGTTTCCAAGTCATTTTTTTAGTCCACATACTAAATTTAATAACTTAAAATGCTGATTTTCAGTTTTTTAAATTATTAAAAAACGATAGACCTTGCAAAAGTCAAGGTATTTTTATTGATAAACAAAATTTTTGATAGAATAGATTATACCTACTTTTATCATTAAATAGAATGAAAGTCTATTTTATAGGCTTATTTTAAAATATTGTTTTGATTTTAATTTAATAACCATTAAATACGAAACTTTTTTAGGGAAAGTAGTCACTATTATTTTTTCTTAGAAAAGTTGATTTTTTGGTAAAATATTGACAATAATCATGGGAAGATTATCGAATAAGGTCGCAATTATTACCGGAGCTGCTCGTGGAATCGGTAAAGCGACGGCTTTGCGTTTTGCTCAAGAAGGAGCGTCTATTGCAATTTGGGATATTAACGAAGAATTAGGAAAAGCAACCGCTCAAGAGTTAGTTGATGCAGGCTACAATGCTAAGTTTTATACCGTCAATGCAACGGATTTTGCAGCTGTTACGGAAACTGCTGAAGCCGTAAATACAGACTTTGGTCAAATTGATATTTTGGTCAACAACGCAGGAATCACAGCAGATGCTTCATTGAAAAAAATGACACCTGAAAAATTTCAAAAAGTCATTGATGTGAATTTAACTGGTGTTTTCAACTGTACAAAAGCCGTTTCAACCTATATGTTAGCCCGTAAATATGGCCGTATTTTGAATGCGTCATCGGTTGTCGGTTGGCAAGGAAACTTTGGTCAAACCAATTATGTGGCGACTAAAGCTGGTGTTATCGGAATGACCAAAGTTTGGGCAAGAGAATTAGGTCGTAAAGGTATTACCGTCAACGCTGTCGCTCCTGGTTTTATTAATACCGAAATGATTCAAACCGTACCTGAAGAATACATTAATAAACTAAAAGCGGCAACACCTGTCGGACGTTTGGGCGAAACGGAAGATATTGCGAATGCGTATCTTTATTTGGCTTCTGACGAGGCTTCTTTTGTGAATGGAATTACATTGGAAGTTGATGGCGGAGTTAGAATCTAAGTTAATTACAATGTAGTGATTAGCGTTACAAAACATTAATGATTTCGGGTTTACATTGTATTTGTAAAATATAAAGGAAATAATCTATTAACTTTTAAAGCAGATGTGAATAATGAATAATTCAAATCTACTTTTTGCAAAACAAGGAAACTATGAAATCATTAATGTTTTTTGGTCTTTTATTCGTAGCATTTACTATGAATAGCTGTGGTGACGATGTTGTTGTTGCACCTCAAGATGTACTTTCTGACGCTGTTGTTCAAGATTTACAATTTTTGAAAGAAGAGGAAAAATTGGCTCGTGATGTTTATTTATACGCTTACGCTAAATATGGTCTAAATATTTTTAATAATATTAGTAATAGCGAACAAAATCACATGGACGCAATTTCGACTTTATTAACAAAATATGATATAGAAGATGTGTCATTAGACGCAGAAGGACAATTTACGAATACCGAACTTCAGGCACTTTATGAGGATTTGACGGCACAAGTTGATATTTCTCAAACAAAAGCACTTTTTGTCGGTGCAACTATCGAAGATTTAGATATTTTTGATATTGATGAAATGATTGCTCGAACTAATGAAAGTGATATTTTGGACGTTTATGAAAAATTAACTTGTGGTTCTAAAAATCACATGAGAGGATTTACTGATCAACTATCTACTGCTGGCGAAACATACACACCTCAGTTTATTAGTCAAGAATATTACGAAACTATTTTAAACGGAAGTCACGAACATTGTGGCAATTAACGAAATCAAGTAAATGATTTATCCATATTTGGTACACAAAACCAAGGTTTTAGATAACGAAGTTGCTTATATTGACGAAGGCAATCAAGAGGCTGAAACCTTGGTTTTTGTGCATGGTTTGGGGAGTTATTTGATGGTTTGGCGAAAAAATATCGCTTTATTGAGTCTGAAATATCGTTGCATTGCGTTGGATTTGCCCGGTTATGGTTTTTCGGATAAACGGCATTATGAGTTTGATTTAGATTTTTATTCTAATCTTGTTGGACAATTTATCAATCAATTAAATCTCAAAAAAGTCACGTTAATCGGTCACTCGATGGGCGGACAAATTTCAATGATAACCGCATTAAAATTCCCAAATCTTTTACAAAATTTATGTTTGGTTGCAACCGCAGGTTTTGAAAAATTCAATAGTTTTCAAAAATCGTGGTTGATTAATGCGTCTTCGGCAGAAAATCTGAAACTGCTAACTCGAAAGCGAATTGCTTTAAATATGACCAATAATTTTAAAAATGTGCCTGATGATGTGTTGTATTTGGTCAAAGATACGGTCGAGTTTACTTTTGATAATTTTGAACGTTACTGTTATACGATTTCGAGCAATGTCCGAAGTATGATTGAAATGCCTGTTTATTCACAATTATCTAAGATTCAAACACCGACTTTGGTTATTTTTGGGGAAGATGATGCCTTGATTCCCAACCGTTTATTTTCATTTAGTTCAACTAAAAGTATAGCTCAAAAAGGTACTCGAAAAATTCCAAATGCAGAACTGTTACTCATTCCTGATTGTGGTCATTTTGTGCAGTATGAACGTGCAGATTTGGTCAATTTTGCGATTGATAGGTTTGTTACAAATGAATAAACGCCAAAAAAATGAATTATATCATTTTTCATATATAGGTTTTTATATGTGTTTAATTTTGCTTAGTTTTGACTCTATCAACGTTTTATCAAGATGCGAGCAAAACTTCAAAAATTCACCGATTTCACCTTAACGCTACTTCCTCACGAAGTCAGTTATTTACTGTCTATTCAACAATTTCAAGACAAAGACCGCTTGAATATCTTGAAACGAATTGCTCACAATATTGAGCAAGGAAACACTTTTATTGAATATGACACCACTCTCAATAAGCGAAAATATTCTAATCTAAAAAATTGGATTGTTGAACGATTACAAACGCTTGATGTTGATGTTCAATTTGAATGGATGACGGAATTGGAAAAGGCAATAATGACCGATTGCATCACACCTGAAGATGAAAAACAACTCCTAAAAGCGATTCGGAATTATGACGAACCGATTTTCTATTTTCAAAAATTCTATGAATTAGCGTTAAGCTATCGACATTTCTTGATTATTCGGATGCGATATGCAGACCATAAATTGGTTAATGATTTTATAATTAATAATAAAAAATCCTACGATCAAAGTAAACGCATCAACGAGAAACTCCACGAAATCACGGTTGATATTATTAATCAATATCGAAATACGAATATCGAAACGAAAAAATGGGAACGTTGGCTGACTAAGATTTTCTATGATGAAAAGTTAGATGGACAAAACCGATATTTGGCATTGATTCGCTTGATTTTTATGGCGTTCAATTATCGTCATTTCGAGCCTTTGCGAAAGCATTTTGATGATTTAGATAAATATTTTGAACAAGGAAAATATTATTCCAAACGGTTATTATTAAATTATTACGGCAATCGGCTGTTATTACATACAAAATCGGAAGAGTTGGACAAAGCCGTGTATTACGGTTATTTATCTATTCGAGGAAAGAACAACGAATATATTCATTATATCAATAATTTAAGTGCTGTTTTGCAACGACAATCGAAGTATCAAGCTGCTTTAGAGCTGATGCGAAGTGCCTTTTCGGAGATGAAAGCAACGCAAAATTATCATGATAAAATTGGTTTTGTTGCCTTTTATGCCAATGCCCTAAACAACACCAAACAGTATCGAAGTGCGGAACAATATTGTGCCTCGTTCCTCAATGCGTACAAAGAAAATGTCTTTAAATATCGTTGGCATATCTTCTTCACCGTCTATTTGGAAAGCCTTTTACATCAAAAAAAATATACGACCATTCAAAAAGTCGTTTCCAAAAATCAACTCTTGCAACACGACAAAAACTACCAGCAAAAAGCCTCGTATTTGCCGACGATAACTTGGTACGCTTACGCTGCGAGTTTACGTGAAATTTCGTTTTCAAAACATGAGTTTAAAACCCTGATTTTGGAATTTACGGAATCTGTTATTCATAATAAAAATAAAAAACAGCAACTTATTGAATTGCTCAAAACGATTCAGCCACATATTCCAGAAGTCATACAATTGGTACGTCCGAAGTTGTATGATTTGGGGATAAGGATTTGATAAATCACCATTCATTATCTAAAAACTTCACCCACTTTCCCACCGAGATTTCTACTTTAATTGCTTACGGTCAATCTTCCCAGAAGCATTTTTCGGCAACTCCTCCAAAATCTCCAAATGCTTCGGAATTTTAAATTTTGATAATTTATTTAAACAAAAACCTTTAATTTCCTCTAAATCAATCGTTTGATTATCATTCAAAACAACAAATGATTTTCCAACTTCGCCCCATTTTTCATGCGAAACACCAATGACAACGACTTCTGAAATTGCTTGATGTTGAATTAAAATCCGCTCAACTTCGGCAGGATAAACATTTTCACCACCAGAAATAAACATATTTTTAATTCTATCGACCACATAAAAATAACCATCTTCATCTTGTCGAACTCGGTCGCCAGTATGAAACCAGCCGTCTTTGATGGCTTTGTTTGTTGCCGTTTCATTTTGCCAATAACCAGGTGTCACCATTGGCCCTTTGAGCAATAACTCGCCAGATTCGTTCGGTGCGACAGCCTCGCCTTTTTCATTAACGACTTTCGTCAGAACGTAGAAATTCGCTCGACCGATTGAGCCTTTTTTACGAATCGCATCGTCTTGATGCAACGAAGTCAAATTCGGGCCGACTTCCGTCATGCCGTAACCTTGACGAACAGGTACATTTTTAGTCGCCCATTTTTCAATCAAAGGAATCGGCATCGGTTCGCCACCAACGATGAAATATTTTAATTTTGGAAAATTTGCTTTCGCAAAATACGCTTCGTCCGCCATCATTTTTAGCATCGTCGGAACTGCCATAAACAGCGTCACTTCTTCACTTTCTAATAATTGTAAAACTGCCTTTGCATCAAATTGCTTCATCAAACAAACAAAACCACCTCGATGCAAAAACGGTGTTAGCAACACATTCAAACCGCCAGTATGAAAAGGCGGCATACAATTTACCGTTCGACTTTCAGTATTAATAATCAAACTAATTGCCGTATTGACACTATTCCAAAACAGCATTTTATGAGAATAAATCGCCCCTTTCGGAAAGCCAGTTGTACCAGAAGTATAGAGAATAAAAGCTGCTTGATTATCGTCAATTTCAACAGGTTGAAATGATTTTTTAGTAGATTTTTTATAAATCGTTTCTAAATTTTCTAATGGAATTTGATGGTCAATTTGATTAAAATAAGCTGTTTTTGTTACTAATTGAGCAAATTTCGCTTCCCAAATTACCATTTTCGGCTTTGAATTTTCCAACAAATAATCAATCTCACCAACTGCCAGTCGATAATTCAACGGCACGATAATAATTCCCGTCTTTTGTGCTACACCCAACAAAATCACATATTCCGCACAATTTTCGGCTACAATCGCAATTCTATCCGTACTACGTAATCCGTATTCCGTAGTAAGTACATTTGCCAGTTGATTTGCTGCCGTGTTTAATTCCGAATACGTGTAAGTTTTCCCAGTTTCGTATTCTTTTATTGCGATGTGATTTGGGGAATAAATCGCCCATTTTGAAAGCCAATCTTTCATATTAATATTACTAAACACATAGCCACATAGTGGTCTATAAACACTTCAAAAACCACACGTCAAATAAAAAACTATGTGACTATGTGTTTCAAAAACTACATTCTAAACGCTGCACTCGCAAACGCCAAACCGCCGCCAGAACCGATAAAGAAAATCAAATCACCTTCCTTAATTTTCCCTTTTTCAAAGGCATCATTCATCGCCATCGGAATACAAGCAGAACCTGTATAACCATAGTGATGCATGATTGTATGAGCTTTTTCACGAGGTTGACCTAACAAATCCATTGTTTCAAAAATACTATTAATATTGATTTGTGTAATAAAAAAATGGTTGACATTATCAAGGCTTTCGCCAATACGTTCAGACATCAAGTTCGCCATTTCTGTCCAAACTTTAGGATTGAGTTCTTTCGGAAAACGCTTGACGAATTTTAATTGATGATCGTGATTTGCTAAGGCTTCGGGCGTAATCGGTTGCCGAGTGCCACCGCCATAAATGCCCATCCATTCATTATATTGACCTTCGGTAATGAGTTTACTGGTCAAAAACCCTCTTTTACTATCTTTTTCAGACTTTAGGACAACAGCACCTGCTCCGTCCGCAAAGAGCGTCACTGTTTTCTTATCTTCTTTATTCAAATGTTTACTCATTGCATAACCTCCAATGACTAAAACCGTGTTGTACTGTTCGTCCGAACGAATATATTTTGAAGCAATATCCAAAGCCGTTACAAAACCCGCACAAGCCGTATTAATATCAAAAGTACCAGCGTTTTTTGCTCCAAGCCTGTCTTGAATAATAGAAGAGGTTGAAGGTGACAAAAACTCGGGTGTATCAGTCGAAAGAACAATTAAATCTATCTCTTCGACGCTTGTATTCGCTCGCTGCAAGGCAATCAAAGCAGCTTTTTCGCATAAGTCCGCCACGGATTCATTATCCGTACACCAACGCCGTTCATTAATTTGAACGTTTTCACGAAGCCAAGTATCGACATCTTCACCGAGTTGTTCATTAAAATATTGGTTAGTAATTACTTGTTCGGGAGCGTATGCTCCAATTGAGGCAATTATTGCGTTTCGCATTTATTCAAGATACGAGATATGAGATATGAGATGTGAGATAATCAGCATATATCTGAAATCTCACATCTCATATTTCACATCTAAAGTCTATTTACTAAGTTGTTTATGAAATAAAGTATTAAACTCTGTTGGTTTTTCGATGTAAGGCGAATGTGCCGTGTTGTCCATAATGACTTCTTCGTAAGTGCCGCCATTCGATTGATATTGTTCTAAAACGTAGCGAGTTTGACTAACCATCGGTTGTGAAGGTACGACTGCTTCGCCTGGATAATTAGGGATTAAACCCATTTTTCCTAATGTTCCAAAATCAAATAAGGAATTATCGGAAACGATTTGATCCTCTGCACCTCGAACCCAAAGTATGGACGGTTTTGAATTCGCATTAATAAAATGATTAATAGTGTCGCCAATGTATTTTGGAGAAGCCGCATTTAATGGTCCATATTTTCCTGGCTTCACAAATGGGTAATTAGTGGACGGCTCGAAATCGCCCGGATAACGATTAGCACCTACTTTTTGACTCAAAAGCGAGGTTAACAAATCGTCTTCATTTGTAGGCACAAAGGGCGGTTTCCAATAAAAACTATTCATCACCACACGAGGCGAAGCCTGCGGATTGTCCGTACTTCTATCTTTTTCACCCATCAATCGAGCGAACTCAGGATTAACAATTCCACCACCTGAACCTGCAAAATCTTCAAAGCAGAGTGTACCTTTTTCGTCTTTTGTACCACCAAACCCAAACGGTGAACCAGGATTAACCAAAGTAGCAGACAGCACTCGCTCGCTCTCGGCAGCAATCATTGAAAACACAAATGCTCCGCCTAACGAATGACCAATAATATGGTATTTTTCAATACCTAAAACAGCGGTTAAAGCCTGTAAATCCTCGACCCAATCACCAAAACCTTTCGTCGCATCAATTAATTTATCTTCTGTATCACCATAGCCTCGCAAGTCGGGAGCAATTCCCCAAAAACCGTCGGGCAGTGCCTTCATTGTTTCGTCCCAAAAAACAGAAGAAGAAGCATTTCCATGAATGAAAATGACTGGTGTCCCTGCTGTTCTGAATTGTCGAACGTTGATGTTTAAGCGTTCGGTGATGATAATTTTGTTGGTTAGCATTTTTTAGATTTTTTGAACTCATCCCCAACCCCTCTCTTAAAAGAGAGAGAAGCCAACGACAGTACTCGAATTTTTGAGCTTTTGAGATCTGTCGTTTGGCTCTCTTTCCCGAGTACTCGGGAGAAGGGTCAGGGATCGGTTCAATCATTATTATTTCTTATAAGCATCTAAATGTACTCTCAATTCTAATGACATTAAGCGACCAGTCGGCGGTGCAGCCGTAAACTCACGCATTTCTGTATTGAATAAATTCGTGACATTTCCTGCTAATGTAAACATATCGTTGAAGCGGTAACCGACCCCTAAATCAACCGTCGCAAAACCGCCCAAAGGACCATAATTATACGAATCTGTACTTTTTGAGTTTTCGATAATTGGCGTTCCACGATACGTTAAATCTGGATAGGAACGAGAAGCAATTTGAAAACTTGAGAAGTAATCGTACTCTTGTACCCAACGAACGTAAGTATTGGCAAACAACTTTTTACTACTGTAATTCAAGCCAAGCCCTAAACGATGATTCGGAGCATTTACCAATAAATCTAAGAAATTCACTATTCCGTCGCCATTAAAATCATTGTCTTCGACGTTTGTTTCATCGATATTATAATCGAAATACGAATAATTTAACGTTCCACTAAATTGATCATTAAAATAATACGTCGCACTCAAATCTGCTCCATAAGTATTAAAACGCCCGAAGTTAATGTAAGTCGCTACCAAACCACCATAAATTCCATAAGCTGCTTGAACATCTTGAATTGGCGTTTCGCCTCTTTGTGTTGTTACCCCAACGACCGTTACTGGACTCAAGAAATCTTGCGATATATTATAATAAGCATTTCCATCAATGAATAATTTATTTTTAATCAATTGTCCACGATAACCTAACTCAATAGTTTGTAATTTTTCAACACGTTGTTTTTCAACTGTTGTCCCATCAGTCAACGTAAACCCTTCGGCATTTCCTAAAATCAACCCACCAAATAAATTACCATACATATTTAAAATCGTCGGTGCAGCAATACCTTGACCGTAAGTCAAACGCCAAGTTCCTTTATCACCAATTTTTAAAAATGCAAACTTAGGTACGAAGTTCGTTCCATAAACATCATGATTATCTAAACGAGCAGCAGCCACAGCACGGAATCCTTTACCAAAATCATATTTTAAATGTGCGTATCCGCCAAATTGATTTACCGTGATAAAATCAGTATCCGAAGTATCTAAAAGGTAAGTTCCTAAACTATTAGCTTGATCAGATTGAAACTGCACCCCAGCGATTAATTCTAACTTTCCGAAAGTTTCATTGTATTGAGCTTCTGCGTTCCAACGTCTGGACGCATCTTGAAACAATGCTCCACTTTGATACGAAAAATCGCCACCAGCAACTTCTGGTGTCAAACCTGCATCAATTCCACGATAATATTGTTTCGTTCTGTCATCAATCGAGTACGTGCTATCTGTTGCACTTTGCGTATAATACGCTTGCACAAAAAAGTTGTCCGTACTATATTTTAATTGATAATAATTGATTGACCAATCTTTGATTTGGTTACGCCCCACATTTGTTGGAGACAAATAAGTACTGTTGCTATAACCAGTCGCAAAAGTTAAATCTGACTTATCATTAATCGTATAAATCAATTGACCTTCTGCACGGAAAAATTGAATATCTCTATCCAGTTCAAACTCTTCATAACCTTCTGTGATGCCGTCAGGAATAGCATTTCCTAAAGTATCAAACGCTCCAACTCGGTCAATATAAACCGAATCCACATATTCAAACTCTTCAGCTTGTGTATATTCTGCCGTAATTTTATACGCAAATTTTTCATTCAAAGCCTGTGCATGACGCAAACGAGTCGTGAAGGTACTTTGATTACCGACACCGACAGTTACATCTGTTCCTTGATGACGACGAGGATCTTTTGTGATTGTATTCAATAAGCCATTATGTGCATTCGGACCATAAAGCGTTGAATTTGGGCCTAAAATAACCTCAACTCGCTCTATGTCTTCTTTGACAACTGTATTCAAAGGTCCTAAAGGCAAGCCAGTTGCAATCAAGGTCGAAAAGCGACCGTCTGTAACTTGTAGGTTTTTAGAATTAAAATTCGAGTTAAAACCACGAATGTTGATACCTGGCCCAGCGACACCAGCACGAACATATTCAACCCCTTTCAAACGAGCTAATAATTCGCCAGGATTCCCAGCAAATTCATCTAACTCTCGAGCGTGAATCGTTTCGATCGTTGCCGGAGATTCCGTTAATTTCTCTTGTCGTCTTGATCCCGAAACGACGACTTCAGTTCCAATAATTGAGCCTAACACCATATCAAAATCGACCGTTGTGTTACCATTCACAGTAACTTCTTTTTCTTGCTCTTTGAAACCGACATACGACACAACCAAGGTATATGTTCCATTCTCGACTTCGATTGAATATTGACCATTGTAGTCCGTAGCGGCTCCGGTTGTCGTGCCTTTAATCATCACAGTTGCACCGATAAGTGACTCGCCTGTGTCATCTTTTACTGTTCCCGAAATGGTACTTTGAGCAAATATTGCTGTGGTCAGCAATAGACAGATTAACGTTAATAATTGTTTCATAAAATAATTATTTTGGTTTTATTTAGGGCAATAGTAGCCCACCTTGATTTTATGATATTTTTAAAATCAAGTAATTGGTAAAATTTTATTTCATTAAAAAATTTTGAACTTTAATTAAATTCTGTATTTGAAAACTAATTTAAGATAATAGTTTTTCGATACTTCCTTAATTTTTTAAAATTAGACTATGGACTTTTACTAAAAAATAATCATATTCTCAATCTAAAAACCTGATAATCAATATTTTATTCAAAAAAAAATGACAGGTGGACTTTTATTCTTTTAGAAAAGTCTGAATTGTTTCATTCACCATTTGAGCATTGTCCCACATAGCAAAATGGCCTGCATTTGGCACCATAAATAATTGGCTATTTGGAATTTGTGCTTTAGCAGATTGAGCAACTTTCTCTGTCGTTAATTTTTGATGTAAATACTTGTTTGGAATCAAATAATCCTGCTCTCCAAAAAGAATCAATGTTGGCATTTTTAACGTTTTTAACTCCTCAAAAACTGGTTCGTCTAACATGCCTGCGACACACTTCGGAATCATCCGACAATAATGCTCATATTCTTCTGCTGTCTCTCTCATATATAACCTATCGTTATACATAAACATCGCATCTTCAGGCGTAAGACCGGCCGCAAAATTCACATCAAAATTCTTTTTGATTTGCTCAACTGGCGTATTTTTTACAGATTCGGCAGTTAACAAAGACTTTAATAGGGCGGATTCTTTTTCATTAAATCGTTCAATCCCTGCCGGGTCGATTAAGATTAATTTTTCTAAAACGTCAGGCGATTTTAAAGCGGCTGTTATCGCTACTTGTCCGCCCATCGAATGGCCAACTAAAACTGGATTTTTTAATTTTAATTCAGCAATTATTTCTAAAATAACATCAGCAAAAAACGTCATATTATACGCATAATCGCCTTTGCTTGACTTCGGATAACCTGGCAAATCCAAAGCGATACAGCGATAGTCCGCTTTCAAGACTTCCATATTTTTTTTCCAAGCTGGTAAATAACTACCCAGACCGTGAATGAAAATCAAGGTTTGGTCGCCTTTTCCTTCATCAACATAAGCGACTTTGATCTCATTTGACAACTCGATAAACTTCGTTTTGTACGGATACTTAAAATCTAACATAGATTTTTTTGTTGTTTTGGTTTCTGTTATTGGCTGACAAGCCATTAGAAATAATAGTAATATTGATAGGTATTTCATATTAAAATTTTCTTGGTTTGAACCTATCCTCAGTCCTTCCCTCCGAAAGGAAAAATTGAGGCTACGTTCAAACAACTGATTTTTGGCGATTTTTTGTAACAAAAAATAAAACGGCTGCCACCGTCATCGAAGCTAATAAAGCGAAAGTCACCGCAACTGCTGGATTTTTGACAGCACCTTTCATATAAGGTGTCAAACCGCCATAATAGATGGAAAAATGTACGATGATTGCCGTAACAGATGCGGCTATCGGAACAATCCGAGGGACATTTTTTATAAAAATGCCTAAAATAACAGGAACAAAAGCGGCTGAAAAGTAGGCGTAAACGCCATTTTGTGCAAAAATACCGACGCTTAGGCTCGGATGTAAAATTTGGTCGTAAGACAGGACAATTGAAATAAACGCTAAAGTAACTATGACACCTTTATTAATAAGGATAAGGTTTTTACTTCGTTTCCTTTCGGTAATTCCTAACCGTTTATTGAAAAGCGGCTCGATGATATCAGAGGTAATGGTCGCAGAAACAGACTGAATTAAACCCTCTAAAGTTGATAAGCCTGCGGAAAGTAACCCCAAAATTACAATCAGACCGACATAAACCGGAAACTCTTTGACAACATACGCCGAAATAATGCCGTCCATTTTCAACGGTTTGCCATCGACCGTTAAATCTGGAAAAGAAATCCGAGCAAATAAACCAACTAAGACCACGGCAAAGAATAAAATTTCTACGCCAATGCCGACGGCTAAATATTTATTGACATCACTTTCTTTTTTTAATAACAAAGACTTTGTGATAATGTGCGGCTGACAAACTACTGCAATTCCGACTATTAAAGAACAGAAAATAATTTCAAAATAATCTCGAAAAAGGAAACTTTCGGGGTTCGTCGATTGTACCAAAAGCGGATCAATATTTTCTAATTTCGTCAAAAATCCATCGACGCCTTCGCTAAAATGTTCATAACCTGAAGTCAATAAAATAACGGCTACAATGATCATCAAAACGGCCTGAATCGTATTGGTGTAAACCATCGAATTTGCACCGCCAAACATCATGTACCCAAAAATAAAAACGACCAGGCCAATTAGGACGTAAAGCTCGTCAAGATTTAGGGCTTTCGCCAAAACCTTAGTCATACCAACGCAAATCAGTACAATAAATGTGATTAGTAACAAGGACAAAAAGCCAAAAAACAACGCATAATTTTTACTTTCGTAGCGTTTGCCGATCCATTGAGCCATTGTTAACGCTTTGACATTGTTGCCTTGTTTTCGGAAGCTTTTGGTCAGAATAATCAGCGATACAAAAATCCCTAAAGGCATCACGACCGCAAAGGACAAAACGCCGCTTAATCCATACAAAGCAATGAATCCAGGATTGATAATAAAAGTCGCCGCACTGGTTGTCGAAGCCGCTAAGGACAAGCCTACCGCAACGGGTGAAAATTGAACATTGCCAACGGTATAATCAGAAATAGATTTGATTTTTAAAGCACCTCGAATGACAAAAAATAGAATAACGGCCATGTAAATGACCAGTAAAATTGAGGTAGCAAACACGAGTTCTTGTGAAGCCATTTTGGTTTAATGATTTGGTAATTTCACGCAAAACTTGAGTTTTCGAAATGATCGTCAGGATCATTTGCCTTTTGTGGTTTTAACTTGATAACAAGACCTCAAAACTTAAAACTCAATTTTTACATCAAATGATTTATTTGGTTATTTGGTTGAAAATCAAAAACTTCGAGCAGCCACGAATGACTGCCGAAGTTTACTCACTCTAACCAACAGAGTTTCTTAATAGTATTTTTCTAAAAGCAATCAAAACTGCTATTGGTCAAAGGGATTTTTTGGTTTTATATTCTAAAAATAGAGATTTCACAGGCAGCAATTTTAATCATTTTATGAAATTCAAGTATGGACTTTTGATGTATTTTCTTTTTTAATCTTTTCTAAAATGTTGATTATCAATATTTTAAGTACAATTTAGACAAATATGGACTTTATCTATTTTTAAAGACTTATTTCCTATTCATAAAAACAGTATATTAAATTAAATACCTGATAATCAACAACTTAATAAAAAGCATCGTTTTACTTTTTTGACCTAAAACATCATAAGAATCTATTAGTCAAATAGTTATAGCTTTTATCAAAACTATTTTTTGCTTATTTTTATATCTAAATATTTATATATTTATATAAATGATACTTTAACCAATAAAATTTTAATAAAATGACGACTAACAAAAAACAGAGAATAGCCTTGGTTACTGGAGCAACTGGTGGATTAGGAAGTGCTATGTGTAAACGTTTGTATGATGATGGCTATTTTGTTATAGCAAACTATCGCAACCCTAAAAAGGCAGATCTTTGGACAGAAAAGATGGCAGAACAAGGGTACGATTTTGCAACTGTACAAGGTGATGTTTCGGATTATCATTCGGTGGAAGATATGATCAAAGAAGTGGAAGATAAGTTTGGGACAGTTGATATTTTGGTTAATAATGCGGGTATCACTCGTGATGGTTCTTTTCGCAAGATGTCCCCCGAAAACTGGAAAGCGGTGATTTCTACAAATTTAGATAGTGTTTTCAATTGTTCTCGTAATGTGATTAATCAAATGATTGACCAAGAATTTGGTCGGATTATCAATATTTCATCAGTGAATGGACAACGTGCACAGTATGGTCAAGCGAATTACTCGGCAGCAAAGGCTGGTATGCACGGATTTACGAAAACCTTGGCCGTTGAAGTTGCCAGCAGAGGAGTGACCGTGAATACGATTTCGCCAGGATATATTGCGACAGATATGGTTTTGGCAGTACCAGAAAAATACCGTCAAAAAATCGTTGCTAAAATTCCTGTTGGTCGTTTAGGCGGAACCGGTGAGATTGCTCACTTAGTGTCTTTTTTGGCTTCTGACGGTGCAGCATTTATTACCGGTGCCAATTATTCGATTAATGGAGGACAACATGTTTATTAAGTCATCGGTCATAATTAAAAAATAATAAAGATAATTAATGGTGATAATCATCTCATTTTTTTCCATTTATAACCTTTTCATTAACCGTAAAATACAGACGATATACGAACAAGTTGCGGTTTTTTAATGATTAAATAGCAGATTCAAATTCCACTTTTCCCTATTTTTATACGTCAAAAATCCACCATTTACATGCAAAGGCGACTCCAGATTATTGGTATAAAGTTGACCTGTTCCTAAGCCTTGCGGCAAATTATTATCAAGCGTTGCAGTCCATTGAGCGATGGCATTCAAGCCGATATTGGACTCTAAAGCAGAAGTCATCCACCATGGTGTATTCAACTCATCACAAAGGTCAATCCATTCTTGTGTTCCCTTGAAACCACCGATAAAGCTTGGCTTAAAAATCAAATATTGTGGCCGAATTGTTTCCATTATTTTTCGCTTTTCAGCAAGGTCAAAGACACCAATTAACTCTTCATCTAAGGCAATCGGAAGCGGTGTTTTTTCGCACAATTCTGCCATTTCATTCCATTGATGCTGCTTAATCGGTTGCTCGATAGAGTGCAAATCCATTGCTGACAAACGATTGAGTTTTTCTAACGCATTTTCGGGAGAGAAAGCACCGTTAGCATCTACTCGCAGCTCAATATCTGATTTAGAAAACTGACTACGAATGTATTTTAGCAGTTCCATTTCTGCTTCAAAATCAATCGCTCCGATTTTCAATTTTATACAATTCCAACCTTCATTGAGTTTATTTTTAATTTGGTCAAACATAAACTGTTTTTCGCCCATCCAAATCAGCCCGTTGATATTAATCGGTTTTTCGTTATCGGTAAAATCAGATGGAAAAAGGGTTTTGGTCGCATTGGTTTTTAGGTCTAATAATGCCATTTCTAAACCAAAATGAATTGATGGAAACTCCCGCAAACCGTCATTTAGCCAAAAGTCATAATTGTTAATATGCTGACAAACTTCGGCTAATTTTTCCTCATAATTCGGCACGTCATCCACGCTCAAGCCTCGTAACAAACCACATTCGCCGACGGCAGTAATATTTGGTTTTTCTGATGATTTTAAAATAATAAAATACGAATCTTTTGTACGAAGTACGCCTCGTGAAGTGCCGCTGGCTTGCTTGAAAATTAAAGTGTGCTTTTTGAAAGTCGCTGTTAACAATGTTACCTGATTTTATGATAAAAAAGAAAACTAACAAATCTTTGTACGATAAGTTGACGCCATAAAAAAAGGCAAGCCTAATTAAAGACTTACCTTTCTTTTATGGATACCAAATTATCTATTACATTTCTGTTTCTGCTTGAGGTGTAGCAGTACTGTCTGTTGTTGCTGTTGTTGCTTCTGCTACGTACAATTCACCCTGCGGATCTTTAGCTGTTGCGGGAGTTGTACCTTGTAATGACAAAATAAAACTGGCGATATTTTGCATTTGTGGAGGTGTCAATTGACTTTCCCACGCAATCATACCTTTTGCAGGTACACCATATTTTATCGTCTTAAAGACATCATGAATACTTCCACCGTGTAACCAATATTCATCGGTTAAGTTTGGCCCAACGCTACCGCCACCATCTGCAAGGTGACAAGCGGCACATTTAGCAACAAACTCGGCTTGACCAGCTGCTAATGCCGCTTCGTCCGTTAATTGTTTGACGCTGTTTTCATCTATTTGAGAACCTAAAGAGGCTAATCTTGCTTTTTTAGCTTCCTCAGCAACGGCCATTTCTTGCTCGTATCGATCGCCCGAACTTCCATTCACATCTAAAACGACATCGTACATGAAGAAAGCGACAGCAATAACGATACTAACATAGAACATACCTACCCACCAAGGTGGTAATTTATTATCCAACTCTCGAATACCATCAAAAGCATGTTCAAATGCAATTTCGTCTTGCTTCTCAACAGGAACGGCAGCCGTTAAGCGTTGTAACCAAGATTGTTTCTTTGGTGCTTTAGCTGGTTCTAATGCGATTTCTGGTTCTCTCCCTTGATCCGTTAAGTACTGTTTTACGATGCTACTACTCATACTTTCGGATAATCGAAGTAGTGTTAAGACAGCAGCAAGGATAACTAAACCTCCAATTATAAAAATGGATGTTGTCATTATTTTTTGGAATAAGTGTGGATCGGCTGTGTTACCCGCAACTTCCTGAGCAAATGCTCCATAACTTATTCCAAGTGCTATGATTGATAAAAATAGTTTTTTCATTTTATGTGTGTTGAGGTGTTGAAGTATTGAGGTGTTGATGTTACGTTTACTTTTTTAACGTCAGTACATCAACACATCAGCACATCAACACTTCTTTATTTTAATCTTGAAGTGGTAAGTTTTCGATGTGTTGTATTGTGGAGGTCTTCATTCGCATAACGAAAAATAGCACAACCATAAAAAACACAAAGAAAATGATAATGGAAATACTTCCAAATACACCAACATCGGCTATTGCTCTTAATACGTTTTTATACATTTTCTTAGTTTTAATAGTTGGGTAGTTTCAGTAGTTCGCAGTATAAAGACCGCCCAACTACTAAAACTACTGAAACTAAATATTATTCCTCATCATCTGCCATTGGCGTTTTCTTAATATCCGTACCTAAACGTTGTAAGTACGCAATCAAGGCAACCATTTCAGATTTTGGATTAACTTTGATTTCTTGTTCTTTTAACTGTTCCTCCAATTCAGCAACAACCTCTTCAGCTTGTTCCATGTAATCCTCATTAGCGACCTCATCGTAATTTTCAGGATAAGGTGTTCCTAATTTTTTCAAGACACGGATCTTAGCAGGCGTTGACGATAAATCAACTTCATTTGTTTCCATCCAAGGATAAGCAGGCATAATCGAACCTGGTGACATCGAACTTGGCTCCATCATATGATTGTAATGCCAAGAGTGTGGGTATTTTCCACCAACACGATGTAAGTCTGGTCCTGTACGCTTAGAACCCCACTGGAATGGTCTATCGTAAATAAACTCTCCAGCTTTTGAGTATTCACCATAACGTTCCGTTTCTGAACGGAAAGGACGAATCATTTGAGAGTGACATAAATAACAACCCTCTTTGATATAAATATCTCGACCATGTAACTCAAGCGGTGTATAAGGTTCAACTGTTGAAATCTGTGGCACATTAGAACTAACTAAGAAAGTAGGAATAATCTCAACTAACCCACCAATCATAATCACGACTAAACTACCAACCAACATTTGAACAGGACGTGTTTCAATCCATCTGTGCCAATGTCCATCACTTGCATGATGCACCTGTGCAGGTGCTTGTGCTTGTTCGTTGGCGTCTAATTGACCACTTTTAACAGTTTTAATCAAATTGTAGGTCATCATCACGGCACCGACAATGTATAAGAAACCACCAAATGCACGTAAAGCATACATTGGTAAGATTTGAGTGACCGTTTCTAAAAAGTTACCATAAGCCAAAACGCCATCAGCAGTAAACTCTTTCCACATCAAACTTTGTGTGAAACCAGCCCAGTATAAAGGCACTACATAGAATAAAATACCTAAAGTACCAATCCAAAAATGTTGATTTGCTAATTTTACAGAGTGTAATTTTGTATTAAAAATACGTGGTAACATCCAATATAAAATACCAAATGTTAAGAAACCATTCCAGCCTAATGTTCCAACGTGAACGTGAGCAATCGTCCAATCTGTATAGTGACTAATAGCGTTGACCGCTTTGATTGACATCATTGGCCCTTCAAAAGTTGACATACCATAAGCCGTTACGGCAACAACCATAAACTTCAAAATCGGATCTTCACGGACTTTGTCCCATGCACCACGCAAGGTCAATAAACCATTCAGCATACCACCCCAAGACGGTGCGATTAACATAATGGAAAATACCATTCCTAATGTTTGAGCCCAATCAGGCAAAGCTGTATATAATAAATGGTGTGGACCTGCCCAGATGTAAATAAATATCAACGCCCAAAAGTGAATGATCGATAATTTATAAGAATAAACCGGACGGTTAGCCGCTTTCGGTAGGTAATAATACATCAGCCCCAAATATGGTGTCGTTAAGAAAAATGCCACCGCATTATGACCATACCACCATTGAATCAGTGCATCTTGTACGCCCGCAAAAACAGGATACGATTTCCACATCGTCACAGGTACTTCAAGGTTATTACCAACATGTAAAACGGTTACAGTTACCCAAGTAGCAATATAAAACCAAATCGCCACATAAAGGTGCGACTCCCGACGCTTCAGGATAGTCAAAAACATATTCAGACCAAAAATAATCCATACAACAGCAATTGCAAGGTCAATCGGCCATTCTAACTCCGCATATTCTTTACTCGAAGTTATACCTAAAGGTAACGTAATCGCAGCAGATACAATGATCGCTTGCCAGCCCCAAAAGTGTATTTTACTTAATAGGTCGCTATACATTCTGGTTTTCAGTAGGCGTTGTAACTA
>CBFIHR010000024.1:0-54735 GCA_965662365.1 Saprospiraceae bacterium
CAAATTATTGTCTCTTTCGTTCTATTACTTTCTTAAAAATTGATCCTCATAACCGTTCCGAAAGGAAGGGCTGCGAGTTTATTACCTATCTAAAATCATTGCTTTTATTGTTTTAATAATAAAAAAATCAATAAGACTTTCATCAAAAGACTTAAATCCTTAACTTCGTTCTACACACCTTTCTATAAAAATAGTAATCTATCATTTTATTAAAACTATTGGAGTAATATTTATACCTATGAAAACGACGACAACTATTCTTATTTTCTTGTTATTACCACTTGTGGCATTTCCTAAAGTGAGTTTTTTTCAAGGTTCACTTAACGAAGCTCAGCGTGCAGCAGCTATCGAAGGCAAATTGTACTTCATTGATTTTTACGCCACTTATTGTTTGCCCTGCAAGTTAATGGACGAAACGACATTTATGGATAAAGATTTGGCAAACTATATTCATGGAAATTATGTACCGCTTAAGTTAAATATTGACGCTTTCGATGCGTATGAAGTGAGAAGTAAATATGAAGTAAACGCATTACCGACCGTTATGATTTTTAGCTCTTCGGGAGAGTTGTTAGAATCGTATGAAGGTGCATTGACGGCTTCGAGTTTGTACAAAATGTTAGAAAGACATAATTTACCACAAAACCGACAGAAAACAACGCCTCCACCTTTGGATGAATCCAATATAGAAATAGCCAATGCCGCAACAACGAGCCGCCGTAGAACGAGACCAGCAGTTCAGACACCTGAACCTGAGCCTATGATAAAACCAGAACCAGCACCAACGCCAACACCACTGGAAACAGTCAAAGAATCAAAAGCAGAAATTATCCTGAGCGAAAAGGAGTCAAATTCGACAATGAAGCCGATATTACCACCTATCACAAGACCAACAGTCAAAAAGGAAATAGCACAGCCTAAATTGACAGGATTGTATGAATTTTCTGCCGTAAAACATCCATCAAAAGGATATGTTATACAAATAGGCGTATTTGCAGAGTATGGTAATGTACTGGTCGAGGTCGAAAAACTTCAGCAATTATTTCCCGAACGAAAGGTAATCGTACATATTGATGATATGAATGGAAAGACTGTTTACAGAGTTGCTGTCGGAACATTCACCACTTATATTGCTGCCAAAGGCTATTTACGCAAAGTAAAAGGAGCGAAAATTGATGGATTTATTAAGAATTTAGCATCGTTGAAATAAAAAATGAGTGAATAATGATTCAAAGCCATTATTCCATCATTTTTTATTTTTAGCACTACAAAACGTAGTTTGTTGATAATGAATATGTTAAAAGAAATAAGTTTTTCCGCAAAATAAAAAATTAATTTTTTTAGAACTATTTTTATAAAAAAGTCGTTTTCTACCTGCAACTTTATAATGAAAGTTATATATTTGCATTCCAAAATCTGAAGAGATAATGGTCGGTTGGCCGAGCGGTTAGGCAGAGGTCTGCAAAACCTCGTACAGCGGTTCGAATCCGCTACCGACCTCTTTCAATGGGAAATCATTTCAATGGTTTCCCTTTTTTTTGTCCATTTTTTAATTTTTCCCGTCCTAAAATTTAATTTTTCCGATATATCAGAATAAGGAGATTTCATCGAAATATCACTAATTAATTAATTATTTAATATATAAAAAATAATTAATAACTCATTTTTAGTTGTAATGTTCTACCATCAATTCAAATTATTATGTACTAATAATCAATATTTTTTTATTAAAATTTTCATTAAGAACATTTAAAATAATTTATTATCTATTTGTTAACTTATATATTCCTATAAGTTATATATATGATAATATGTAATATTATATTTTTCTGACTCATTAACTTTTCGCTTCTTTCAACAACAATCTGAAACAATTCTTTTTTTAAACTTTATTTTTTCTAAATCTATTCCATATATTTATGACCCTAAACGCAACAAAAGCCATATATAATTATTGTTTTTAATAATTATTCAGTTTTTTATTTTAACTAAACCAAGATGATATGAAATTTTACACATTACTATTAGCATGCCTAATGCTATCTTTTACAGCTTTTAGTCAAAAAGGTACCGTTTCGGGTACTGTCATTGACGATGATGGACCATTAATTGGAGCTTCTGTCTATGTAGAAGGAACAAGTACCGGAGCGTTAACAAATTATGATGGTCGCTACGAAATTGATTTGGCAGCAGGAACTTATACGATTGTAGCAAGTTACATCGGTTATGATCAGATTTCACAAGAAGTAACGGTGGAGGAAGGTAAGGAAGTTGAGTTAAACTTCACTTTGACACAAGGACTTTTGGTAGATGAAGTTGTTGTGACTGGTACTCGTGCCTCTAATCGTACGAACTTAGATGCTGCTGTTCCTATTGATGTTTTGAATGTGGACCAACTGACTGCATCTGCTCCACAAACGAATATCAATCAATTATTACATATTTCCGCACCATCTTTTTCATCAAATACACAAACAATTTCAGATGGTACGGATCACATTGACCCTGCCTCTTTGAGAGGTTTAGGTCCTGACCAGGTTTTAGTGCTATTGAATGGCAAAAGAAGACACACGACGTCGTTAGTAAATGTAAACGGAACGTTTGGACGTGGTAGTGTCGGTACAGATTTAAACGCTATTCCTGCGACTGCTGTTTCTAATATCGAGGTATTACGTGATGGTGCTGCTGCACAATATGGTTCTGATGCTATTGCAGGGGTTATTAATGTAAGATTGAGAAATGACGTAAATAAATTACGTGTCAACATGACAACAGGCGCAAACTTTACCAGCAATATCGGGGCTTTTGGCGGTGAGACTAAAAATCAAGATGGCGAAACGGTAAATTTAGGATTGAATTATGGTTTACCTATCGGTGAACGTGGTGGCTTTATAAACTTCACGGGTGAGTTTGGCTACAGAGGCAGAACGAACCGTATGCAGGAGTATGAAGCTGGTATTTTTAATCGTCTAAATGCAATTGAAAGAGTGGCTGCAGCAGATGGTGCCGATGTTGCTAATTTGACGATGGCTCAGTTACAATCTTATGCAGGGCAAGTTTCTCATTTTGATGCTGCGACACAAGCAGATATTGCAGGAGCAGCTGATATGGGGGCGTTAGCAACTATTTTGGGAGCAGATGCCACAGATGCAGAGTTGTTAGCAAGAGGAATGGAACGCAGTGATTTTAATATGTTAGTAGGACAATCCGAATTACGTGAAGGAAAATTCTTTGCGAATATGGAAATTCCTTTGGGGGACAATGCGGTATTATATGGTAACGGTGGAATGGGTTATCGTAGAGGTTGTTCAGGTTGTTTCTATCGCTTACCTAATCAAAATCGTACGACAACTTCAATTTATCTTAACGGTACTGTTCCGCTTATCAATTCTAATATTTATGATCGCTCGGCAACTGTTGGTATTCGTGGATCAATTGGAGAATGGGCAGTTGATTTCAGTAATGTTTATGGAACAAACTCTTTTTTGTTCTACATAACCGAAACACACAATGCAACTTTGGGGTCTTCTTCTCCGACTGCCTTCAACGCGGGAGGACATAGTTTCGCTCAAAATACAACGAACTTTGATATTTCTCAATATTTTGAAACAGACGGAATCAAAGGTTTTAACGTCGCATTTGGTACAGAATATCGCTATGAGAACTTTAAAATTATTCCGGGTACAGAAGATTCTTATGGTAACTATGATGTAAATGGTAACTTAGTTACGCCAACAACTCCGGATAGTTTATTGACTAGAGACTTATTAGGTCGAGGTCGTCCGGCAGGCGCTCAATGTTTTGCAGGATTTTTACCATCAAATGAGATAGATGCAAATCGTTCGAGTGTAGCGGCTTACTTGGACACAGAGTTTGATATTTCTGATGCCTTTTTAATTGCGGCTGCGGTTCGTTTTGAAAATTACTCTGATTTTGGTTCTAATTTTAATTACAAAATTGCGACACGTTATAAAATAAATGATAACATTGCAGTTCGTGCGGCTCACAGTACAGGTTTCCGTGCACCATCATTACACCAGATTCACTTTAGTAGAACTTCTACAATTTTTGAATTAGTCAATGGCGTATCGGTACCTCAAGAAGTAGGGGTATTTTCTAATACTTCTCGTGCAGCACAATTGTTAGGTATTCCTGAATTGAAGCAAGAAACTTCTCAAAACTTCAGTGCTGGGTTCACTGTAAAAGTACCAGATGCAGGTCTTCGTTTTACGATTGATGGTTATTTAGTAAATATTGATGATCGAGTTGTATTGACAGGTAGATTTAGTGCAGGTAACGATGCAGAGTTACAACAAATCTTTAATTCTGCACAGGCTAGTGCGGCTTCATTCTTTGCGAATGCAATCAGTACAAACACTCGTGGTATTGATGTTGTGATTTCTCACAAAATGTTAATCGGAGAGAAAGGAACATTGACGAATGATTTGGCGGGTAACTTTACTCAGACAGTTTGGGATCAAGACAAAGGAATTAATGCTTCGGATTTATTGAGAGAAAAAGGCTTAGTTGATGTTTATTTTGATCAAACTTCTCGTCTTTATTTGGAGCAGGCTGTTCCAAGAATGAAAGTAACTTTAAGCAATACATTAACTTTGGGAGCAGTAGATATTTACTTAAGAAATACCTACTTCGGTCAAACGACAGAAGCAACAAATGCTGCTATTTTTGATAATGATCTAAACTGGACAGATACATCAATCGATCCTTATTATGATGGCAAAGTGATTACAGATTTGAGCGTTGGTTATAGCTTCTCTAACAACTTATCATTTATGTTCGGGGCAAATAACTTATTTGATGTTTATCCTGATGTAGCAGATCCTACATTCCAGTCAAGCGGGCGTTTTATTTATTCTCGTCGTTCACCTCAGTTCAGCTTTGGTGGTCGTCATATCTTCGCAAGATTGTTATTTACATTGGATTAATATCATTCAATACTTAAACTATTGAATTGTTCTGACGAGTTTTAAACACAATACTTCGTATAACAATTACAAAGTTTGAAAGCAGTTTGTCGAAAGGCAAACTGCTTTCATTATTTGCACTACTAACTAATCACCAAACCATGAATAAGAATATCAAAAACCTCATTCCGTCATCGACTTTACGGATGAATGAGTTATCACAACAATTAGAAAAACAAGGAAAAACGATTTATAAATTAGGGTTTGGACAGTCTCCCTTTCCTGTACCGGCAGCAATGGTGACAGCCTTGCGGCAAAATGCAGCGGAGAAATCCTACTTACCGGTGAATGGTTTGCCCGAGTTACGAGAAGTGATTGCCAAGTACTATCAACGAACGCAAAACCTGAATTATTCGGCTGAAAATATCCTGATTGCACCAGGTTCTAAAATGTTATTGTATGCCGTACAATTGGCTTACGACACGGACTTGCTACTGCCAGCACCGAGCTGGGTGTCGTACGCTCCGCAATCTCAAATCATCGGACGACAAACGCATTGGTTACAAACAACAGAAAAAGACGATTGGCGATTGACGGCTGAAGTTCTTGAAGCACACTGTCAGAACAACAGCAATCAAAAAATTCTTATTTTAAATTATCCTAATAATCCAATTGGAAATAGTTATAATAAAAAACAGTTAGAATCACTGGCGGCCGTTGCTAGAAAGTATCGTATTATAATCCTTTCAGACGAAATTTATGGTGAACTTAATCATAACGGCGAACATATTTCGATTGCTCAGTTTTACCCAGAAGGAACAATTATTACAAGTGGATTGAGTAAATGGGCAGGGGCAGGAGGTTGGCGATTTGGAACAGCTGCCTTTCCACATGAACTCAAAGACTTACAAAAAGTCGTACAAACAATTGCCAGTGAAACTTATTCCTCAACAGCCTCTCCAATTCAATATGCAGCAGTTGAAGCTTACAAAGACAATCCAGATTTAGAAACATATCGTATCAACGCCAGACGAATTTTAAAAATGATTGGAAATTATGTTTATCAGCGTTTGCATAACATGAATATCACAACGCCAAAACCGGAAGGTGGCTTTTATTGCTTTATCAATTTTGAGCATTATCGAAACCTATTATTGCCGAAAGGCATCAAAACAAGTGCTGAGCTAAGTGAAGTCCTACTGAATGAAGCGAATATAGCGATGTTGCCTGGGGTGGATTTTGGGCGAAAACCAGAAGAATTGGTTTTTAGAATCGCCTACGTGGATTTTGACGGTGAAAAAGCTCTGGAAGTAGCAGGTGACATTTACCAAAACAAGGAATTGGACAATGATTTTATTAAAAATTATGCTCCGAAAATAATTGCTGCAATGGATAGTTTGGAAAACTGGCTACTATTAAAATAAGAATAATTATCATTCTTACCAGTATGGTGACTTTTACGTAAAATTGTTTATAAAAAATACGACTTTAACAACAGTTTGAAATCGGTATAAATAGATTTTTACTTAATCTTTATTTTATATTATTTGTTTAATCGTATTTTTCTGTAAATCAACTAGTTAGCTATGTGTTAAAGATGTCTTAATTTATCAACAAATCTACTTATTTGAAGTTAATAAGCCCTAATGAATGTAATCGCATTAAAACATTAAAACATAAAAATTAACGAAAATGAGTAAATTACTTTTTAGCTTACAAGCAGTATTAGTATTGAGTTTCGCGTTATTTATTACAAGCTGTGGAGAAGACGAGCCTGTTCCGACTCCGACACCAGAACCGATGACTATCGCAGACATCGTAGAAGATACAGAGCGTTTCTCTTCATTAGAGGCAGCCTTAATTCGTGCAGATTTATTGGAGACAGTAAGAAGCGGAGAATATACTGTTTTTGCTCCTGATAACGATGCTTTTGCTACATTCTTAAACGGTGCAGCTTTAGAAGATGTTGATATTGATGTATTAACACAGACTTTATTGAACCATGTAATTGGTGCAAAAGTAGAGTCAACAGGTTTATCTAACGGGTATGTTTCTACATTAGCAACAGAATCAACAACTTCAAACCCTATCAGTTTACAAGTAAATATTGATAACGGAGTTGTATTAAACAATACGGTAAATGTAATTCAGGCTGATATCGCAGCAGATAACGGAATCATTCATGAGGTAGATGCTGTAATCGCTGTACCTAGTGTTGTAGATTTAGCAGTACAAGGTGACTTCAGTATTTTGGTAGCAGCTTTAACTCGTGCAGATTTAACAGTTGATTTCGTAGGAACTTTAAGTGGCACTGGTCCTTTTACAGTATTTGCTCCAACTGACCAAGCTTTTGTTGACTTGTTAGATAGCAATCCAAACTGGAACGAATTGGCAGATATTCCTGTAGCAACTTTAGAAGCTGTATTAAGCTATCACGTAGTTGCAGGTGCTAATGTTTTATCTTCAACATTAACTGATGGACAAGTTGTAACAACTTTCCAAGGTTCTGACATTACAATTAATACTGACGGTGGTGCAACTATCACTGATGCAAACGGTAATACAGTAGATATCGTAGCTACTGATGTACAAGGTTCTAACGGAATCGTACACGTAATTAATGGTGTGATTTTACCATAATTATCGTTTTAGATAAGTATATTAAAGGTTAAAATATATAAAGCGTTATCGTTTCGGCGATGACGCTTTTTTTATTGTTAGGCGATGGGTCTAATATTGATCAGAAAAGCTAAATTTTTTCATTTAAATATATAATAAAGTAATATTAGTCTAATTGATAACATAAAAAGGTAAGCTATTGAGGAGGAAATGAAATCAAGATTTAACATATTTCCAGTTTTGGCAAGTTTGTTGTTATTTTGGTTAAATAGCTAAAAATAACTAAAATTTAATTACTTATGAGAAAGGCAAAGGTTTACATTAATAATGACAACCTGAATGTTTCATTGGAGGTACTCCGTGCTGTTGCACACCCGTTGAGAATGAAAATTTTAGAATTCATTGATAATAATGCCAATATTAATGTCAATAAAATCTATAATACCTTAAAGTTAGAACAATCGATCACGTCACAACATTTACGAATATTGAGAGATGCCGAGTTAGTAAATGCGTATCGTGACGGAAAATATATTCATTATACTGTAAATTATGATAAACTTGCTCATGTTATTGCTTCTGTTGATGAGTTTTTAGAGTTTGAATAGTTTAATCTTATTATACCCTCCTCACGAATCAGCTTAGGAATAAATATTTATTTCATCTATAATTTTCGGATAGGTTATTTTTTTAAATTTTTACAAATAGTAATTTTCTAAAAAATTAGTCTGGAGTATTCAAAGTCCTTTTTGATCAATGCGAAGGCAATCTTTTTGATGATTAAGAAAAATCGCATTTCCTAATTTTTTAGCATTATTCAATATAACCAGAAAGTTCTATATTATTTATTTTACTATAATTTTTCAAAGCGGCTGTATATACAAAACAGCCGTTTTTCGTATATAAATTACGTTAACCCATATTTTTTCGTAAAAACTCATTTTAAACGAATGAACCTTACCTTTTGTCGAAACTTTTAATTGATTCTTATTTGTGTAACTTATTTTAGGGTATAAATGCCAAAAGAGTTGATGCTTAAAAAAGCAATTGACTCGTATTTAATAACACACAATCAATATAATAATATGATGTTATTGGTTCTCGGAGAATGGTGGGCAGCTTTAGCAGGAATTGAAAAAATCTTCTGGGGGATTTCCATTGTTTTTAGTGGCTTATTTTTCATTCAGTTCGTACTAAGTCTTATTGGCTTAGACTTCGATACCGATGTGGATATTGATGTCGATGTTGATATGGATATAGACACAGGCTTTACACCCGATGCGAGTTTTACGGTTTTATCTGTTCGTAGTTTCATTGCATTTTTTACTTTTTTTGGTTGGGCAGGTGTTTCTATTTTGAGTAATGGAGGAAGTGGATATTGGGCAGTTGGAGTTGGAGCGATGGCTGGGTTTTCAGCGATGTTAGTCGTTGGTTATATCATGTATGCTTTCGCAAAATTGCAAGATGACGGCAGTGTTTTCAATCCCTATGAAGCCTTAGATGAAGTCGGAACAGTCTATATGCGTATTCCGGCGAATAAACAAGGAGCAGGAAAAATTCAAATTAAGTTACAAGGTTCAATCAAAGAAATAGAAGCAATTACGGCTGAATCGACAACGATTCCGACAGGTGCTTCTATTCGTGTCGTCGATATTGTTGATGATAAAATTATGTTGGTTGAGCCAATTGATAAATATTTAAACACAGGTATTTAATCTAGTTTAAGTGGTTGAGGTAGTTTCAGTAGTTTATCCCAGAATATCGGTAATAAAACTACTAAAACTGCTAAAACTACTGAAACTACCTAACTATTAAAATTATGTTTGCAGAAGCTGGAGTTGTTATTTTATTAGGCCTGTTTGGTCTTCTTGTCCTCATGGTTCTTTGGGGCGTTTCACGTTACAAGCGCTGTCCATCGGATAGAGTTTTGGTCATTTATGGTAAAACAGGCAAAAATCAATCTGCCCGATGTATTCACGGTGGAGCAGCTTTTGTTTGGCCGGTAATTCAGGACTATGCGTATTTAGATTTAACACCGATTTCGATTGATGTTGATTTAAGAAGTGCTTTGAGTAAGCAAAATATTCGTATTAATGTGCCTTCTCGTTTCACGGTTGGTATTTCGACTTCCGAAGGTGTTGTGATGAATGCCGCTAATCGTTTATTGGGTTTACCTTTGTCTAATGTTAGAGATTTAGCTCAAGATATTATTATCGGTCAAATGCGTTTGGTGATTGCAATGATGGACATTGAGGAAATCAACGCTGATAGAGATAAATTCCAAGAAACTGTTTACGACCATGTTGATATTGAATTAACAAAAATCGGTTTGAAATTAATCAACGTAAACGTCACGGATATTCACGATGAATCTGGCTATATCGCTGCATTAGGAAAAGAAGCAGCGGCAAAAGCAATCAATGATGCGAAACAAAGCGTTGCCGAAAAAGACCGTGACGGTGCAATCGGTGCGGCAAATGCAGAAGCAGAACAAAAGGTAAAAGTTGCTCAAGCAGTAGCAAGAGCAACCGAAGGGGAAAACTTAGCTAAAGTGACTATTGCTAACTCTGAAGCGGCAAGACGTTCTAAAGAAGCGGAAGCCTTAAAAATTGCTATTTCATCTGAAAAAATCCAATCGGCAAAAGCCTTAGAAGAAGCCTACAGTGCGGAAACCGTAGCGGAGGAAGCGCGTGCAAAACGAGAAATGGCAACTCGGGAAGCCAATGAAATTGTTATTGCTAAAATCGAGCAACAGAAAAAAGTCATCGAAGCCGAAGCTGAAGCCGAAAGAATACGCCGTTTGGCACGAGGAGAAGCCGATGCGATTTTAGCACAGAAAAAAGCCGAAGCGGAAGGTTTGTTTGAGGTCTTGAGTAAGCAGGCCGAAGGTTTTGATAAAATCGTAAAAGCAGCCGGTGAAAATTCTCGTGATGCAGTTTTATTAATGATTGCAGATAAATTACCAGAATTGGTGAAAACACAGGTCGAAGCCATTAAAAATATCAAAATTGATAAAGTCACCGTTTGGGAAGGTGGCGGACAAAATAAAGGCGAAGGCAATTCTACGTCTAAGTTCGTTTCTGGATTGTACAAATCAGTTCCACCTTTAAGCGACTTGTTCAATATGGCTGGCATGGATTTACCGGATTATTTGGGCAAAGCTCAACAGGAAAATGCTCAAGAAATTGAAGAGGCGAAGATTCTGAAAGACGAATAAGAATTTGTTACTCCTCTGGTTAAGGTGAGCCGAAAATAGGCCACCATAAACTCGAAACCGTTATTCTTTTTAAGGAATAACGGTTTCATATTTTATTAAAGCGGTCTTAAGGAATTATTCTACGACTTCTACGTCAACATCGCCAACAGCCTCAACATTTGCTTCATCAGATTCTACTTTCTCTACTAACAAATCACGCTCGCTTAAGTAATTGAACCATTTGATGATTTTTTTGATATCACTGACGTAAACCTGCTCACGATTGTAACTTGGCAAAACTTGCTCGAAGTAAGCCTTCAGATCATCACTACTTGATTTTACATCAGCAGGAGGATTCTCGTCACTTTGTTCTTTCATTTTACCTAAAACATCGCCTAAAGGAATCGTATCATCATCAGCTTCTACATAAATCGAAATTGATTCTAAAGGTGTAAAGTTATATTTACGGCTTGAGTAAAAACGGATTTTTTTTGTATCAAAATCCTCTAAGAACAAGCCGTTCTTTTTTGTGCTAACTAACTTCATTACACTCGACACACCGCTGACCGCAACCAGCTTTTCCATATCCATTGTCATAATTCGTATATTTTTTTTGTTTAAATATAGAAACGTAGTTTTCGTAAATTAACGATCTAGTTATCACGAATGACGTTTCTAATTCAAAAGACTATTTTAATTAAAATCATATTTTTTAGGTAAAGAACACTTTATATGTAAGGCGTTAAAAAAGATTTGACACTCCATATTTTAGTATTTGAATCCCTAAAATGGCTGCAAAATTACAAATATTGAATTTATTTTAAGCGTATTTTTGAGATTTCTATCATTTTCACAAGGAATTAAGGGTAAAAAAGCGATTTTAGGGTTTTATTAACATCTTATTTAAACGTTAATAAAGCGTTATTGCAACTTATCAACGTTATAAATTTGAAGTGGTAAAGTATCTTTATAAAAGTTATTTCGTTACAGTGAAGACGATATGGCGAAAATTTTGCTTTATCATAACTATACCATATTTTCATTTTGCATAATTTTTCAGTATGCAATTATTATTAAAAATAGAGGACACTAAATTCTATTCATAACAAAACGTGCTTTAACGATTAGAACACTATTAAAGCAATTATAATGACAAAAGAAAAAATTAGGATATGAAGTTGAGACAGTTTTTATTTATACCGATTATTGGTTTGCTCGTATTTGCCAGTGCTTCTTTACCAAACTACTTTAACGACAATAACCCCGCAAAAGAGGAATTAATTGTAAGATTAGTTGTCAAAAGTTTGAATGATTATCATTATGAGCCACAAAAAATAAATGATGATTTTTCGAAAAGGGTTTATGACTTATATATGAAGCGGATGGACGCAGGCAAGCGTTTCTTGACACAAGCTGACCTAAAGCAATTAGAAAAGTATCAAACAAAATTAGACGATCAAGTCAAAGAGGCAGAGTTTGATTTTTTAAATTTATCTATCGAGCTATTCGAAAATCGTAAATCTCAAATCAAAGAGTTTTATACCGATATTTTATCAGCACCTTTTGATTTTACAATTAATGAAGAAATCGAAATGGACGCAGAAAAATTGGACTATCCTAAAAACGAAAAGGCATTAAAGGAACTTTGGAGAAAGTCGTTGAAGTATCAAGTAATGGCTCGTGTTGCGGATATGATGGACGAAGAAGAAGTAGCCGACAATGGAAAAGATATGGCACCGGCTTCTTTTGCTGAATTAGAAAAAAAGGCTCGAGAAAGAGTTTTAAAAACACACGATGATTGGTTCAATCGTATGAACAAAGTCGATAGAGAAGATCGATTCAGTATGTATGTGAATAGTATCACAGCGGCTTACGATCCTCACACCAACTATTTCCCGCCACAAGATAAAGAGTCTTTTGATATTTCGATGTCTGGTCGTTTAGAAGGGATCGGTGCGAGATTACAAGAAGATGGAAAATATATCAAAGTTGTGAGTATCGTTACAGGAAGTCCATGTTGGAAACAAGGGGACTTGGAAGTTGGCGATAAAATCACTGCAGTTGCTCAAGGCAAAGATGAACCGGTTGATGCAACAGATATGCCGATTGATGATGTCGTTAGTATGATTCGTGGCGAGAAAGGAACGGAAGTTCGTTTGACCGTCAAAAAACGAGATAACTCGCTACAAGTAGTGCCGATCATTCGTGATATTGTCGTGATGGAGGAAAGTTACGCTAAGTCTGCAATTTTAGAAATGAATAATCAAAAAGTTGGTTTTATTCACTTGCCGAAGTTTTACACCGATTTCCAAAGAAATGGCGGCAGACGTTGTGCGACAGACGTAAAAGCAGAATTGACAAAATTGATGAATGAAAATGTGGACGGTGTTATTTTGGATTTACGTAGCAACGGTGGCGGTTCTTTGACTGATGTTGTTGAAATGGGCGGTTTGTTCATTGATGAGGGCCCAATTGTCCAAGTAAAACAGGGTAACGGCATGACAAGAGTCTTGGACGATGACGATGCAGGGGTGCATTACGATGGCGAGTTGATTATCATGGTCAATGCCTTTTCGGCTTCGGCTTCTGAAATTTTGGCGGCAGCCATGCAAGATTACGGTCGTGCGATTATCGTTGGAAGTTCAGCGACTTTCGGTAAAGGAACGGTTCAACAGTTTATTAACTTAGATGCTCGTTTACGTGCAAGTGCGATTGAGGAGTTAGGTTCGTTAGGTGCTGTAAAATTGACGACTCAAAAGTTCTACCGTGTCAATGGTGGAACGACTCAACTACAAGGTGTTGTTCCAGATATTATCATTCCTGATGATTATGCGTATGTAGAAATCGGAGAAAAAGAAGAGGATTTTGCGTTAGGTTGGGACGAAATCGACGCTGCGGAATATTTGAAAACTGATAATTACACCAAAAAAGTAAATCGTATCAAAGCTACAAGTTCTGATCGAGTGATGAGTGATGCTGCTTTGGTCGCTATCGACAATAGTGCAAAACGTTTTAAAGAACGTCGTGACCAAACGAAATACTCATTGAATTTAGAAAATTATCGCAGAAGACAAGCGGAATTAGAAAAAGAAAATAAGGAGTTGGACGAAATCGAAACAACTATCGAAGGCTTAATGATTGCTGCTCCAAAAGCAGATATCGAAAGCATCGAAGCGGACGAAGCGAAAAAAGCTCGTATCGAAGAGTGGCACAAAAATCTTCAAAAAGATGCTCAGTTGAAAGAAACTTTGGCGATTATGAAAGATTTGAAATAATATAAAATTAATAATAAGAAACGGCTACTTTCAAAATCTCGAAAGTAGCCGTTTTAATAAAAATAGCGCTATGAATAAAAGCAGTAGAGCATTGATATTACTTCAGTTTATAGAATTTGCATTTTATTTAAATAACCATTCTGCCCCAAATTCTTCGACCAACACATTATCATAATAATCTGCTCGCTCAAAAAGGTTTTGTAGTAAAATAGAACCAGTTTCCATATTTAAATCTCGTTCAAAAATCAGTACCGATAAAACGATTTCTGAGCCTTTGATACTAAAATTTAGGCCTTTGAGTAAATAATTTTGTTGTAATAAGTATTGATATAATTCTTGCCTCGGCTCTTGTGATAAGCGACACAAAATCGCATCACCGACGATATAACCATCACTTTCATTATAGATAATATGAATGGTCGCACTTCCTCGCTCAACTTCCCAGGAGTTTGGGCCTTTTCGGGTCAAATCTACGTTATGACCAGTTATTTCAAGTAGGTTTTCAATTGTTCGAGCGATTCCCTCTGGTTCATAATTTTCAATTTCAAGGCTTAATTTTTTACCACAATTTGGACATTTTTCATGTTTTAATTCGCTTGCTGCTGCTAAATAATGGCACTCAAAACATTTTGTAACTATCTGATTATGAAACGATTGTTGTTTTTTATAAAAATGAATTAACGCTTGAATAATATAATCACTCGCTAAGGCAAACGCAAAAGTATCATTGATGCTATACATGGCTGAATTAATGCCCAAAATTCGACTTTGACTATCCATCACTGGACAGCCGCTTTGGTCAGAAGTGACCGGAATATCTAATTCTAAATATGTGATTTTATCCGTTTGTTCAATGGTATCGGTGAGTTCCGTTTTGATTATTTTCGCCTTACTTTCGGGAATAGCCGCAATCCAAACAGGAATTTCCGTTTCAATATTCGATAGAGTAGCGATTTCTAAGGAATTTGCTGCCCATTCTTCAGGCAATTCTAAAAAAGCAATGTCCAAGGAGTTATCTAAATACAAGACTTTCACAAAAGTTTTTCTGCTTTCTAATCGCTGTATCACAACATTTTCGTTACCTCGCACAATATGTTCGCAAGTGACAATTACTTTCCATTCTGGTAATAAAAAACCCATTCCAACACTAGTCGGTGTTGCGACTTGAACAAGAATATCCTGATAACTTGATATTGGCTGCTGACTGCTTATCACTATATTTTGAGTGTAAAGTATGAACGATAAAATATTATTTTAGCTAAATTCAGTTCTAAGTTTTGAAAGAAAATTCCATCAATTCTTAATCGTTAAATATCTAATCGGCTTATCATTTCTAAATACGTTTGAGCAAAAGTTCCTAAATTTGTATAATCCAATATTTCAATTTTAGGATTCAAATTTGGAAATGCTTTTCGATGTTTTTTAACGATTTTATTGATTGCTGATATGATTGCTTTTTTATTAAAAACGCCTAATTCCTCTTGATATAAGTCAAAATTATAACCTAATTCTAAAAAGAAATTAGATTCTGTTATTTGATAATACAAATGAAAAAACGCTCGAATCGGCAACGGAATAGCATAGTTGAATAAGCAATATCCGACAACATAACTCGCTGAAGATAAGGCTACGTCATACTTTTCGTGCTTTATATACCATTCCATATTTGGCATTTCGCCATCAATAAATGCCCTTACTCGGTCATGATGTACCGGCATTGTTACGCCAAATGTTGAGGTCGTTTCGTAAATTTCCTTTAGAATTTCAGATTTTGGGCGATTGATGATTCCTTCGAATTCTTGTATCAATAAGCGACATTTGGCAGCTATCGTTTGTTCATCGTGTGCAAAATATTGTCGATTGATACGTTCCAAAACTTCCATCACAAAACCTTCAGGACGAATCAAATAGTCTAATTTATAACACAAACTCATCAAACAATATGCTTTATTAATCGAAGGCGAAGTTGCGGGCATTTGTTGAATATAATGCAATGTTTCTTCGATAGAATGAATGAGAAATGCGTATTTTATATTTTTTTCGCTTTCCGCAATTTCGATAATATGACCAGAACCGACTTGTCTTAATGAATCAAACTCATCTAACAATAAATCATCTAATTTATCAGCATTTGTAGCGACTTCTTTGAGTGCGTCGTAGAGTTTGTAAGGCGAACCATCTAATACGAAGGTATTAAATTTCATAATAACATTATTGTCGCCATCAAGTGCAAATCGCCCATATTTCAAAGAGTAATTCTTTTCCATCAATCGCTTCATAAAGTTGACTTCCAACTTTTCAGCAACAGCGACTTTAGTCTCTACTTCTACACGTTGTTCATCAGCGATACCGATGACCTTTTTAGAACCTTGCAGTAACTCAAATCGCAATCCTTTTTCGTCTTCCCAAAATTGAACATTATCCACTTCGTCATCTCTCAAAAACTCAAAAAAGTAGGTATAAGCCCTGATATATTGACCTTTTGAAAACTCTTCCAAGGCTTTATCAAAGGCAAGTTGTTGGGCTTCTGAACGATACGCATCGCTATATCGACCGAATTTTATATTCGGTTGATTCGCTGACTTGCTACCAAAGAGTTTATTGAAAAAGCCCATTTACTAAAGGTTAGTTAATCTGTTCCGATTTTATCGGAATCTCCCAATATTTGGGTGGATTTATTCTTATTTAAAGAATTATTAAAAGAATCGGCTTTCAAAGTAACGGAAATTTTTAATGAGATGCAATTAAATTTAGAGGATTGTCTCTTCGTGTCGCTTCGCTGATTATTTTTGGTAGAAATTGGTTGCCGTCAAACGAAGCGGCTATCAGCTATGATCACACATTTAAGTAACTCATTAAGGAGTCATAACGCTCTTTCAAGTCTTCCATATAATCAGATTCTTGATAAGATGCCTTGACGGAATAGTTGAAGCGTTCGTAAGTGGCCGCCAAACGACTTACTTCTCTTGTGTTGAACTTCAGCGTGACCTCTAAATTAATCGAATTTGCTTGAGATAAAATATGAGAACTTAGAATCGTAGCTTGCTCATATTCTGCCAAACGAGCGATTTCAGCCAAGGAATAATTACGACGGCTGACTTCTAAAACTAAAACGCTTCCAGGTTCTGCTAACGAAGCCGATTTTGCAAAATGAGTCAATAAATCCTCCAGCGTAATTACGCCTAACAGATTCTCATTATCATCAATTACAGGAACAATGGACAATTGAAATCGAACAGCAGTTTTTACAATTTCGTAGATATGTTCATATTCATCAACCGAGGTATGCTGCTGCATAATCGGATGTTTTGCAATCGCTACTTCTGCCTTTGAATAATCCAAAACCTCATCTTCTGAAATCAATCCGATATAACGACTTTCATCAACGACAGGTAAATGTCGAACATGAAAATCCAACATCCAATTTAACGCTTTTTCGCCGGTGTCGGTCATCTTAATTGGCGGTATTAAAGATGACATTATTTGTTTCGCAACCATATTTGTTCAGTTAGCAGTTTTCAAAAAAAGCAATTTCGCATACGGTGAAAACTGCATTAGTAAAACGTTTCCATTGATTGATTGTTGCAATATAATATATTAGGGCTTTGGTTGTTATGCCAATCAGGATATTTGACTTGTTTTCAACAAAAAACGAATTTTATGGGAGAAAGTCAAGGTTTATCACTATTCAAACTGTGTATATTACTTATTATCGATTCATTTTAAAACCTTAATTGTGACTTCACCTATTCTTATTAATGAAATAATTTTCATCGAACCATCCACTGATCTATTCGTTAATTCTGATAATTTCGTCAAAGCTTTGACTCGTTCTACCGACAATTATTCGCTGTAATCCGTCATTTCTATCAACCTCATCAACTCTTCTTTTTTGATACTTTTTTATTCACTTTTTTAAGCTTTAAGCCCTCTACTTTTTGGATAAACTCCTCATTACTTACAAGTTGTTCCACAACTTGTAATAAATTATTCATATTTAATTCTTACGTATAAAAATTAATGACGAATCTTGACGATCTAAAACCTCACTTCACGCTGCAACTCTTCACTATTCATAAAATCATATAACGTCAACGCCCGCATTTCATAATGTGCCAACCAAAACGCCCGCAACGCATTCATATAATTTTGACGACGTTTTTCTTGTTCTGCGATGGCAATATTTAATTCTGTTACACCGATTTTACCAATTAAGTAACGCTTTTTTGTAATGTCAAAATTCTTTTGCGACACCTCATAAGTACGTTCTGCCAATTTCGCTTGTGTTCGTAACAAATCAAACTGCTGTACACGCAAACGAATATTCTGCTCAAAATTAATTCTGTCTTGTTCGACTTGCATTTGCACAACTTTCAAATTTGACTCCGCAATTTGGCGTTCGGATTCCGCTTTTCCCCAATCCATAATCGGCACACTTAGCGAAAGCGTCAATTGTTCCTGGTCAAGCGGAGAAGCGTAAGCACCAGCCAGTGTTAGGTCTGTCTGCGAAAGCCCAACCCGCCCCGAGACTCGAATATCCACACCATTTTCACCAACTGCTCTATCGACATTTTGCTCAGCGACCAGTTTTCGTCGTTCAAAATCCAATATTTCACTTCGATTTTTTAGCGCATATTCCAACGCTTTATCCACATCAATACCAAAATCTGGAATTTCAATCGGTGGAATTAAGTTAAAATCTACTGCATTTTTAATACCTAAAAAGTTACGTAAATTTTCTGTGCTTTGCTGCAAATCCAACGTTGCTCGTGACAAAGCGGCATCCGCACCCATTTGAGAAATCTCTACTTGTAACAAATCCGTTTCTGCGATTTTTCCAACCGAAAAACGACCTTGAGCAATTTGATACAACGTATCCGCATTGGCCAAATCCTGTTCTGCTGCTTTCACACTAATTTGAGCAATATAAACCCCAAAAAATAATCTTGCAGCGTCAGTTGCGACCGCTTCCATATTTTCAGAATAATTCCGTTTTGCTAAATCAAACTCCAACGGTGCGATTTTTTTATCCCACTTAAAACTATTGAAGCCAAAAATCGGCTGCGAAAAACCGACCGTAATCGGATTTGATAAATACGAACTTTCTTTGTTTGTTCCAAAAATATCCAATCGCTCCAAACCCGTAGAAGCAAAAACAGTTCCGCCAGTTCGAGATACTCGCTGCGTTACGCTCACATCGGCAGAATTTCGCATAAAACTTTGTGGAATAAACGACACCGAACCGCTCGGTAAAGTCACCTGATTAATCGTCCGATTCAGACTCGGTAAAGTCGCATTAAAAGACACTTGCGGTTTATAATCCGCCTCAAACGACCGAAAAATCCAATAATTATTCGACAATTGAGTTTGAGCAATCAACACATTCGGCGCATCACTTTGTGCGAGTTTGATGGTTTCGTCAAGCGTTAGTGTTAATACCGCTTTTTCCTGGCTTTCGCCAATAATAGATACGAAAAGAGCAAGCGTTAGTAAGATATATTTTAGTTTCATTTTTTTATTTTTTCTTTAACCTTTTCGTCATGCTGAAACCACCAAGGTTTCGGGGCAGGCAAGTTCAGCATGACGGAAAAATGTTCGGTTTTTTAGTTGAGTTTTCTATTTACGAATATTCGTTCCGTCTGCCGTCCACCGTCAAGCGAAGCGTCCGTCCACCGTTTTTTAATCATTTCTTAGTGCCTTAATCGGATCAAAAAAGGCCGCACGTCGAGCAGGAATAATACCGAAGATCAAACCAACTGTTGCGGCAACGCCAAAGGATAAAACAATTGACCAAGTCGAAACGACTGTTGGAATTTCGGCAGCATTCGCAATCGTTCTGGCCGCAAAAACGCCAAGTAAAACACCAATTAAGCCACCGAGTAAGCTGATAACGATAGATTCAAACAAAAATTGATACACAATATCGGTACGAGTTGCACCTAACGAGCGACGAATTCCGATTTCTTTAATCCGTTCCAAAACTGAAGCCAGCATAATATTCATAATTCCAATACCACCAACTAACAGCGAAATTCCGGCAATCACCGCCAAGACCATATTGAACGTATCCTGGGTTTTTTGTTGCTGTTGCAATAATAATTCTGGGACTTGAATATTATAATCTTTCACTTCTTCGTGTCGTCTGTTGAGCATTCGAGCGATAACCGTAGCCGTTGCTTGAAGTTTGTCCGAATCTTTTACCCGAACGATTAATCTATCCAGTTGATGATAATTACTCGCCTCTCGACGTTCACTCGCAGAAGGCTCTTCGCCGTCAGACATCACTACGACATTGCCGCCGATATTTTGGCGTAAAGCCGATTTTGTCACCAAAGCACGATTTTTAAAACGCAACAAAGAAGTTTGAATCGGAATATAAATATCGGAGTTATAGTCTCTGATGCCTAAAGCATCTAAGTTTTCCTTTTTTGCCATTCTTCGCTTCAAAACACCGACAATCGTCAGCCACGTATCGCCACATTTGATGAGTTTTCCGAGCGGTTCTTCTTCACTGAAAAACTTTGCTCGAATATCTTCGCCGATGATACAAACAGGTCGGCCGCTTTCAGTGTGATAATTATTAAAAAAAGTACCTTGACCGATTTCGATATTATTCAAATCAAAAAAGGCATTCATCACACCGACAACCCTTGTTTTTTGAATTTTCCCCGATTTAATAACATTGGTTGTGAGTACAACCTCTGGGCTAATTGCATTAATGGTAGGTAATACTTTTTGAATGGCTTCCGCATCTTTGAGCGTTAGACCTGGGGTATAATTGTTTTTATTGCCCGAATCATCGGCATTGTCGCCAGTTTCCTCCTCTTCTTCGCTCGGAATCACCGCTTCAATTACGATATTATTCGTACCAATAAGTTTCATTTGTTCTAAAATAGATTGCTTTGCACCAGTTCCGATGGCCAGCATCGCAATCACGGCAGCGACTCCGAATACTATTCCGAGTGCGGTCAAAACAGCTCGAAGTCTGTTTGCACCAACGCCTTCGAGTGCTAATATGAAATTGAAAAAGATTTGTTGCATAAGACTTGGAATATAAAGTTTTTAGATTTGACATCTAAAGAACTTATCTATTTCCGTCATTCCGATCTATGTCGAAATGACGGAAATATTATTTGGTTTTAGTTTGGAAGTTTTTACGAATATTTATTCCGTCAATCGTCAGCGAAGCGGCCGTCAATCCTGAATCACCATTGTTCCACCACCTTTTTCAAACTGTTTCAAGCGTTTTTCCATTTCTGCCTCACGGCGTTTGGCCGCTTCTGCTTCCTTTTTTTTCGCTTCTGCAACTTCCTTTTCGTGTGCTTCTTTATCCTTTTTCGGGAGTTCTACGATTTTGATTTTATCCGCATTATCAGGAATTGTCAAATAGACTTCTTCGCCCTTTTTCAATCCGTATTGGATAACAATATTTTCATCATTTGCTATATCAGTGATGATTTCTTGTTTGACAATACCGTTGGGTGTTTTTTTATACACATAGGTCATACTGTCCGAATGCACACATTCTAAAGGCACATGAATAACATTTTCTAAAGTCTTTGTCAATACTCGATTACTGGTTGTCATTGCTGGACGTAAAATTGTATCATTTTCTAACATTTGTACGACAACTTCAAACACCTTCGCATCGAATTTTTTCAATTGTTCACCAATGTTGGCGATTTGAATGACTTTACCTTTATAGGATTTTTCAGGAAAAGCATCGACACTGACATTTACTTTTTGATTGATTTCTACTTTACTAATATCGACCTCGTTTACATACATTTTAGAAACCATATCACTTAAATCTGGCAGTTGAGCAATGACAGGATCCCAAGAACTGACTCTTGAGCCTGGGCCTTTTTTCCCGTCCCAGCTGCGTTCGTATATAATCATTCCGGCTTTCGGAGCTTTGACCGTAAAATCTGCGGATAACGCTCGCATCATCTGAAACTTGCTCATGCTTTGGTCAAGTGTCGCCATAATTTCTGCGATTTGGGCTTCGGCTTGTTCTTGTTTTAAGCGATAATTTTGACTTTGTTGATTAAAATCTCGTTGAATGCGTTCCAGCTCCAGTTCTTCTCGACGAATCACTGCTGGCGGCTCATATTTTGATTGTTCGACTTCCAATTTTTTCTCACGCATTGCAAATCTTAGATTAATCATTTGATCTCGCAGACCTCGCAAAGAAATAGCCGTATCTAATTTTGCTTGAAGCAATTGTGACTCAATTTTTTCGATTTCCGTTGCTAAATTTTGAACTTTGCCATCTAACTCCGAGCGATCTAATCGACCAACATAATCGCCCTCTTTGACGACGGTTCCTTCATCGACTAAATCAGCAATTTGAGTTTGCCAAATCCCAGCAGAACGCATCCCTTTTGGGCCACGAATTTTCTCAGACTTTTTCGCTTGTAGCTCACCGGTAGAGTTAACATAGACTTCAAATTTACCTTGTTTTACAGTGGTGAGAATATTGTCGCTGGTGTCTATTTTATCATCGTTGCCAATAAAATAATAGGCGATAATACCAACGGTAAGAATCGCAATTAACGGAAGTATTAATTTTTTTACCATTGTTTTTTAGTTGATTTTATTTAGGTTTTAATTTAAGGATGATTTGGATGAACACAAATTTCACATAAAAATCGAGCTTTTCTGTATGTCAACTAAGTTTTTCGTTGATTTAAAGAAATTTTAACAAGGGAGTTTCTAATTTTAAGTTCAAATTATTCACAAAGTAATAGATTTAGTTACATAGAAAATAAGGTGCGAAAACGATTTACTTAACTCTTTTGTGTTATTTTTCGATGACAAACTCCGTCTATGCACAAACTGATGGTTTAGAAAATGCAGCACATCATTTTATTGAAAAATAGATGAAAATATTAGCAAAACAAATAGATAATAAATCAATCCTCTAAATCTTTCTGATAGAATTTTCCTTTAGGAATAGGTTGCATAAATAGCTTTTTAAAATCCTTTAATTGTAATTTGTTATTACCAAAAGCAGAATTATTTTTAAATGTAAAATCTTTGATAATCGCATGGTCGAACTGAGTCAACTCGATATTTACGCCTTCAAAGTGAGCATTCGTCAGGTTGGTATATCGAAAATCGGACATTTTGAGGTAACTATTTTTAATAATTGCATTTTTTAAATTGGCATTTCTAAAGTCCGCATAAATTCGACTATTTTCAATAATAATGCCCTCCAAATTTTCACCAAAAAAACTACCGTTTTCGATCTCTATATTTCTAAATACTCGAATACCATTTTTGTAGGCTTCTACGATGGTTTCGGGTGATATTTCATCAATAGATTTATTTGCTTTTGGCAGTTCATATTTTTGGTTGTAATAATTGTAGTAATCGGACATAGCTCGACTGTTAAATTGTTTTGTGGTTAGATTGCTTTTGAGGAGTATTTCAAAAATAAAAATTATAAATCATTGAGCAGTTGAATATTCTCATTCAAGGCACTAATTGTAGCGTGTTTATAATTAAAAAACAATTTAGTAATAATAACAATTCAACAGTAAATTAATACGTAATATTTTTCAAAATTGCTCCTGGGAAACGAGTATTTTCCAGATACGCTCCTGTAAAGTCAGCGTTTGTCAAATCACAGTTTTCAAAATCTGTTCCTCTTAAGTCGGCATTCATAAAAGAAACATTGCGAAGGTTCGCTCTCGAAAAATCGCAATGTTGCAAGTTTGTATCCATGAATATGGTGTTTTCGAGGTAAGCATCCGTGAATAAGCAGTGACTTAGATTAGCTTCGCTAAAATCTTGACTCTTGCAATAGGCACCACAAAAATTGGCAAAGGGCAGGATGACTTCTTGTAAGTCAAATTCGGAAGATATATGCTGTTTTTCAAAAATAGCTTGACTGCCCGAAGTAGCTTCAGCACCGACATAGATGCCGATGACCATTCCTGAAAATAGTAAAGTTTTCCATTTTCCTCCGGCACCGCCTGTACTCAAAAATTTATGATGTTCTTGAATGATACTTTTTATCTTCAAATAGGTTAAAGGCGTTTTTGTTTCTGCAATTTTTTGCATTTGCTGCGTCTTAATAGCCGTTTTATCTGAACCAGAAGTATCTGCTAAAGGAAATAATGCTAAAATATCTTTAGGATAATGCTGCATGAATTGTGTTAATTTTTATTAATTTGATCAATAATAAGAATAAGCAAATAAAGGATATTTAATAATATCTTGATAAATAATAGTTTACAGCAAAAATAGGCGGTTTTTATTTAAAATTATAATTTTTCATATAATCAATATAGTGATATGTGTGTTGTTGAATTCGGATGCAAATGATAATTTTTTTTCTTTAGATTTTTAGTGATATCAGGAAATACAGATTGTATATATATAATATATTTAATTGACACATTTTCAATATTATTTGTGATATTTTTTACCTAACTTAGGTAAAACTTTAATATTTTTGCAAACGAATAAATTATTACAAAACTCCTTGTGTAATACTACAATCTACAAATTTAAGTTTAAAGTTAGTTTAACAAATTCATCATTTGTATATTTATAGATGTAATGTGCATACAACGATGTGTGTAAATTTTACAGAGCGCCTTTTATATTTAGTCAAACATTAGGTAATATATTCACAGCAATGAAATTCATAACAAAAACCGCCACGTACATTTTATCGCTAATCTTTGTCGTATCATTCAATTATCTTTTTGCGGACAACACGACTATTATTACAGGTGTTGTGCAAAATACAGGTACAATTGAACATTCTCCAAAAAAATATTTAAAAATAGAACTTTTCACTCCTCATTTGAGTAGTCAAGTTGTCTATAAAAATATTGTGATGGAAGATTCTTCTTTTCAGATAAAATTAGATATTACGGAGCCGCAGGTAGTCGCTCTAAAGTATTTGCGTCGCAAAGTCTATCTTTATGTAGAGCCTTATGATACGCTTCAGATGAGTTTAGATGCAGATGACTTCCCGGCGTCGTTGAGTTTTCTGGGAGAGGCAGGTGTGAATAATAAAATATTTGCTGATTTTACCAGTAAATTTCCCGAGGAAAAGAATCAGTTCAAAATGATGCAGTACCGAAAAGGTACGGTGTATTATAAAGTGGGGGTTGATTTGGATAGCGATATGCGTCGTAAATCTCCAGAGGATTTCAGAAAGCAAATAGACGAGGAAAGAGATGCGAAAATAGCAGCTTATAGTGCATATAAAGAAAAATATGGTACACCTTCTGAAGATTTTGAACTGTACATGTGGTCAGAAATTCACTACGGCTGGGCAATGACATTATTAACTTATGGTCATGCTCATGGTTATTATAACAAAGTCACTCCGGAGTTTTTCTTCTTTGTACACGATGTACCTTTGATGAATGCTAAAGCGATGGGAAATCCTAAATACAGAAATTACATACAAGCTTACATTAATTATGCTTGTATGGAAAAATATCCAGAAGAAGATATATTTTTCAAACAATTAGAAATCGCAGAGGAAGAAGGTTTGGAGGGAGAGGCAATGGCTTATTTTAAGTCAACCTTGCTTGTACGTGCATTGAAAAAGCACGACGATCAATCAAAAGTGATTCCACATTATCAAGACTTTTTGAATACGAATACATACGAAAAGTATAACAAAATTGTAATGGAAACTTACGAGAGCGTCAATCGTTACGCTGCCGGACAATATGCTTCTAATTTTACCTTAAAAGATGTTTCAGGGAATAGCGTTTCTTTAAATGATTTTCGAGGAAAAATAATCTATATGGATTTTTGGGCAAGTTGGTGTCGTCCTTGTGTTCAAAAATTAGATGAGATACAAACTATTAAGGATGATTTGGCGTATAGTGAAAATATTGTCTTTATTCATATTTCTTTTGATGGTAATTATGATGAATGGACCGCAAAAATAAATGAGAAAGGGTTCACGGGGATTCATCTGCAAGCGCCCGAAAGTACAAAATCAGAAGTTGCTAAACTTTATAATATTAAAGCGTTACCGGAGTATTTTATCATTACGCCTCAAGGAACGTATGCTCAAAAACCTATTCGCTTTGATATTGATGAAATTCAAGATATTTTGAAACAATTGGATAAAAAAGTTTCGGTAGATGCAGGAAATTGATTTTGAAATGCGAGGTGTGAAGTGTAAGGTTGTACAGGACAATACACGCTTCACACCTCACAGTTATCACTTGATTTCACAGTGTAACAATTTTTTTCCTTCAATAAATCCTTCTAAAACATCACCGATTTTCACTGGTCCAACGCCTGCAGGTGTTCCGGTATAAATTAAATCGCCTGTCGCTAACGTAAAATATTTAGACAAATAACTAATTAAGTAACTGAAATCAAAAATCAAATCTTTTGTCGTTCCGACTTGTACTTTTTCGCCATTTTTTAATAAATGAAATTCTACCGCTTCACTATTTTGTAAACTTTCATACGGAATAAATTCGCCTATCGGAGCAGCATTATCAAAGGCTTTCGCAATTTCCCACGGATGACCTTTGGCTTTACATTTTGCTTGAACATCACGAGCGGTAAAGTCAATACCGATGGATATTTCCTCAAAATATTTGTGGGCAAATTTTGGCTCAACATGTTTACAACTTCCACTTATTTTTAAAACAATTTCTGCTTCATAGTGCAAATCTTCCGTGAAGTCTGGATAGTAAAATGCTTTGTTGTTTCGTAATAATGACGTGACAGGTTTCATAAAAACCAATGGTTTACTCGGAACAGGATTACTCAATTCTTTGGCGTGTTCCACGTAGTTTCTACCGATACAAAATATTTTCATTTTTAGTGATTTTAGCTTTTATAAATCAATGCAAGATTAGGATTTTTTTAGGAATTATTCTGACTTTCGTCAAAATATACCGTTAGTTTTTCCATTTTCATTTTAACTGAGGTATTCGATTTTTTCAAAATGGATTTCTATAAAGTTATCTCATAAAGTCAAACTAATTTTTCAAAATAAAAAACCCAATCTCAAAGATCGAGATTGGGTTTTTAATATTTTCTACCAATAAAATGTTGACTACTCATTGACTAAAGTCCAAAAGCAGCTTTCACCTTATCCACATAATCTAATTTTTCCCAAGTAAATGTTTCTACTTCACGCTCTAAAATTTGACCAGAACCATTTTTGAAAGAAACGGTCTTAATTTCAGATTTTCTACCCATGTGACCATAAGCCGCTGATTCTGAATAGATAGGATTACGTAATTTCAAACGAGTTTCAATTGCATAAGGACGCATATCAAATACCTCATCAACGATATTTGCGATTTCGCTATCTGATTTGTCCACATTTGCAGAACCGTAAGTATTGACATAAATATTCGTTGGACGAGCGACGCCAATTGCGTAAGAAACTTGTACCAAAACTTCATTACAAACACCAGCAGCCACCAAGTTTTTCGCAATATGACGAGTCGCATAAGCCGCCGAACGGTCAACTTTTGAAGGATCTTTCCCAGAGAAAGCACCTCCACCGTGCGCACCTTTTCCACCGTAAGTGTCAACGATAATTTTACGACCTGTCAAACCAGTATCGCCGTGAGGACCACCGATTACAAACTTTCCAGTCGGATTAACGTGATACGTGATTTTATCGTTAAACAAAGCCTGAACTTCAGTTTTAGTCATCGCTTTTACACGAGGAATCACGATATTGATCACATCAGCTTTGATTTGAGCTAACATTGTTTCATCTTCATCGAAATCGTCATGCTGCGTAGAAACAACAATAGAATCAATTCTCAATGGTGTGTTATCGTCAGAATATTCGATAGTCACCTGTGATTTACTATCTGGACGCAAGTACGTCATTTCTTCTCCACCTTTACGAATATCCGCCAAAACCTGTAAGATTTTGTGTGATAAATCTAAAGCCAAAGGCATGTAATTATCCGTTTCGTTGGTCGCATAACCGAACATCATACCCTGATCACCTGCTCCCTGCTCTTCTGCGACAGCACGCTCTACACCTTGATTGATGTCTGGAGATTGTTCATGAATTGCGGACAAAACGCCGCAAGATTTTGCTTCAAACATATACTCAGACTTCGTATAACCAATACGCTCAATCACATCACGAGCGATTTGTTGTACGTCTAAGTAAGTTTGTGTTTTGACTTCACCTGCCAAAACAACTTGACCTGTTGTCACTAATGTTTCACAAGCTACCTTTGAGCTTGGATCAAAAGCAATAAAGTGATCCACCAACGCATCTGAAATCTGATCTGCTACTTTATCCGGATGTCCTTCTGATACAGATTCAGAAGTAAATAAATATGGCATTTTAAATATTTTTAGTAATTAGTGATTAGTGATTAATTATAGTAGTGATTAGTAATTTCAAACGATGTTGAAGCCTTTCACTGAACCTTAAACCGCTAAATCTTAAATTCATGTTGACTTTAAAAGTCGCAAAGATAGTAATTGAAATATTATTTTTTAAGTATGAAAGGTTTTCGTGTGAAGTCAAAAACAGATAAAAATTGTTTTATGAAGTGTTTAAATAGCAATCATTTATTAGAAGACTCTCTGATTTGATTATAAAAATGCTTATTATTTAAAATTTAACGCCAAGTTTATTTTCTGTTAATTTTAATATCAAAAAACATTTTGTGAATTTTACTTTGTGAAGATAGCTGTTTTTTTTTGTTAAAATTATACCCCTTCAAAGCAAAACAGAATTAACCTTAATATAGGCTAAAACTCAATTTGAAGCTAATTTTATGAAATTTCACGGTAAAATATCTGGAATAGAAGTTACTCAAGACCAACTTCAAAGTAACATCACTCAAAACGATCAGATAAAATAGAGTGAAGTGTCATTGTTTCATAAAGTTTTATCAGAATAACTTTTTTTTTATAAATATTTAGAATGTTTTTCAAACAGATAATTTGTATATATCCAAACATTGCAAAATAAAACATTGTAAAGTAATCGTATTGTAAACCATGATAATTAGTTGTAGTAAAATAGCCTAATTTGCTGTAATTCAATGAATAATATAAATTGAAAAGAAAAAAAATTATCCTTTTGTTAATTAGTAGTTTTAACTTATTTTTGTGCAAAATTTTAAATGGTGTTATATCTATATAGTATCATTAGAATATATAAATTCATTGATTTCAGTTTAAAAAACGATAAAAAGTCAAATAATTATGGCAAATATTGGTCGCATCAAGCAGATAATCGGACCTGTTGTGGACGTTAGCTTCTCAGAAGAAGGTTCAACGTTGCCTAAGATTCTTAATGGTTTGAAAATCACTAAAGAAGATGGTACAACATTAGTATTCGAAACGCAACAACACTTAGGAGAAGATAGTGTTCGTGCTATCGCAATGGACTCAACTGATGGTTTAACTCGTGGAATGAAAGTAGAAGACATGGGTTCTCCGATTGCTGTTCCTATCGGTGATGCTATCAAAGGTCGTTTGTTTAACGTCGTAGGTCAAGCAATTGACGGTTTACCACAACCTAAAACAGGTCAAACTGCTCCTATTCACGCTACTCCTCCAGCATACGAAAACTTATCTACAGAAGAAGAAGTATTATATACAGGTATTAAAGTAATTGATTTGATTTGCCCTTACTTAAAAGGTGGTAAAATTGGATTATTCGGTGGTGCAGGTGTAGGTAAAACGGTACTAATTCAGGAGTTAATCAACAATATCGCAAAAGCGTATTCAGGTTTATCTGTATTCGCAGGTGTTGGTGAGCGTACTCGTGAAGGAAACGATTTGATGCGTGAGATGTTAGAAGCAGGTATCATCAACTACGGTGAAGGATTCATGCACTCAATGGAAGAAGGTGGTTGGGATTTATCGAAAGTGAATATTGAAGGTTTAACAGAATCTAAAGCAACATTCGTTTTCGGTCAGATGAACGAACCTCCAGGTGCTCGTGCAAGAGTTGCTTTAACAGGTTTAGCAATTGCGGAATATTTCCGTGATGGTGATATGAACGATCCAAATGGTGGAAAAGACATCTTGATGTTTATTGATAATATCTTCCGTTTTACTCAAGCAGGTTCTGAGGTATCGGCTTTATTAGGTCGTATGCCTTCAGCGGTAGGTTACCAGCCAACTTTAGCAACTGAGATGGGTTTAATGCAGGAACGTATTACTTCAACTAAACGTGGTTCAATTACTTCCGTACAGGCGGTATATGTACCAGCGGATGATTTAACGGATCCAGCTCCAGCGACAACTTTCGCTCACTTAGATGCAACAACGGTATTATCTCGTAAATTAGCTTCTTTAGGTATTTATCCAGCGGTAGATCCTTTAGATTCTTCTTCACGTATCTTGAACCGTGCAACTTTAGGTGACGCTCACTACGATACAGCTCAGCGTGTAATGCAAATCTTACAACGTTACAACGAATTACAGGATATTATCGCTATCTTAGGTATGGAAGAGCTTTCTGACGAAGATAAAATGGCGGTAAATCGTGCAAGAAAAGTACAACGTTTCTTATCACAGCCGTTCCACGTAGCAGAGCAGTTCACAGGTTTAGAAGGTGTATTAGTACCTATCGAGGAAACTATCCGTGGTTTCAATATGATTTTAGATGGTGAAGTTGACCAATATCCAGAATCAGCATTCAACTTGAAAGGTTCTATCGAGCAGGCTATCGAAGCAGGTGAGAAAATGTTAGCAGAAGCTGCTGCATAATTTTAATTAGAAATTAGGAATGGTTAATTAATGATTGATTAATACATCCCTTAATTATAAAATATCAAGATGGGAATTGGGAAACTATTTCCTGATTCCCATTCTTTTGTTAGTAATCAGTGATTATTATTGCGTCGATAGTTTCAAATTAATAATATTAACTATCAAATAATCAATCACTAATCACTAATCACGAATTCACTAAAAAATGAAATTAGTTGTATTAACTCCGGAAGAGGAATATTTCAGTGGTGAAATTACAAGTATCAATGTACCGGGCATCGCTGGTGCGTTCGAGATATTGAAAGGTCACGCACCTATCATTTCTGCTTTGACAAGTGGAACTGTAAAAGTAGCGAAAACCGAAGGCGGTAACGAAAACATCAAGATTACTGGCGGTTTCATCGAAGTGTTGAATAATGAAGTTTCTGTTTTAGCATCAGGTATTACTAAAGCATAATATCAACATAGATAATTCGATAATTCACGTTATCTTTTATATAAAAAGCCATCTGGACGCTTAAGTCGAGATGGCTTTTGTTTTGTAATAATGATATTATTCACTAATCTTATCGGATACTTTTATAACACCTTTTATAGAATAAGAAAGCCTTCCCAAAATATTGAGAAGGCTTCTTTAAATCTAACGTGATTTATTGAATTATTTTGTTGTATCAACGGCAGTTGTGTCCGCAGCAGCAGGAACTTCTTGAGTTGCAGGTGCTTGTTGTTCTGTTTGTTGATCTTGTGTTTGTTGTTCGGTAGCTTCATTCCCACATGCTGAAAAAACAGCCAATCCCACTACTGCTACAAATACTACTACAAATTTTTTCATTTTAATAAATGTTTAATTACGTTTAAATAAAGTGTTTAACTAACTAGAAACGACTTTTGTTACTTGAATTTTCCTTTCAGAAAAGCCGTCCTTTTCAAATAGAATGCACTTTAGTCGTAGGAATAATGAATAAGTCACACTTCATGAAAAATAAAAAGTAAATTTTATTAAAATAATTTTCCATAAAAGCTGAAACGTAGTAATATTAATGCTTTTAAGATTTTTGTAAATGCAAAATTGTATAAAAAAATATCGTACTAAAGCCAATAGATAACAATCCATGAAATATTAAAAAAGTGCTATTTCCAATTAATAAGCCCGAGATAAATCCAAACAAAAAGTAGATCGCTAACAAGCCTTCAAAAATTGTCGTCCAAGTGACTTTTCGAGTCTGATATTTTGTATTTTGAAAAGAATCACCGAAGCTCTTAATATTAAATTTGGGAGTTCGAATAAATGCAGACTTTTTCCCTGACCAACCCTCTAAAACGGCGATCGAGTTGTGAAAACACAAACCCATAGATAAAGATAAAAATATCGGAAAATATACAATAAAAGTCAATAAACGCTTCGCATAACTTCCTTCTTGAAAAAATGCTCGAACGTTCGCTTCATAATAGACCAACAAAATTGCCAGCGTTGAAATCGCAAATAAACCTAAGAAATATTGTCCCATCGGAAAAGTTTTGCCGTTTAATAAAAATACCAACGGCACACTCGTAAGCCCTGCGATCAAAACTGCTATAAAAACCGTACTGTTAAATAAATGAAAAGAGCCATTCATCTTCTTTTTTAATGGAATATTTGAACTCCATATCCGAATTAAATTTTTACGAGCATTCTCTGCTCCGCCTTTCATCCATCGAAATTGCTGAGATTTTAAACCGTTCATTTCGGCAGGCAACTCGGCTGGTGAACCGACTCCTTCCAAATAAATAATTTTCCAACCTTTGATTTGAGCACGATAACTCAAGTCCAAATCTTCCGTCAAGGTATCAGCCTCCCAGCCGCCTGCATCATCGATTGTTTCTTTTCGCCAAACGCCAGCCGTTCCATTAAACTGTAAAAGTGATTTTCCGGCAAAACGCCCGTTTTGTTCTACCGAAAAATGTACATCTAATTGCATTGCTTGCAACCTTGTCAGTAGCGAATATTTTTTATTAATGTGTTCCCAACGAGTCTGCACAACCCCAACTTTCTCATTCTCAAAATAAGGAATCGTTTCCAGTAAAAAATCAGGTTTTGGGAGAAAATCTGCATCAAAAATCGCAATCAAATCACCTTTCGCTTGTGGCGTTGCATCTTTTAACGCACCGGCTTTATAACCTTGTCGATTTGTACGCACAATCTGCTCAATATCAAAGCCTTTCGCTTGATATTCAATGACTTTCTGCCGAGTAATTTCTACCGTTTCGTCCGTAGAATCATCTAACACATGGATTTGAAACTTATCTTTTGGATAATTGATTTGTACGATATTATCAATTAATCGTTCAACAACATACATTTCGTTGAAAATTGGCAGTTGAATCGTTACAAACGGCAAGTCATCAGTTAATTTAGCTTTCTTTAAATTTGATGCTTGATATTTTTCTAATTGTCGTTGACCTCTACGATAATCTAGCCATAAGAGTATTTGACTCAAACAGTAAATCGCAATGAAGGTCAAGGCTAAAGCGTAAATTCCAAATAAAAAATACATAAATCTGGTTGCTGGTTGCTATTACTTGATTCTTGATAATAAACGCTCAATAATCAAGTAGTAGAAACTACCAGTATAATTTAAAAATAGTCCACAGGATTTTATATCCTGCCAAAAAAGTTCCCTTAATAGTGCCAGAAACTTTTGATTTGCCACCTGCACGCCGACGATAATTCACGGCAACTTCTGTTGTATTCATCTTCATCTTTGCAGCTTTCACTTGCATTTCGACCGTCCAGCCAAAAGTTTTATCTTCCATATTCATAGCCATCAAAGAAGGATAACGAATCGCACGAAAAGGCCCTAAATCAGTAAAATGATAGTTATAAATCCATCGAATTAGACTTGTTGCCAGCCAGTTTCCGAAGCGTTGAGGAAAAGTCATTGATCCTTGTTCTAAGTTTCCTAATGCTCGTGAACCAATAACCATATCCATATTATTATTAATAATCGGAGCGACAACATCAGGCATTTCTTCGGGAACATCAGAGTAATCCGCATCAATAAAAACAACAATATCTGGTTGTTCCGATATTGGTTTTTGCATCAAATAGTCGATGCCTTTTAAGCAGGCATTTCCGTAGCCCATCTCTGGCTGCAAGACGACTATCGCACCGTTTGCAGCCGCAATTTTTGCAGTATTATCCGTACTATTATTATTACAGACAATGACTTCCCGCACCAAGGATTTTGGAATCGCTCGAAGCACTTTTCCGATTGCAGCTTCTTCATTGTAAGCTGGTATAATGACATCTATTTTTGGCATCTATTCTATAATTTAAGGGCAAAGCTAATAAAAACCATTTAGGTAGTTTAAGTAGTTTGATGGTTTGTAAGAATTGTTTAAGCTATTCAAACTAAAAAGGCTTTCGCCAAATAATGACGAAAGCCTTTTAACAAAAAAATCTTGTTGATTAATGCTTTACGAAACGTGTCGAAGTCCGATTCGCACCGTCGGTAATTTCTACGAAATAAATGCCAGAAGTGTATGCGGCAACATCAAACTGAAAACGATTTTCACCGGGTTGAGCGACTACATTTTGACCATTGACTTTTTGACCTTCAAGGTTATAAATATTAACTATCAAATCTTTAGATTCTTCTGTTTCTAACATTAACGTTAAGTTATCCACAGTAGGATTAGGAAAAGTATTCAAACGAATGCCCAACTTAGCTAAACCAGCAGAAGTTGACGTTGTATTTTCAGTAAACGTGATTTCATTTGTTACTGCTTGATCACCTGCTGTCGAACCAGTTCCATTAACAGCATTTCCGGCAGCGTAGAACGTAACGCTTCCTGTACCAGCAGCTGGTGCTGTCCATTCAGCTTCTAAAATATTATCAGAAGCAATTCCACTCTGCTCAAAATACTGACGACCGCTAGCATCAGTCAATTGCGTATTCGCTGTCACATTATTTGCCCAAGTACTGATGCTTGAGTTGTCTGAATCCTGTAATGCAATGACTTGAAATCCGTAACCGGCAGGTGCTACACTTGTCCCAATGTTGACTTCTACGGCATAAGTGACTCCCGGTACATATTCTGTAACTTCTTCTCCTGATGCTAAATCTTTTAATTTGACATCAACAGATGCGCCGAAGTTTCCGCCTGCATGACAAGTCGTACAAACGGTACCATCGCCAGGAGCGGTTGTTGCCCCGACGCCACTTGCAGCCGCACGACCGCTTGAGTTACTCATTGTAGCTAACCCGAAAATGGCTAATCCGAAAAAAATATAGATAAATTTCAACTTCATAAGTGTGTAGTTTTTAATTGTTATAGGATAAATTTATGATATTTTTAAAACAATATGATTTCATACGTGATTAACAGAGGATTTATTTTAAATGTTGTCAAAAAGACAATTTTTCATACCTGCAAATCAATTTTCGTAGAATAAATGTTTACGTTTGGGTAAGCAAAAGTAGGTGAGTTTAAACAAATGTCACTTTTGACGGTATCTTTTTTTATTATTTTTGAGAAAACTGATAGGAAATATCTTATTTAAGAATATCGTTCATTCAAGTGCATCTACGTATCTAAATCGGACTTTAGATAATCAAAATTGAACATGAATCATAGAATCACAAAAATATTATTAGCACCGTTTACGCTACTTTTTAGTATTGGTGTAAGCCTACGAAAATTAGCTTATCGAGCAGGATTACTCAAATCAACTCGATTTGATTTTCCTATTATTTCGGTCGGAAATTTGAATGTTGGTGGAACTGGAAAGTCGCCTCATGTCTCTTATTTGGCTAAGTTTCTTTCGCCTTATATTAATGTTGGAATGTTGAGTCGAGGTTATAAAAGAAAAACCAAAGGCTTTCGATATGTGAACCTCAATAACTCAGTGGAGGAAGTTGGTGATGAACCGTTACAATTCAAATTACGACATCCTGATACTTTGGTCGCAGTAAATGAAAGTCGGATTCAAGGTATTTTCAAGATGTTGGGAGATTATCCCGATTTACAAACGATTTTAATGGATGATGCTTATCAACACCTGTCGATTACACCAAACTTAAATGTTTTATTAACCGAATATAACCGCCCTTATACCGATGATTTTTTGTTGCCGTCAGGTCGGCTAAGAGAGGGAAAGTCAGGAGCTGCACGAGCAGATATTATCATTGTTACTAAATGCCCTGATGAGCTTAATCAAGGTGATAAATTAGCGTGGGAAAATAGGCTACAACCTTTGCCGAATCAGCGATTATATTTTTCAAAATTCCAATATGGAAAGCCATATTATTTGTTCAATCCGAGTTATGCGTATTCGCTGTCTGACCAGTTAGAAGTCCTCGTTTTTTGTGCGATTGCGAACACGGATTATTTAGAAAATTATTTACAAAAAACAGTAAGGAAAGCCAAAATTCTTCAGTTTCCTGACCATCACTTTTTTACTAATTCTGAATTAGGCAACTTAAAAGCACAATTTGATTTATTAAAATCTGCACAGAAAATCATTCTTACCACCGAGAAAGATGCGATGCGTTTGCGGTTGCATCAAGATTTTATTATTGAATCACAATTACCAATTTTTGTTTTACCAATTGAAGTTGATTTTTTATTCGATGAAGCAGAAAAGTTCCAAGATGATGTGAAGCAGTTTTTATTGAATTTCAAAGTGTAAACAGTAGGTTGATAATCATATAGTTATATTATTTCTGTTGTCGAAGTTACTTAATAAAATTACTGGATAAAACTGCTTGATATTACACACTAATTTGTTCGGGGGCATAGTCTCGATTCAAAATTGGTAAGAGAATCAGTGCTAAAATTCCGAAAGCGATATTACAAAAGATATTAATTGAGAAAAAGGCGATGTTTGCTAATGAAAAGCCGTCGTTGCCATCGACACCATACAAGGACAAAGCGGCAATTACTAAAGCGTGATATGTCCCCATTCCACCTGGCGAGGGAATCACAATACCTAACGCACCAAATACAAAGACAACTAAGCCAACAACTGACGGCAAATCAGCCGTAGGAGCGAAGGCTTTGAGTGCAAAAAGTGTCATGATGTAGTATAATGCCCAGATAGCAATAGAATGAAAGATAAATAACCACGGATTTTTGAGCTGGAAAACGGTCTTTAACCCGTCCCAAAATCCATATAAAATATGTATTACTTTTTGATAGAAAGCGAGCTTTTCTAATCGTTTGCGTAAAGCAAAAAAAGCAATCAGACTGATAAGTCCTGCACCCAAACCAAACCAAACTAATTTAATTAAAATATCGGCTTGAATATTTTCTTGTAAATAAGCCCAAATTGTATCGTAAGCTAAAGCAACCATCAAAACCATCGCCAATAACAAACAAATCACGTCCATTACTCTATCGACGACAATCGTTCCCATGACTTTATCGGCTCTGATATTTTCGTACTTTGCGAATGTACCAGCACGAACAAATTCACCGCTTCGAGGAATCCCTAAATTGGTAAAATATCCTAACATCACTGTCCAAAAGGCGTTGCTTAACTTCGGTGTATAACCCAAAGGCCGAACCAACATTCGCCAACGCAAGGCACGAGAAAGGTTGCTCAACATAAAGGAGACGATAATCATCAAAATCCAAAACGGAGAAGCACTTTTGAAGTCAGTGATTAATTTATCGGTTAAGCTACATTCTGCTTCCGGAATGCCCTTCAAGGCACAGTCTGCAATATAGGCTTCGTTTTGTGACTTGAATACAAAGTATAAAATCACTGAACCGATACTTAAAAAGCCTAAAAATTTAAGGAAGTTAATTAGTTTTTGTTTCATATCGTATAAATGAAGCTCCAGCTTCAGCATTAATTGAATATATCTTTTAATCGAAGCTGGAGCTTCGACGATACATAAAAAAGTAGGTCATTAGTTAGTAGTCTATCTAACCAATGACCTACTGGCTCGCAAAATTATAAAATTGCGAAACCTTTTGAAAGATTGTTTCAATTGTTTTACTGTTATTGATGTATTTTATTTATTATAAAATAGCTGTTTAATAGTAAAGCAATATAACAATTCAAGATTTTTCTATACAAAAAGTGTCAACTCTTCTTCTTGAATAACAGAAGGCTGTTGTTCATTTGTTGTTGTTTCGCTGACGATTAAGTTGTTTTCATCAGGAAAAACAGCAATCGGCTTGTACTTCACAGCTTCCTCACGAGTCATGTACGCATAAGAGATAATGATAAGAATATCACCAACTGCGACTTTACGAGCCGCTGCACCATTTAGGCAAATCACGCCAGAGTTTCGTTCCCCTTTAATGACGTAAGTCTCTAAGCGTTCGCCGTTATTATTATTTACAATTTGCACTTTTTCGCCTTCGATTAGATCGGCCGCTTCCATAAGTGCTTCATCTATTGTGATACTACCAACATAGTTTAAGTCAGCCTGTGTCACTCTTACTCGATGAATTTTTGATTTAAACATTTGTAATGTCATAGTCTGAAGTGTTTACCGTCAAAATTACGAAAAATTAGTACATAATGACAGTTACGAAATAAAGCAGAGTTTTTATTAAATTATGTTTTTATAAAAAAAATATTATTTTTTTGCAAAACTATTAAAATATCGAAAAAAAATTTACTTTAAATTCACCTTATTCTTAGTTTTTATTGATAGTTTGGAAATGTCTTTTTAATGTCATAAAAAGACCGTTCGGTATATTTTTGTGTTTATTTAACGTGATTTAGCTAAAAAGTAACTTTTTCAATGATTTTTAGAGAAGAATCATGTTATCAATCAGTCGGATTTCTCCTAAAAAGACGGCGGTGCAAGCGACGACACTTTCTGACCGCTCAGTCGCTGGTAACAAGGTCTGCCCGTCTGCAATTTCAAAATAATCTAATCGAAATTCTGGGATATTGTTTAAAGCAAAAACGGAATTTGTTTTTAGTTCGGTTATTTTTGTGGGATCGAAGTTGAGTTTTGTTGCTAACAGCACACGATGAATATTAGCAGCGACTACTTTTTCACTTTCGCTCAATCGCATATTTCGAGAACTCATCGCCAAGCCGCTTTCTGCTCTCACGATTGGACACATGACGATTTCGACGGGCAGCTGGAGTTGTTCAATCATATTACGGCAGATACAGAATTGCTGATAATCCTTTTGTCCCATAAAGAGTTTGTCAGGCTGTACAATATCCAGCAGCCGCTTAACGACTTGAGCAACACCTGCAAAATGACCAGGTCGATGTTCGCCTTCCATGAGTTTATCCAATGTTCCAAAATCTAAATTGACGGAAGTGTCAATGTTTGTCGGATAAACAGCTTCTACGGATGGTAAAAAGATGATATCGGTTTTGATGGAGTTTAATAGATCGACATCTTGCTCGGTCGTTCGAGGATATTTTTCAAGGTCTTTAGCGTCATTAAACTGTGTGGGGTTCACAAAAACGCTACAAACAGTAATATCTGTGGTTTGTTTTGATTGCTGAATTAAGGATAAATGCCCTTGATGTAATGCTCCCATTGTTGGCACAAAACCTATTTTTTTGCCTTTATTTCTTAATTGTGAGATATGATTTTGTAAATTTTCGACCGTTTTAAAAATTAACATTTTACGATTAGATATTAAAAAAGCTAATGGAAACATAGTTTGAATTTTCATTCAATAGATACATTTCCATTAGCCTGTTGTACGATAAAATTCTGATAATGAACACCTTACTCAAAAAGGCACATTATTAGAAACGCCAAAATAATGGAATAAAATTAATAATACGTATAAAAGTGCTTTTTTTTTGGTAAATTTGCGGCTCGAAAATTATAAAATTTTCATACAGATTGTAACAGAAAAAATATATCATAGTTTATGGCTAAGAAGAAAGTCCTTATTGTTTCACAGGAAATGAATCCTTACACTGCACTTTCAGAAATATCTGAAATTGCAAGACGTGTCCCTCAGTATGTTCAGCAGAAAGGAATGGAGATTAGGGTTTTGATGCCCAAGTTCGGCACGATAAACGAGCGTCGTCACCGGTTGCACGAAGTTGTTCGTTTATCAGGAATGAATATTATTGTAGATGACGATGATTTTCCATTAATTATTAAAGTCGCTTCTCTTCCTGGTGCAAGAATGCAGGTCTACTTCTTAGATAATGAAGATTTCTTTAAGCGAAAGTCTGTATTTACAGATAGTGAAGGTGAGCCGTTCGATGATAATGCCGATAGAATGGTATTTTTCTGTAAAGGTGTAATCGAAACCGTTAAGAAATTTGGCTGGGCGCCAGATATCATTCATTGTCATGGTTGGATGACAAGTTTGATTCCTGTGTATATCAAGAAAGCTTATAATAAAGAGCCTTTATTCCGCAACTCAAAAGTGGTCTATTCTTTATATGAAAATACTTTAGCAAATAATTTTAAGCAAGACTTTTTTGAAAAAGCATCTATCAATGCTTTGACAGAAAACGATTTGGCAGCCTATAATACAGGCGATGAAATTAATGTAGATAGAGGTGCAGCTGCTTTTTCTGATGGTGTTATAGTTGGCAGCGAAAGCTTAAACGAAGGCGTTACAGATCTGTTAGAAGGCATCGATGTTTCTATTTTGGATTACCCTGGAAGTGAAAAAGAGCAATACTTACCTGCTTATCTTGATTTCTTCAAAACTTTTTTGGAAGCAGAGAAAGAGGAAGAGTAAGTAGTTGATATTTGATGAATATTGTAGAATAAGTTGGAAGGCATTTTCGAAATGTCTTCCAATTATGTTTTTGGTTTCATTCATGATAAAATTTAGCAAATAAAGGTATTTGTATTAAGGTTTCTTGAAACTTATAGAATGAAGCAGGTCACTTATCAGTTATTTACAATTCAGTAAATTCCACAATTACATTAAAAAAAATACATGAAATCATACCAGTTGATGACTCCCTTGAGAGGCATCTTATTATTTACAGTAATCACACTTTTAAATAGTGCATGTACCAAGACTTCATTGATAGGTGAAGATATTTTCGTAAGTGATACGCTTGGACTAAAATCGACGGACACTATTTCAATGTTCACAACGACAGTCGTTGGCGAAGAAACAAGAGTTTACACGCCTGTCTCCAGTCAACAGTTACCAAATTATTTAGTTGGACAATTAGCTGACCCAATGTTCGGTAACTCTACGGCTATTGCTTATGCACAACTTCGATTGTTGACAACTTCTCCTAATTTTGAGTCTACAACGTTAGATTCTGTCGTTTTATCATTGCCTTATGATGTTAATGGGCGTCATTATGGTAATACGGATGGTCCACAAACAATTACGATTGCTCGTTTGACGGAAAGTATGGACGCAGCCGAAGAGATTAGATCAACACAACGATTTGAATCAGGTCAAATTTTGGGTCAAAAAACGTTTATCCCAAAATTTACGGATTCTGTTGATATTTTAGTGCCATCAGGCGATACTGTTTTACAGGAGAGAGTCCGTCCACAGTTACGTATTCCGTTAAGCAGTGCATTTGGTGAAGAGTTATTGAACAGTGCTGATCAAATGACAGGAATTGATGATTTTCTTGCTTATTTCAAGGGAATTGAAATCAAAGGAGATGGAAATACAGATGCAATGTTAAGTTTGGCTTTAAGTGCAGCGAGTATGACTTTGTATTATACACAGGAAGACAGTATCTTTGATGAAGATGACAACTTTTTAAGTATTAAAGATATACCGAAGCGATATGTTTTTGCTGTCAATTCCTTTTCTGCCAAATCTGTTTATTATTTTAATGATAGAACAGGCATCGGACGGGATAGAGTAGATGCACCGATTACTCGATACATGAACAATACTACAGATAGTTTATTATTTGTTCAATCGACACAAGGTACAATGGCAAAGGTTACTTTTCCATATCTCGATGATTTAGCAGGAGTAATTGTTAATAAGGCAGAGTTGATTGTCACAGTTGCTAACCGAGATAATCTGACTAACTTTGGATTGCCAGAACAATTAATTTTGACATCTTTGAGCGATAGCAATTATATAGTAATCGAAGATATGTCGGTTTCTCTAAATACAGCGGGTAGTTTCGTTTTATTTGGTGGAGAGGCAGTAACGGAAACTGCTAATAATGAAAGTGTAACGACTTACACAATGAATGTAACTGGTCACTTTCAAAGTATGATTGATGGTTTGGTTGGAAATGATTTATTTATTGTTACTTTTCCTAAGCCACAAATTGCAAATCGAGTTATATTAGGTGGTGCAGGACATTCAACCTATCCTATTAAGTTGAAATTAAATTACACAAGACTAGATTAGTTAATAAAACGTAGTTTATAAGTTTTTTGCGATGAAATAAATTATTCGATAGGTAGTTTTCTAAGTTACCTGTCGAATTTCAAGTCAGTAAAGTGTCTAAAAATCATAACTATATTTAGAATAATTTTATTAAAATCTATTCAGGTTAGGTTAAGTTTTTATTGCTAACATCCTAATTATTACTAATAACCTTTCCTTGTTTTGTTTATCAGATTCAACAATATTAAAATATTAAGAATCGTATTCTTTCAAGTAATATAATATCATAAATTATGTGTGGAATAGTCGGATATATCGGAGAACGTGAAGCCTATCCTATTTTGATCAAAGGTTTACAGCGATTAGAATATCGTGGATATGATAGTGCTGGTGTAGCACTTTTCAATGAGGATTTGCATGTCTATAAGAAACAAGGGAAAGTCAAAGATCTTGAGGAGTTCGTAGGCTCAAAAGATAGTAAAGGTTCTTTAGGAATCGGTCATACTCGATGGGCAACTCATGGTGAACCAAATGATGAAAACGCTCATCCACATATTTCAATGAGTGGAAACATAGCGTTGATACATAATGGAATTATTGAAAATTACGCTTTGTTGAAGGAAACTTTGATGAGCAAAGGCTACGAGTTCCATAGTGAGACGGATACAGAGGTATTAGTGAATTGGATTGAAGAAATTCAGAAACAAACCAAAACACCTATCGCAGAAGCGGTTCGTATTGCCTTGACAAAAGTCGTCGGAGCTTATGCTATTGCTGTGATTGATAAAAAAGATCCTTCTAAGTTGATCGCTGCTCGTAAGGGAAGCCCTTTAGTCGTTGGTATTGGTGAAGGCGAATATTTTGTAGGGTCAGATGCGACTCCTATCATTGAATATACTAAAAATGTTATTTACCTGAATGACGAAGAAATTGCGACTTTAAACCTAAATGGTGAATTAAAAGTCATTACAATCGGTAATGAACTACAAACACCGGAAATTCAACAATTGGATTTAGAAATTGAATTGTTGGAAAAAGGAAATTTTGACCATTACATGCTAAAGGAGATTTACGAACAGCCAAAGACAATCAGTGACTGTCTTAGAGGTCGTTTGAATGCTTCTGGTGGACAAATTACGCTTAGTAGCGTCAATGATTATGAAAATCGCTTGACTCGTGCTGATCGCTTGGTTATCGTTGCCTGTGGTACATCTTGGCATTCTGCTTTGGTTGGTGAATATTTATTCGAGGAACTAGCCAGAATCCCTGTTGAGGTCGAATACGCATCAGAGTTTCGTTATCGTGATCCTATCATTAATAAAAGTGATGTGATCATTGCACTTTCTCAATCGGGTGAGACTGCAGATACTTTGGCCGCTTTAGAGTTGGCAAATCAACATGGTGCATTGACTTATGGTATTTGTAACGTTGTCGGGTCTTCGATTCCGAGAAATACAGATACTGGAACATATATTCATGTCGGGCCAGAGATTGGAGTTGCTTCTACTAAAGCATTTACAGGTCAAGTGACTGTCCTTACTATGATGGCAATTGAGTTGGCGTTTCGTCGTGGAACGATTCGTCGTTCTTACTATTATCAATTGTTACATGCTTTGGAACAGATACCGGAGAAGATCGAAAAAACATTAAAATTAAATAGTAAAATCAAATACATCGCTCAAGAAATTGCATCTGCTTCAAATTGTTTGTATCTTGGTCGAGGTTATAATTTCCCGATTGCCTTAGAAGGAGCCTTAAAACTCAAGGAAATCTCTTATATTCACGCCGAAGGTTATCCTGCCGCTGAGATGAAGCATGGCCCAATCGCTTTAATAGATGAAAACATGCCTGTGATTGTCATTGCAACGAACATAAGCGCTCACGAGAAAATTGTGAGTAATATCCAAGAAGTCAAGGCAAGAAAAGGTAAAGTTATCGCAATCGTAACAGAAGGAGACACTATCATTAGAGATATCGCCGATTATACCATTGAGATTCCGGAAGTTATAGAACCGTTATCACCGTTAGTTTCGGTTATTCCTTTGCAATTGTTGTCTTATCATATTGCTTTGATGAGAGGTTGTAATGTCGATCAACCCCGAAATCTGGCAAAATCAGTAACCGTAGAATAATATACAATAAAGCCTATAAGGTTTCTCCTGTATTTTGGGATAAATAAAACCTTATAGGCTGCTTTACTAAGAACAAATTTTAAAATTCTTATTCAAAAAATGGATTATAATACAGCAAAAGGAGACATTGTTATTCCTGAGTATGGTCGAAATATTCAATTACTAATAGAACACGCCAAAACAATTGAAGATAAAGCAGAACGTCAAGTATTTATTGAGACAGTTGTGGATTTAATGCAGCGTTTGCACCCTCAAACTCGAAACGTAGAGGACTATATAGCGAAGTTGTGGTCTCACGTTTTTCGTATTGCAGATTATGAACTTGACGTAGATCCACCGTGTGAGATTCTTTCTCGTGAGGAAGTTTACAAACGACCAGAACAATTGCCTTATCCTACTAATTATGTCAAATATCGTCATTATGGTAAGAATGTACAGGAAATGATTCGTAAAGCGGCAGCGATGGAAGATGATGAAATGCAGGAGGAATATGTTCAAGTGATTGGCTCTTACATGAAAATGGCTTATAAAACTTGGAATCGTGAGAACGTAAGTGATGAAATGATTCGCAAAAATTTGGTCAAAATTTCAGATGGTGAGTTGGAGTTAGAGGAAGATACGAATATAGATGGTTTGATTAATCCTACTATCAAGCGTCGTCGTAAAATAACTAATTCATCTTCTCCAAAAACAACGAGAATGCGCTCAAGTCGTAGTAGTAGCAGTCGTTCAAACCGTAGCAGCAGTAATGTACGCAGTAAAAGTACAGCGAGACGTAAAAAGCGATAGGTAACACCAAATAGTTATATTTTACTTTTTTGAAAGGTTGTAATAATAGTTTTGCTATTATCACGACCTTTTTATTTTGTATCAATAGGGGATAGTTAGGGATGATCTTTTTTCTTTCGTGTAATTATGACACTTTGTAAATTAAAAAACAGTTGACCTTTTCTTATATTTGTGAAAAAATTAAGCTGCATGTGGAATTCTTGATATTGTATCGAGGCTTCAACATGCTGTGACCAGAAACCAGAACATGCAAAGAGATTCATTCAGAGTAGAAGGAGGTCGTCGTTTACAAGGAGAAATTATACCTCAAGGTGCAAAAAACGAAGCCTTACAAATTTTATGTGCGGTAATGATGACAAAGGAAAAAGTTACCGTTTCTAACATTCCTGATATATTGGATATTCGTAAGTTATTGTCCCTATTAGAAGGTCTTGGTGTAAAAATAGAAAAGTTGAGTGGTGATACTTACACCTTCGAATCAGACGATATTAATTTAGAATATTTAGATTCTGAAGCCTATCAGAAGGACGCACAGAAGATTCGAGGTTCCGTGATGTTGATTGCACCATTATTAGCTCGTTTTGGTCGTGCTTACTTACCGAAGCCTGGAGGTGATAAAATCGGTCGTCGTCGTTTAGACACACACTTTTTAGGTTTTCAGAAATTAGGAGCAAACTTCGTTTTTAATGAAAATCACTTCCGAATCACGACTTCTGGTTTAAAGGGAGCTTATATTTTGATGGAAGAGATTTCGGTGACTGGTACGGCAAACGTTGTAATGGCAAGTGTATTAGCGGAAGGTACAACACAAATTTACAATGCAGCTTGTGAGCCTTATGTTCAGCAATTGTGTAAAATGCTGAACCGAATGGGAGCAAAAATATCTGGTATCGGTTCTAACTTATTGACCATCGAAGGCGTGAGTGAGTTAGGTGGCACAGAACATCGTATCTTACCGGACATGATTGAGATTGGTAGCTTTATCGGTTTGGCGGCATTGACTCAATCTGATATTACAATTAAAGATTGTGCAGTGAAAGAGTTAGGAAATATCTTGACAGTTTTCCAAAAATTCGGTGTACAAATGAACATCAAAGGGGATGATATTCATATTCCATATCAAGGAGTTTATGAGATTCAAGGTTTTATTGACGGTTCGATTTTGACTGTTTATGATTCACCTTGGCCAGGGTTGACTCCAGACTTGATGAGTATTTTATTAGTTATGGCAACACAAGCAAAAGGAAGTGTTTTGATTCATCAAAAGATGTTTGAAAGTCGTTTATTCTTTGTAGATAAATTAATTGATATGGGAGCTCAGATTATCTTGTGTGACCCGCATCGTGCAACTGTCATTGGCTTGGCTCGTCAGACTTTGTTGAGAGGGATCAAAATGACTTCGCCAGATATTCGTGCAGGTGTTTCGCTGTTAATCGCTGCACTAAGTGCAAGAGGTACGAGTATTATTGATAATATTAATCAAATAGACAGAGGGTACCAAAATATTGATGGGCGATTAAATGCTTTAGGAGCAAATATCGAACGGATTTAATCAGCTGATTTCGCCGAAAGGCAATAGACATGAAAAGAGGTTGTATCAAAAGTGGTAAAATTTTGTTTTACTTCGACTTTTGATACAACCTTTTTTCATTATTATTACCGAATCAGAATATAATTTCTTCGAGGAAAAACTGTTTTTTGAATAGCCTCAGTAATAATACGCAAAAAGTCAAGTAGCGATTGACTACTTGACTTTTTACGATAAAATCATATACTTATTCCCAACAAAAAATAATCTTATTTATTCACCATCCACAAAGCGGCACGACCGAAGTAGCCTAAAACCTGTGTGCGTATTTCAGCGGTCATTTCAATCTGTGCAACGGCTTCCGACATATATTTTAACCACCTATCCGAGGCATTCATATCAATCGGGTAGGCGAAGTGACGACGACGCAGTCTCGGATGTCCTCGCTTGTCTGAGTAAGTCGTCGGGCCACCGAAAACTTGAATTAAAAAGAGGTATAGTCTATCCTCTGCAGGTGCTAAGTCTTCGGGATACATCGGACGAATCACCTCATCGTCTGCAATCTTCTCATAGAAAAGATTGACCATTTGCTTGATTTTTTCGTCCCCCAGGGTTTCGTAAATAGTCATTTTTTAGTTTAGGTAGTTGAAGTAGTTAGATAATGTGCAAAAGAACGACTAAAACTAAATTTATTTTTCAATATATATTGTATTATTTTTTTCCATGGCACGACGTTCTTTATTGCTCTTAAAGAATTTTGGATTGACGACCAATAAACCGAAGGATTCTGTATTTTCCTTTGTTTGTTTAGCGTGATGTGTGCCGTGAGCTCTTACTATAGCTTTCGAATATTTACTTTCTAATTGATTGAACCATTTGAAACGACGATGAATGTAAACATCGTGAATCAAGAAATAAATCAAGCCATAAATCGAAATACCGACCCCAACAAAGAATAATGCTCGGAAATCTGTCATACTTCCTGCCATATAACAGGTCATACTTGGCAAGGCAAAAACGATAAAAAACAAGTCATTTTTCTCGAAAAAGCCAAGGTTTTCATGTGGCTTATGATGTGACTCGTGCCATGACCACAAAAATCCGTGCATGATATATTTGTGAGCAAACCAAGCGACAAACTCCATCCCTACAACAGCGGCTAATGTAACTAAAACGTAATACATTTTTTTATAATTATGAATTATGAATTATGAATCTTTTATCCACAATTCTAAAATAGATTCCAGTTGATATTTAAAAAATCGTAGCTATTCCGACTAAGTTGAAAATCTGATTATTAAAATACCTTTCTAAAAACAGTATTTCGTAAATTATGTTCAGTATCTCTATTAATACATTTTATAAATTTGAGCGACCACAAAACCCAAAATTACCGTTTTAAAAATTGAATTTCAATGACTAAACGCAGTATTCCTAAAAAATTAAACGCATTTAACCTTATTTTGAACTTTCCCTATTCCTTTTTTGTAATTTTGTGAGTGAAAATGGTTGACGGCTGACCGAAAGCCTTAAATAAAAATTAAAAATGAGTAAACACGGAAATGTTTTAGTGGCAATGAGTGGCGGAATTGATTCGACAGTTACCGCTTTGATGCTTCACGAAGAAGGCTATAATGTCATCGGAATAACGATGAAAACGTGGGATTATGCTAACTCTGGCGGCTCAAAGAAAGAAACTGGCTGTTGTAGCTTAGATTCTATCAATGATGCAAGAGGAGTTGCAGTAGATAGAGGTTTCCATCATTTTATTGTAGATATTCGAGAAGAGTTTGGTGATTATGTGATTGATAATTTTGTTGATGAATACATGGCTGGTCGTACACCAAACCCTTGTGTCTTGTGCAACACACATATTAAATGGGACGCTTTGTTACGCCGAGCGAATGCCATGGACTGCGAATTTATTGCAACAGGGCATTATGCCAAAATAGCAGAACACAACGGTCGAAAATATATTACCAAAGCAAAAGACGATAGAAAAGATCAAAGCTATGTACTTTGGGGCTTGAATCAGGAATGTATGGAACGAACAAAATTTCCGCTCGGTCCATATACAAAAGCAGAAGTTCGACAAATGGCGGCCGATTTTGGTTATACCGATTTGTCCAAAAAAGGCGAAAGTTATGAAATTTGCTTTGTACCTGATAACGACTATCGAGGATTCTTAAAGCGTCGGGTTGATGGTTTGGAAGAGCAAGTAGCTGGTGGAAACTTTGTGGATAAACATGGAAATATTTTAGGACAACACGAAGGCTATCCGTTTTACACAATTGGACAACGCAAAGGCTTAGGTATTGCTTTGGGGCAGCCTATGTACGTGAATGAAATTCGTCCAGAAACGAATACCGTTGTTTTAGGAGATATTGGCGATTTGTTGCGTAATGGAATGACTGTTGGTAAACTCAACTGGCAAAAGTACGAAACTGCACCGCACGGATTAGAAGTGACATCACAAATCCGATATAACGACCCGGGCACAATGAGTAAAATCTTACCTTTTGATAATGAAAGAGTTAGCGTAGAATTTATGGCAAATGTCCGTGGGGTTGCACCTGGGCAATCAGCTGTTTTTTACGAAGGCGATGACGTTATCGGTGGCGGTATTATACAAGGAAGTTTGGCATTTTAAAAAGAAGTGCTTATAAGTGTTAATAAAAAAGAGTCGATAACCACAAATTGAGTTATCGACTCTTTTTATTAAAATTATATTTTATAAATATTTTATAAATGATTAAAATTCATTTCCAAAATCGGTATTTAATTCCTCTTCCGTAAACGTAGAATCTGTCCATTCACTTTCTTCATCGCCAGTATATTCATAATTAGCACAATCCATTTCGATACTTTCATCGCCATAAGCCATCTCGAAACGAGCTTTTGTGTCGAAACCAATTTTGCCATCATTTTCTACTCTTTTCAAAAAGTCTACAAAGATTGGACGAGCCATTCTCGCACCTTGGCCATAAGTAATGGTACGGAAACGCACCCAACGATCATCGCCACCAACCCAAGTTCCGACCACTAAGTTTGGCGTAATTCCCATAAACCAACCATCGGCGTGTTCGTTGGTTGTTCCTGTTTTACCGCCAACTTCACTTTTGACTTCACCAAAACCTCTTGCTCCAGTGACTACACCTTTAAGTAAAGTCACCATGGCTGCGGCAGTTCCTTGCGTCAATACTTCTTTCGTTTCTGGTACTTTTTCATAAATGACATTACCATTTTTGTCTTCTATTTTAGTAATAAAATACGGCTCGGTGTATGTTCCAGAATTTGCAAAAGGCGTATAAGCTCCGGTCATTTCAAAAACGGATAAATCTGCTGCTCCCAAGCAAATCGAAGGTTTTTGAGGAATGCGTTCTTTTTCGATTCCAATCGTTTCCACAAAATCACGAAGCGGCTCAACACTTCCCATATCTCGCATCAAGTAAGCTGAAATGGAGTTTTTCGATTGCTTTAAGGCTAATTTTAAATCATAAGGTTCTCCCGAATAACGATTATTAGAGTTTTTCGGTGTCCAGCTACGATATAAACCAAAAGTTCCTGAAGGAAAAGTTATCGGCTCGTCAATAATTTTTTGACAAGGCGAAATACCTCTTTCGATAGATAAGGCATACAAATACGGTTTGAAAGTAGAACCAACTTGGCGAGCGACATTTTTGTTAACGTGATCAAATTTGAAATACTTATAATTTGCGCCACCGACCCATGCTTTGACTTCGCCAGTTGTCGGGTCAACAGCCATCACACCGGTTTGTAAAATCATTCGATGATATCGAATTGAATCGTAAGGTGTCATCAGTGTATCGGTTTCGCCTTGAGCATTGTAGGCAAAAACCTTCATTTTATAATATTTATTAAAATCTTTGTCTATCTTTTCTTGTAAAGACGCCCATTCCGATTTGACTTTCGCCCAATCATCGCCCCTAATCGTTTGTCTATATAAAATATAAAGTTTTCGATTGATAAAGCCTTCGTCTAACCAAGTATCTGCCAAATCCCAGCCTTCTTCTTCGATACGTAACATTCGCCTTATGTCAGCATCCCGTAGGTCTAATTCTGCAATTTTCTTCACATGACCTTGGCGAATATTCAAATAGCGTTCAGATTCCGATACAATTCTATCAAATGAATTTAAACGTAATTTAATATCAGAATCAGTTGTTTTTCTACTTTTGTACGTCCACGGGTCACGATCTTTCCAGTGCTGAAAGAATGTATTTTGTAAACTTTTCAGATGATTCCAAACCGCATCTTCAGCATGTTTTTGCATTCGAGCGTCAATTGTCGTATAAATCTTCAATCCATCTTCATGAACATCATAAGAAGTACCATCATTTTTCTCGATTCCGCCTAATATCGTTTTGACCTCCTTTCGCAATTCTTCACGGAAGTAAGGTGCTAAACCATCATTGTGAGAAGTACGATTGAAACGAATACCTAACTCTTTCTTCTTTAATTTTTCATATTCTTTTTCGGTAATCAAGCCATTTTTCTTCATTTGAAACATCACCACATTGCGACGTTCTAAAGTCTTTTCAGGAAAACGACGAGGATTATACAGCGATGGATTTTTTAGCATACCAATCAACATGGCTGCTTCATGAAGTTCCAAAGAATCCTGTTGTTTACTAAAGTAAATTTCAGAAGCAGACTTGATACCATAAGCACCATTAATGAAGTTAAACTCATTAAGGTACATTGAGATAATTTCTTTTTTGGTGTAGCGGCTTTCGATTTTGACGGCCGTTACCCATTCTTTAGGTTTTTGAAACGCACGTTGAATAAAACTACCGGCAACTTGCTTCGTAAATAATAATTTAGCCAACTGCTGTGAAATCGTACTACCTCCACCACTTGAGGAGTTACCACCAATAGCCGTTTTGATCAAAGCCCGCAAGAGTGCTTTCCCGTCAATACCGGCGTGTTGTTCATAGCGTTCATCTTCTGTAGCGACTAACGCACTAATCAAATGCGGTGACAATTGATCATAGCGAACATTTACCCGATTTTGACGATAAAATCGTCCTAATACTTCGCCATCAACCGAAAGGACTTCTGTCGCCAAGCTCACACTTGGATTTTCGAGGCGTTCAGTCGAAGGAATCCCACCAAAAATCGCTAAAAGGGCGATCGTTAGCACAAAACCGCCTAAACCTAAAGCAAATAACCTCCAGAGCCATTTGACAATATTTTCATATTTCGGCATTCGTTCTGCTCTTATTTCTGCCGCTGTTTGCTTTTCTGCATTCACGTATTTATTATTTTGAATAAATGGTGTCGGTTCTACTCTTATCCCGTATCATTAAGAAAAACCGACACCATTTACAACACAATTTTTACAAAGATAAACTTTACTGTTTCTACCACAAACAATAAGTCTATTTTAATGGAGTATTATATTAAAAATGAGGAGTTTAGATATTTATAATCAAAGCTTAACAACAACTTTTAACCTTAAAAGGGTAGGAGTTAATTATTATTTTCAATTAATATTGTTATTTTCTTACCACAAACCCCAAACATTGCCAACGAACCATATTTCTACGAAAATCTAACGGCTCATCAATCAAAATATCAGTTTTCCAATCTAAAATTTCAAAACCAATTTTTTGTAATAAATCGTAGATTTTATTTGTTGGAAAATAGGCTTGCCAATGTTTAGCTTTGTTAAAATTTAGAGGCGTGACGACAATCAATTTGCCGTTTGGTTTTAAAACTCGATACATTTCCTGCAGGCCTTTTGTTGGATTATCTAAGCGGTCAATTAAGAAACTATTCAATACTAAATCTTGACTGTTTTGTTCAAAAGGCAGGTTTTCCGCTTTCGCTAAACCGAAGTTTAGATTATCCAACTGTTCTCCTTTCGCAATGATTTTTGAAAAGCCTTTTTCTGTCAAATCAACCTCAATTTCCCTGCCTTGTACCCAAAATTCATTCGCCCGTTTGAGCATTTGATAACTATAATCAATTCCCCAGCAAGTCGCCTTCGGATAGGCTTTCGCTAATGCTGCAATCCATTGACCGACACTACAACCGATTTCTACAATATGTTGATAATCAGAATTATAATGCGTTTTCGCAAAATCCAAAACTGGTTGAAAAGGATAGTTGCCCCAAAGTTCGTCCGCTAAGTGCAAAGCAGATTGTCGTACCACCATTTCGTGATAACGTTCATACACATCTTGCTGAAATTCCAACGCTGTTTTTTGATGGAAAAATGGAATGCCTTTTCGGTTTAGGAGGATTGATTTCATGGTTTTTTCATTGTCTGAATTTTTACCTTTATCCTAACCTTTTTCTTCAAGGAGAAGGGTTAGGGATGAGGTGAAATCTACGGAAAACAAAAATTACTTTGAAATTAAGTAATAACAACAAGTTGTCAAAAAATTCCGAAAGAACGGAATCGCTTTTACGATACCGATTTGCTCTTTTGGATTTAACCCGAACTTGATTTCATAATTTGGATTAAACAAATACATGACTTCTTTATCGACCTTATAATTTTCAGTTTTTATAATACGTCTAAAACGTTCGATGCTAATGCCTGTTTCTTTAATTTCGACCAATTCGTTACGAATTTTCTCACTTTTTTCAACCATATTCAAAACACCTTTATATAAAGGCATTGGTAACAAATGATAATATGGCAATTTTGAAAAATACTTGTGATTCATAATCTGCTGATGGCCACCAAACGGCATATACCATGGCGGAAAACCTAAGAAAAACTTACCAGTCGGTTTCAAAAATTGCTTGACATAACCCATAAATTTTTCTTGATTCGGAATGTGTTCGATGACATCTCGCATGATAATTAAGTCAAATTCACCCAATTCATTCGGCTTCATTTTATAAATATCTCGCAAAATTAATTTCAAATTATCCACATTCGGATGGTCGGCAAAATAGACCTTTGCATTCTCAATTTGACCTTCATTCAAATCAATTCCGACCACTTGACAACCCATATCCAAAAACGGTTTCATATTGCCCCCTTCGCCACAGCCAATTTCCAAAATCGCCATGTCTTTGGTAATCGGCATAAATTCGTTTACAAACGGAATGACGTGCTTTTCCGTCGTATAAACCTGCTCATCAAAATACTGTTTTCGGTCTTTGTGCCTTTGTTGCATGAATGTAGTTTAAGTTGTTTTAGTGGTTAAATAGTTTTAGTTGTTCATGTTTTGATTACAAATATAATAAACCCCCGATATTTCGGGACAAGCATTAAAATTATTTCTAAAATACTTCTATTTTAAAATAATTATTAAATTAGTTAAATAATATTTTTAGATTAGTCTAAAAATTTATAAATTTGATATTGTAATTAATTTAATTACTGTGATTGCTCGCCGCAGTAACTCGGTGGTCAAGCTGTTATTAAACAATAATTAATCAAAGAATCATTGGAAGAGACATCATATACAGAGGAAAATTATTTAAAAGCGATTTTTAAATTATTTGAGCGACAAGAAAAGTCGGTTTCGACGAATTCGATTGCGGCAGAAATGACAACTTCGGCAGCGTCTGTTTCGGATATGTTGAAAAAATTAAAGGAGAAAGGGTTGATTCATTATGAAAAATACCGAGGGGTGACGTTGACCGATTCGGGGAATGCGATTGCGACTCGATTGATTCGTCGTCATCGACTTTGGGAGGTTTTTTTGGTTGAAAAATTAGATTTTTCTTGGGATGAAATCCATGAAATTGCGGAAGAGTTAGAGCATATCAATTCTTCAAAATTGACGGATAGTTTAGACACGTTTTTAGGTTTTCCCAAATTTGACCCGCACGGCGATCCGATTCCTGATAAAGATGGCAAATTCACGACAAGAAAGCAGGTTTTGTTGTCCGAAACAAAGGAAAAAAAGGGAATTATCGTTGGAGTAAATGAGCATTCAACTGCATTTTTACAACAGTTAGATAGGTTGAAATTAGTTTTAGGAACACCTGTCGAGATTTTAGAAAAATTCGAGTACGACGGTTCGATTCAAATCAAAATTAATAACGAAATCACACAAACGATAAGTGGAAAAATGGCTCAAAATATTTTTATTAAATGTTAGTGGCAAAAGTAAAATATGTCCAAAAAAGTCAAAAATTGAGTGATTTTGAACGAGGAGAGAAATTGAAAAACTTCTCAAACCAAAATGAGATTTTACGGTTTTTTACCATGAAGAGGGATTTATAATGTGTTTAAAACATAGGACGTATTGAGAAATAATCGATAAAGTTTCAAAATTTATCAGCTAAGGAAATAGAAAAT
>CBFIHR010000025.1:0-52499 GCA_965662365.1 Saprospiraceae bacterium
CTTTCACTTACAATATGATTTCTTTGGCTTACAATACGATTTCTTTCACTTACAATATAATTTCTTTGGCTTACAATACGATTTCTTTGGCTTACAATACGATTATAATATTTTCCTTATTTAGTACAGCAACCAAATAAAAGATTTTTTATCTCTAAAAACTTACGCTTCATAAAATCCTTTCCCTTCCACACAATGCCGAACGCCTCCTTTCGGATTTTCCATATCACCTTTGTAGCGAGGAATGAGGTGACAATGAAAATGTGAAACGGTTTGTCCTGCGGCTTCTCCGCAATTCATACCAATATTATAACCATCAGGTTTGTAGCGTTTATCTAAAATCGTTTTGACTCTATCAATCATTAACTGTAACGCCATTTTTTCTTTTTCCGCTAAGGCGAAATAATCGTTTTGGTGTCGTTTGGAGATAATCAACGCATGACCGGGCGAAACGGGAAACTTATCCAAAATGGCGTACATCGTGGCACTTTCTGTCAAAAGCTCTCGCTCACTTTCGGGCGAACAAAAAACACAATCGTTATCTTTTGGGCGTTGATTGTAATGCTGGTATTCGTAAATTTCGCAATGTTCGGCTTTGTGAAAAGTTGGTTGATTTAATCGGACATTACATTGATACGTTGGAACATTGTATTCAAAATGTGTCCGAAAACCTGGCTTTTTTAAATCTCGTCGAACCGTGAAATAAGCCGTTCCATTTGGTTTTAATAATTCTGAAATTGCCATTAAAACAAAAGCCTGTTCTTTGGGCATCAATACATTTAAAACATAATGACAAATAATGGTATCAAATTTTTCAGTCGGATAATGGTTATAATGAAACGGGTCAAATCCTGTAATATCAATATTTTGCATTTGTAGAAAGTCCACATCTGCACCGTAGCCACAACCAAAATCTAAAACTTTTCCTTTTATTTTTTCTTGTTGAAATAAAATTCGAGTTGGATAAGAGACTCGTTCTCTTTTGATTGCCGTTAAGTAGGAATTTGGATTTTTGGAATCGTGAAAAAGCATATTTTTATAATTTGATTATGGTTGATAAGTCCAATTTTGAGTAAAGCCCATATTCGCTGCAATTTGTGACAACGGCTCAATTTGTTGGCGGAGTTTTGTCTTAAAATCTTTTTTTGAAAGTTGTTGAATTTGATGTAAATCTGTATTAAAAATATCTAAATAATCCTCTAAATCTTTTTTCAAATTCAACTGTAAACCAATGTGAAACGCTTCAAATTGTAAATTGGCAAACGGTTCAAAATACACATCTAATTTAGGTAAATTATTTGATTTTTGCGAATTGACGGATTGTGTAATTGGCACTAAATTCCAGAGTTGATTGTGCGTCACGAAACTCCACGGAATGAAGTGGTCAAGGGAATATTTTTTTAACGTTTGATTAGAATAAATACATTGAATCGGTTGGTTTTGTTGTTCGATAACGATGTTCCAAAAGTTGTGCTGTTTCGCTAAACTTCTATCATTTGTAGTTGGTGGAAATAATTTGGCTGCGATATTTGGAACGTTCAAATTCCGTTTTTGTAAATATTTTAACAAATTCCAAAGACAAAAATCCTGCATGATTTTTAAGTGTTTTTGGAAATAATTAAACCAATCTTCATCAAAAATTAATTTGTCATTATCAAAATAATACGGTGATTTATAAGTCGTTCCGACAGTTGCCAGCGATTTAATAGTTCGATTAAGTTTACCATCTTTCATACCTTTCACCTCATTCGCAAACCACGGTCGAATAAACCGAAAAGGCACATAATCACTTATTTTCAAAAGGTTTTTAGAAAAAGAATGTTTTGGATTTTTATCAATAAAATCTGATAATTTTTGAGTTAAAATAGTTGCTTTCGTATCAATCTGTAAATTCAACTCTTCTATTGCTAAGGCTTCATTTGCCAACTTTCCCAACTTATCTTGAACACCAAAATTGATTTTAAAATAATGATTTGGATACCAGACATTCACGACCATTTGAATAAATAAATCTTTCATTTCAATTGTAGATTTATTCTGTTCAATGGCTTTTAGCAAACTGTAAAACCAGTAAAATTTATAGGACGTTGACGTATTGTTGAAAACGGTTGATAGTTTTTGAATATCGAGTTTTTGATGGTTGGGGAGCTGCATAAGGATTGATTTTAATTACAAAAAAAGTATATCATATTTGACAAAAGTACATTAATTTTTATCATTAAAAAAGATATAAAATAGATATCAAATAGAATGTTTGTTAGACAGAAGGTAAAAAGAAAGAAGGATAGAAAGTTAAAAGAAATCTGATCCTCTAATAATCAATAGGATTGAAAATTAGGTCGTTAAAGAATGGCTAAGGCTTAAAGTGTATCCGCTGAATAGATTGATGAGCGGATATCGTAGCGGCTTTGTTATCAATTTATTGATGGAAAAAACCAAAAGCCTAAAACGCTGTTGTACCTTTGCATAATAGGAATCATATTGATTATAAAAACTGCGGAAACCTGTTAAATCTGCAGGAGGAAATCACGAATAGATGAACATCAGAAGAGTAAAGCGAGCTGATATCGAGGACAAAAAATGGAACGGTTGTATTCATTACGCTTCAAACGGAAACCCTTACGGATATACATGGCATTTGGATGCGGTGAGTGAAGCGTGGGAGGGTTTGGTAGAAGGCGATTATGAAAGTGTTTTTCCGTTGATTTGGAATGAAAAATTAAAGATTGCGAAACAACTTTATCAACCTTTTTTTTCACAACAATTGGGGATTTATTCTATTAATTTGCTGTCGCAGAAACGGATTGAAAATTTCTTACAAGCCATTCCTTCTGAGTATAAATATATTGCGATTAATGTTAATCATAAGAATAAAATTCCGGAAAACGCAGGGTTTGAAGTGGTGGAACATCCAAATTATACTTTGCGGATGATGGATGGTTATGAAATGATTTATCAGCATTATTCCTCTAATCTTAGGCGTAGTCTTAAGCGAGCAAGAAAGTATAAAATGACATTGACGAGCAGTATTAAACCGGAGAAGTTGGTGGAGCTGTATCGAACTTATCAAGGGCCGAAAATCCCGGAGTTAGATGATGCTGCTTATCATGCGGCACACCGAGTGATTTATAATGCTTTGCATCGAGGCATGGGATTTTTGTCAGCGATTATGAATGAACAAAATACGGTTATGGCGGCAGGTTTCTTTTTGGTGTCGAAAAATCGTGTGGTGAATTTAATTCATACGACAACGCCCGAAGGTCGAGAAAAACGAGCAATGCACGCTTTGTTAGATGCTACGATTCAGCAGAATGCCGGTAAGCCAATTATTTTTGACTTTGAAGGCTCTTCGATTCCGGGAGTCGCTAAGTTTTATGAAAGTTTTGGGGCAATGAATCAACCGTATTATAGTATTAAAAAAAATGACTTGCCGTTTTTTGTAAAATGGTTTAAAAAATAACCAGAATAATTACCTTTCTCCTAATCTCTTTCCTAAAGGAGAAAGGAGCAGTACTCGACTTTACCAACTTGTCAATACTACATTCTGTTCCCTTCTCTTTTAGGAGAAGGGCTGGGGATGAGGTCAAAACTAAAAGCAATGAAAAATCCAAAAGAATTTGATGTGATTATCTGGGGAGCGTCAGGCTTTACAGGTCGCTTGGTTGTAGAATATATTTTTAAAAAATATGGTGTGGGCAAATCTCTACATTGGGCAATGGCTGGCCGCAATCAAGCAAAACTGGAGAAAGTCCGTGCAGCGGTGGCGGATGCAAGGGTTCCGATTGTAACGGCTGATAGTCACGACCGCCCGAGCCTTGATGCAATGGTAGGCCGCACGAAAGTGATTTGTACAACGGTCGGGCCGTATGCAAAGTATGGTTCGGAGTTGGTAGCCGCTTGTGTCGAGCATCAGGTGCATTATTGTGATTTGACTGGCGAAGTGCAGTGGATGCGTCGCATGATTGATAAACATCATGAGGCAGCGGTAGCGAACGGTACTAAGATTGTGCATACGTGCGGTTTTGATTCTATTCCATCAGATATTGGTGTTTATTTTGTTCAAAAAGCAGCTCAAGAGCAGACGGGACAACGTGCGAAAGCAATAGATATGCGGGTGCGGGTGATGAAAGGTGGCTTGAGTGGCGGCACATTTGCCAGTTTTAGTAATACGATCGAAGAAGCTAAACAGGATAAATCTATTTATAAAACGTTGGTCAATCCTTATGGCTTAAATCCTGAAGGGGAACAAAGTGGCAGCGATAAGCGAGATTTACAAACGGTCAAGTATGATGAATCGAATCAAACTTGGATGTATCCGTTTATTATGGCGGCGATTAATACAAAAGTTGTTCGTAGAAGTAATGCGTTGATGAATTACGTTTACGGAAAAGATTTTTCTTACAGCGAGGCGATGATGAGTGGCGATGGTTTTTCTGGTAAAATGAAAGCCTATCAAAATGCGTTGATTTTAGGAACAATTTTCGGTGCAAAGCCCGATACTTTCTTAAGAAAAATGATTGATAAGTTTTTACCAAAGCCTGGCGAAGGGCCGAGTAAGGAGGAACGGGAAAGTGGTTTTTATAAGTTTCATTTTTATACGACTTTAGAAAATGGTTCTAAAGCATTCGGAGTCGTGACAGGCGATAAAGATCCTGGTTATGGCTCGACTTCTAAGATGTTGGCCGAGGCAGCGATTTGTTTGGCGAAAGACGATTTGCCGAAAGGTGGAGGTGTGTTGACGCCTTCGACTGCTATGGGCGATGCTTTGCTAAAGCGTTTGGAAGATCATGCTGGATTGACTTTTTCGTTTAAGGTTTAAGCGATTGCTATTGTGTTTTTTTTGTTTTTTGAGTAGGTCTGTTTTAATGATTTGATTACGAATCTATAAGATTTCGTAATCAAATCAAATAAAAGTTGAATGTTAAATTTATACGTTTCCAATATATAAATCTGGTCTTTCTTTGATCAGTGCTTCTAACTCTAATCGAATCACTGTTTTATAATTATCGACCTTGAATGTGTTTAAATTGGGTAATAATTGAACGTTAGCAATAGACTTTAAGGTGCTATTGTACAAACAGTTTAAATACGTCAAATTAACCAAATTTTCCACATTTTGCAGGTTCGCTAAACTATTGTCTTGCAGGTTTAAAGCACTTAATTTTTTTAGGTGAACGATGTGTTCAATCGTTGTGATACTGTTAGACGTGCAGTTCAAAAACTCTAAATTTTCAAAATGCTCAATGCCTTGCAGGTCTGTTAAATCATGGCCGGAAATATTCAAATCTTCAATTTGTGACAACTCTTTTAACCCGGATAAATTTGATAATTTGATGCTCAATTGATTTAGACCAAAAAATAAAATTCCGTTACCGACAATGTCGATTTTTTTACGTCTGAATAGACTTCTTAACTGGTCTTCGTCAGGGGTTGAGGTATCTTCGCCACGATTCAAGACACTTTGATTAAAAGCGATTTTCCATTGATTTTCGAGTCCGTGCCACCAGTTTTCCAGTTCGGTTCGAGTTGCTTCGACGATGATTTCTTTGGGGCGTTCGGTGCGGTGCTGCTTCGCTTCATCGGATAAGGTGACGACGGCTGCCGCTTCTTTTTTGGGTGCTGGCGTAGTGATTTTTTTCTGTTCTGGTGCGGTTCCGTTTGCTTTTGGTACAGCGATTTCTAACTCTTGGATTTGCGTTTTTAGTAATTGATTACTTACTTCCAGATCTTTTACTTTCTCAATTAGTTGGTCGATTTGATCGCCTTTTGTAATAATCGTTGCCGAGCTTTCCAGCTGGGTTTGAAGGTCTTGCAGGTTATTATTTAAAAAGGTGATTTGCGAGTTTTTTTGAGCGACCGAATTTAATAAAATATTGTATTCCTCCTTTAGTTCCTCAAACTTCAAGGCTTCGGATTGTTTTAACTGCGGCATTTGCACCAGTCGGAGGGCAGCCTTCAAATCTTCATCTAAGTTACTAATTTTCTCTTGTTGAAAATCAATTGTCACTGCTTGCGAATTACTTTCAGCGACTTTTCGATCCAGTGCTTCGAGTGCTGCTTGTTTTTGAGCATTTAAGCGGTCTATTTCTCGCTTTAACTCATTGATAGTCGCCTCTTTTTGTGTAATAATTTGCTGCAAATCGGCTAATTTATTATCAAAAGTTTGGCGTTGCGTTTCAATGCGTTGAAGTACCTCCTCTTTATTGTCGGTAAACAAGCCGATTTGATTCCGTAAGTCTGTATTTTCTATTTGTAATTGCTGATTTTTTTGTAAAACAGCGTGTAGTTTTTTCTCAAAATTATTTTTTAAATCTAAAGCCTGTTGTTGCAAAAAATCTTTTGAAGCCGAGAGTTGTTCTCGTTCTTGAGCCAATTGTTTAACGGTTTCTGCTTCCGTAACGGTATTTTCTTTTATATCTATTGCACAAAAATAATGTATGCCGCCTGCGTTGTCCATATCTATTTTAAATGACACTGGTGTACCTTTTTGGGTATAAGCTAATCCCGAATCTACTATGGAATCTTTATGAAAGAATAAGTTTTTATTCCCAATACTGCGTCGGATAAATCCAAAATCTCTATCGGTTTTATACCTATCAATAGTACCGTTAAGATTATTACGTTCGAGTTCTAAACTATTGATTAACTGAACGGCCAAAAAAGATACATCGGTTTCAATCGCCATATTGATATTCAGATCTTGAATGATCAGTCGTTCCGTCGTAATTTGAGGTCGGGCGATTCTATTAGCCTGTTGTATCCAGCCAAAATCTTCTATCAAATGTTCAAATCGATTTGAAGAAATGACAGTTGCATTTATTTCGGCTGCTTGCTTGAGAATCAATCGGTCTGCATCTCCGCCGGTAGCTTGATTAAAATAGTCATTCAATCCAAATTTGATAATACTTTGATATATTTGTTTATCAAGATCTCGCTTGAATTTATAGCGAGTATCGGCATCAAAATAACAATAGAAGGAAATTTTTTCGTTGTGTAAATGAAGTAACAGTTGCAAAAGAGGTGCGAGCAAATGTTCTTCGGTATGCTTACTGATTATATCTGTGCCATCAATGACAAATTCTTGCTTCATCGTATCGTAAGTTTTTTGCTGTATCTATGTATTTGACGAATCTCTAACTAAGGATTAGAAAATCATTAGCACCGTGTTTGTTATTCGAATCGAGATTTTATACAGCAAATTTCTATATTCAAACTGCTTTCAAAATGAATTTCAAATTTACAAGATTAATTTTACTAAATTAAAAGCTATGATAAAAAACACTTTAAAAAAAAATCGCTTATTTTTCTATCGTCCTCTTCTTCATTTAATGGCACTAATGCTCACCCTATCTATGATGACTTGTAGCCCGACTATTCAAAGTGCGTTCTTGACATCAGATAGATTAGACAAGCAGCCGAGTGCTTACGAAAACCCGGTGAAAACTAATGCGACTTTATGTGATAATGCGTTGCATTATGCCCCGGACACAGCACATCTTGACCATACTGCAATGAAGTACATTCGTGTCAATGTTCATTTTATGAACGCCTCGGATAGTTCGCAGAATTTTAATGGAGCAGAAGGTATTCAGTATGCAAAAGATCTAATTTATTATGCTAATATTCCATTGCGAAAGAACAAAAAGATGTTTTTGCCGAAAGGCAATAATACCGCGGTTTTACCATTGCGGTACGAATATGTCCTTACACCTGCTACGGACGATCCGAATGACAAAGGGGTTTATTTTCATTATGATGACGAATTGTTCTATTTCGTTCAAGTTGGTAAAAATCGAAATTTAGGAAGTCGAACCGTTTTGAATAAATATAATGTTGGCGGTGATACGATTATGAATCTTTTTATCATGCCGCATCATCCAGACAGTATTGCCTCACCGACTTACAAGGTGACGCATACTGGTATTGCATTAGGCAATAGTGTAAAAATTGCTGGTTTGTACGAAAGTGATAAACCAGTATGGTTCTTTAAGGGGTTGGTCAATCATGAGATTGGACATGTTTTAGGGTTGTCGCATACTTGGTCCTATCCTGACGGCTGCGAGGATACGCCTCAAAACCCAAACTGTTGGAATAAAACTCAAACTGGACCGTGTAAAGATAATGCCTCTAATAATGTAATGGATTACAACTCTCGACAAAATGCTTGGTCACCTTGTCAAATTGGTCGTATTCATCGGATGTTTAGTAATACGTATGGGCGTTCTCGTAAGATTTTAGTAAAAAACTGGTGTACGTTGAATCCCGATAAATCTATTATAATTACCGATTCTGTTCATTGGAAAGGGGCGAAAGATTTAGAAGGACATTTGACGATTGAGAATGGCGGATATTTACGGATTAGTTGTCGGGTATCGATTCCGAAAGGGGGAAAAATTACGGTAAAACCTGGCGGAACGTTGGTGCTTGACCAAAGTTTGATTCATAATGCTTGTGGCGATACGTGGCAGGGTATCGAAGTACAAACCCTCAAAAAAACATCTGGAAAAGTAGTGTCGATGGGCGAAATTCGGTTAGAAAATATGGATAATCCCTTGGTCGAATCGACGCAAGAACCGAAAGAGTAAGGTCGGTTTCTTATCGGTTTTTTATCGGGCTGTTATATTGCGATCAGGGGCAATATAGCAGCTGGATAATTTTAGTATATTTTTGTAAAAAAAACTCATTTATTTTATATTCATAAAATTTTCTTAAAATAATTCGTTTTTTTATTGACATTGTAAAATTTTATATCTTAAACTAACCTTTTAAAGTTTTAGTAGTTTAATCATTATGTAACTTATAGTGTTCTATACTAATTATATAAATTACTCAAACTATCTAAAATTATTACAACATGAAACAACATATTTTTTCATTTTTGGTCTTGCTATTCGCATTCCAGGGCATTGCACAAGAAGTGAAAATGTCTGAGGAGTTTTCCATGCGAACAGATCACCATTATGAAATTATTGGTAAAGTCAATGGGAAAATTCTTTTATTTACAAAGGACGCCAATGAGTTTATGGTTCATGCTTTTGATGAAGACTTGAAAAATTCTAAGGAAACGAAAATTGAACTGGATCGAAATTATCTGAGGTTCATCGGTATTACCTCAACCCCCGATGATTTTACGATTATATTTAGTCATAAATTCAAAGGGGACACATATGTCAAAGCACATAAATACGATAGCAAAGTGAATTTGTTAGATTCTATGACGATCAAAGTGTATGAGCGTCGAGCTTTCTCTCCTGTATTCAGAATGGTCAAATCGCAGAATCAACAAATGGGCTTGTTATACAATATTGATCGAGAGAAAGTGATAGAAACATTGATGTTTAATATTCCGAAAATGGAATTACTTTGGGAATATAGTTACGAGCCTAAAGAGTTTTATTATCGGCGTGATTTTGTAGATTTTCTGGTTGGAAATGATGGTAGCAGCCATTTAATTCTTGAAAGAGATAATGAAAGAGGCAAAAAATCACAGAATCGATTTGAATTTTACTCTTATAATATTGGAGAAGCAACAGAAACGGCCTATATGGTTTCTTTCAAAGATATGCTTTGGTATGATGTTTATTTTGAATACGATAATTTGAATAATCGAATTGTGGCAGGTGGCTTTTATGCCAATGATTTTTTGACGAAAACCTTGGGATATTTTTATTTGAATATTGACCCGAAAGACAATAAGAATTATACGCTATCATTTCAAGAGTTTGATCCTGAATTTATACATGAGGTGATAGGAAAACATAAAAAAATGAATAGAGACGGTTTTGCAGAAGTCGATATTCAAGAAATTGTCCTTCGGAGTGATGGTGGGATTTTGTTAATTGCAGAACGCAATCGAGAGTACGTCCGACAAAACACAGCAATGTCAACAGCATATAGCGGACAGAATCAAGTCGGAAATCAAGTAGATTATTATTTTAATGATTTATTGGTGTTTTCGATTCATCCGACAGGAGCGTTACACTGGCAAGATATTTTGCATAAAAAACAATATTCGCAAGATGACGACGCTTTGTATTCTTCTTATTTTTTGTTGAAAACTCGGAGCAGCTTACGTTTTTTGTATAATGATGAGATTAAACAAGAAAATGTAGTCAATGAATATATTCTCACCGGTATTGGCAAACCTGATCGTAAAAATATCATGAATACCGCTGGTGCAGAGTTGATGCTTGTTATGAGAAATGCACTTCAAATTTCGGCAGATGAAGTCATTATCCCGAGCGAACGACGACGACAGTTGAAGCTGGTTAAGTTGACTTATTAAGTGATTTCAGTGGTATTGATTAAAATGTACCAACGTAATTTTCTAAAATTGTTCAGGTGGAAGGCATTGTTAAGATGCCTTCCATTTTTTTGAGGTTCAATGCGGTGCCTGATGTCTGTTTTATTGTCGAGCAGTTGCACGAACTATTCTGTTCCTTTGATGTATTTTTCGAGTAATTCTGCCAATTTTTTACTACAATCGTCGCTTGCGTTATCTTTTAAGACATCGACGACATAATCTAAAATTTGACTTTCATCTCCAATGTTATCGGGGTTGTGTCGAAACACAAAAGCATTGACCGTCCATGTACGTTGAATATGAATAGAGCCTTGCACTTGTAGTTTTGCGGCGGCGTCTTGTCCATTTTGAGTTGGCTGAAAGTTAGTAATATTAATGTCTTGAAGATAATCTAACATTTGTTCATAAACATATCTATCGGCTATCGGTCGTTTGTATTGAATACCATTTGTTTGACAATCCGTATTGATAATCAGGATTTCATCGATATTATTTTCACGAGAAAATGAAACGGTAAATGCTTCATTATCTTGATATTGAAAAATGAAAGCTAAATCAAATTGTTTTTCATCTCTCAACGCTAACTCTTCCCGATTCGGTTGAGCAAATGCAGCTACAAAGCCCAACAAACTGATTATTACAAAAGAAAATTTCATAGGTGATGATTGTGAATGTTAAAAATATAAGGTTATTGAAGGGTTTTGAAATGGATAAAAGGAGGTTTACGAAGTTTTCAAAACTTCGTAAACCTTACACTTCGTAAGCGAATCAATTATTTATAATACGCTTCAAAAAACTCCAGGTACTCTTGAATGGCTTTTTTACGAACGATTGTTTTATAATTATCTTGAGAAACAACCATCGGAATGATTTTATTCTCTTCTAATCCACCGTCGATAAATTGGTTAATTGTACCTGCACTCACGGCATCATAATATTCCATTGCTTCGGCTTTTGACTTGAACCGTTTGACGACTAAAACTGGTGTTTTTAAATCCAAATAGATAGAATTGACCCTCAAACGCTTTAAGCTATGATATTTTCTGTTGTAATCCGTAAACTTCGTTGTAATGTCGTTACGGCTCATTACATCAGGACTATAAGTAGCGATGAAGAAGTGTGTCCCGTCCTCTTCAGAAAACATGCTATTGGCTGGTTTCGTTTTATTTGAAGCGGTTGCATCGCCCGAACCTAATATTCTTAAAATCTCTGCGGCACGCTTTGCTTCGTCTGTTTCTGGGTAGGTTTTTACGACATCGTTCAGGGCGATTTTATATGCCTCTTTTCCTTTTAAGTTACCTTCGCACATAGCTCCCAGAAGCGCAAATTTTGGTCGCAGCGGGTTTGTCTTTGGCTCAAATGTTTTGTCCACTTCATCTACTTTCACCAGAGCTGCTTCCGCATCTCCTTTTTCAAATAAGCCGTAGGCATTATTATAATAATCCTGAATTCGAATTTGCTTATCTTTTTCTTTTTCTAAAAATTTAGGGTCTGTAATTGCTTTTGCAAATTTACTTTTCGCATCTGTTTTTAGAATCAAATCTTTATACCTATTTGCCTTCACAAAGTCAGGTTTTTCGGTGTACATGAGGTATAATAAATAAGCAGATTCCATTTTGTATTTATTTTCAGGGTAGCGAGTCATCAGCTGCTCTAAAATATCAATTGCCCGAGGATTATTTTTTAATCTATCTCGATACAAAGGCCCTAAGGCAGCCATAGCTTCACTGATCTTATTGTTGGCTTTTGCCAAATCTGTGTTTCCTTGTGGTACGCCCATTTTTTTGAAAATCTCATCGACTTCCGTTGTCGTCAAAGCGGCATATTTTCCTTCTTTTCCCTCGACTTCATCAATTCCAATATCTGCATTTTTACGGTTAGAGCGACGCCAATCGTCTGACAAACGGAGTTGTCCCCATTCTCTTTCAAAATCTCTTTTTCCTTTACGAACTGCATCGACATCGTAAGCCCACCAAGTCCCGATATTGTTGGCACCGTTACGAGCTGATAAGGCGGTCGGTTGAGCAATCGCAGTAGGTCGGCGACCTTTTGTATTTTTACCTTTCGCCGCCTCTTTTTTAGCTTTTAATTCTGCTTCCCGAATCTGTATTGCTAATGCCATTCGTTCTTCATCCGACATATTCATAATGCGAATCAAGCTATCTTGTAGTTCAATAATTTCAATATTTGCTGCGATTTCCTTGAGCATGACACTACGAGATTTCACAGTTGGCTGTCGTTCGTCACTTTTTACCATTGTGACAAGCGTACTATCGTAATAATATTTAGCATTGGTATAGACTTCATCTCCGTAGTACAGTTCAGCTAACAGATAGTAAGCTTCTGCTTTTTGAGGTTGATTATTGATATTATTGTAAACGGACTTTTGTAAATACTGAATGGCCAAAGGACGATTTTCCCGTTTCAATTCGATTTCTGCCATGGCAAAATAAATTTGGTCGAGATATTCCTCGTTTTTTTCATCTTTTAGCATTTTTTCCAAATCACGAATTGCATCATCTATTGAAGCATCGCCATTTTCGTAAGAGTTTTTGGCGATACTTAGGCGAGTATTGAACTCCATTTCGTATAGCGGTCGTAGTTTTAGTACTTTTTCGTAAGTCGCATAAGCTTCATTACCTCGCCCTGCACGCTGATGCAACTGAGCCAGAATATAAGTATAACGCATTTTTTGTTGTCTATCTTTTGATAATACGGCTGCTTTTGTCAAAGGTTCGATCGCTCTTTCGTACTCTTTTTGTTGTAAATAAGCATAAGCCTCTGCAGCTTCTACCTCTGCACGAATTTCTTGAGTTAGGCCTTTGTCACGACGCAATCTATTTAAAACAATAAAGGCTTCGTCATATTTTTCTTGGGCGATTTGAGTTCTTGCTAACCATAAAATAGCTTCTTTGTGAGCAGGTCGATGTTTTAAGAAGTATTTTTCTGCTTCATCATTAGTCGGAATTTCCTCAATAATTTCCTTTTCGGTTTTGGGTTTATCCTCTTCCTTAGGTTCGATGATATTACCGTATTTATCTCTTGGGCGAACGACTCTTTTAAGTCCTTCGTCCTTCTTCTTTTTTTTCTTCTTGCCCTTCTTCTTGCCTCCTTTTTTCTTTTTCTTACCCTTCTTCTTTTCTAACTCCTCTTTTAGTTTCTCGGGGTCCAACTCCGATATTACATACCGAAATGTTCCTTCAGCTTGTTGAAGTTCGCCCTTTAAAAACTCCGATTGACCGATTAGTAAATAGCTATCATCGGTCCAGTGACTCATACGATGTAAAGAAATCGCTACTCCTGATTTTTTAATAATAATATCCAAATCACTCGAAGAAGCTGCACTATTTTCTATTGCTAAATGTCGATACATCGGCAATATTTGATTGTAATTTTCTTGGTGTTGTTGTGTCAAACCATCGACAACTTTATCCATCAATAGGTTAGCATTGAAATAGGCATTATATTTATGAGTCAGGTCGTTATAGGCCTTTTTGGCTTTGGTTTGTTCTTCCTCTTTCTTTTTGCGTTGAGCGTAAGTCGGAAGCGTCATCATTGTTACCAAGATGGTAATTCCGATAAATCGGAGTATAATTTTGAAATTCAACATCGTATTAATTATATTTTTCAATTGTTTCAAAACAAATATCAATGTATTGTCAGAATGTGTATTTTTGCCCTCAGTGTAATTACATAATCCTTGTGTACGCATTATAATAATATAGATTTATTTACGAACTTTGAGGAACGATACAATTAGAAACGAAGGAAATTCAAAAATATCGCTTCAAATTGTATATTTAGTACAAATTTATTCCAAATAATTGAAAACGAGGGATTCGGATATGATTTTCGTTTACTGAATCATGTACCGGTCAGTCAGAAAAAGATGGAAAAAGAAGGGAACAAAAGGTGGGATAGAATAAAGGAACGGTTACGGCATCAGTATCGTCTTGTAGTCATGAATGATGAAACCTTCGAGGAAGTCGGTTCGTATCGGTTGACTTGGATGAATGTATATATTGCTTTAAGCGTAGTTTTAGTGCTTGTCGTAACGCTTGTTGTGTTATTATTCGCTTTTACGCCTATCAAACGTTATCTGCCAGGTTATACAATGACGACCAAAAGCAATGATTTATATAAAATCGAGAAACGAATTATTGCTTTGGAGAAAGAAGTCAATGCAAGAGAAATTTACCTTCAATCTGTAAGAGATGCGTTGACAAATAATGTGGAATATAAGCCTGAAAATGTTGAGGACGAGGAAAAAGGGGAAGGTGTTGCCCAAAATGATAAGGACAATATAGAACCTAATGCTGAGGATTATCGACTGAGGAGAGTTGTCGAAAGGGGCGAATTGGCGAGGAATAATGGTGAAATTACCTCGAATAGTGGAACTATTAATCGTTCAATTGACCAAATGTTTTTTGTTCCGCCTCTAAAAGGAACAAAAAGTGCAGGCTTTCGACCAGATAAAAAACATTACGGTATTGATATTATTGCACCTCGAAATACGGCAATAAAAGCAGTTGCAGATGGTGTGGTTATTACCTCCGATTGGACGTATGATACTGGAAATGTCATCGCTATTCAACATGAGAATAATATCGTATCATTTTATAAGCACAATTCTCATTTATTAAAAAAAGTTGGTAGTTTTGTTAAGGCAGGTGAAGCAGTTGCTATTATTGGAAATACGGGAGAATTGACCGATGGGCCACACCTTCATTTCGAATTATGGTACAATGGAAATCCTGTCAATCCGGCAGAATATGTCAATTTTTAACTGGCATTGAAACCAAGGAATATAAAAGAAATGACTTATGATATTTTACTTCATAAATCATTCAACATTCGATTCTGATTTATATATTTTTTAATAAAATACACGAAACTAAAAGGAATTAGTCGTCAATAGGTTTTCAGATTCATTGTTCACGACTAATGCTCAAAAACACATAACATATGTTTGGCGGAAAAGAAAAAAATGGAAGTACTGTAAAAAACTCGTCATCATCAGGTAGCCTTGGTGCTTTGAATACCTTAGTAGAAGGAACAGTCGTAGAAGGGCAGGTCACAGCAAAAAGTGATATTCGTATTGATGGAATGATTAGAGGAAGTCTGACTTGTGATGGTAAGGTAATCATCGGTGCGACAGGATTTGTAGAAGGTCAGATCAACTGTGATAGTGCGGTTATTCAAGGTCGTTTCGAAGGTACATTAGATGTTACCGATTTATTAAATGTACGTCAGACGGCTAAAATAAATGGGGAGATTTCTACTGGTAAGTTGATTGTAGAATCAGGGGCTATATTTAATGTCACTTGTAAAATGGGTAATCAAGCCTCTTCAAATGGAAAACAAACAGAAAAAAAGTCAACAGGACAAGTCAAGCGAGTCAAAGCAAGCTAAATCATCAAGGTCGGCAGGTATGAAAAGCTATGCTCGATACTCGGGAATGGCGATTCAGTTGGGCGTTACGATAGCATTTGGAGCGCTTATCGGTCGTAAAGTAGATGACTGGCTGTCGTTAGAACAGCCTTTAATGACTGCTTTGTTATCGCTTTTGGCAACTGTCGCAGGTATTTATTTGCTTGTCAAAGACTTAGTGAAGAAATAGATTAAGATTTTCCAAACCAATATTTTAAGATTAGGTCGGGCATCTGCAAAAGTGTTCGGCCTTTTGAATAAAAAGGATTACATGAGTGTTAGACAATTTGTTGTACAGCTATTATCAGTGACTTTATTTGTCGGAGTTGTGCTCTGGTTGCTGTCCTTTTTACCGGTTTTTTATGCACATCAACAATTATCTTGGTTAAGTCTTTTGTTGTTTTTGATGATTAGTGTCGTCATGTACTTTACAGGCCGATGGGGCGTAAATAATGATAATAAGAATACATTTATCGGGTTGATGTATGCGTATATGGGCGGTAAAATGTTCTTATCTGTTGTCTTGATTATGTTGTATTATTTTTACGTAGAGCCTGATAGCAAGTTGTTCATCTTGCCATTCTTTGTTGTTTATCTGATTTTTACCATTTTTGAGTCTTATTTTTTAATGAAGTTGAATGATAATAGTAGGGAGAAATAGTTCGGCAATGATTTTTGAAAAACTATGATTTCTTTGTAGAAAAATTTAGAAAAAAATTATTTGTAGAATGAGTAACTACTCAGGTATTAAATAATACCAAAGATAAAACGATAAATAACATAAAATAGCTCAAAAAACGTTGAATTACAAAAAGAAACATAAGATATAGTAATTTCATGGAAGCAAAACAGGAAATAGCACAACTCCGAGAGGAAAATCAACTTTTACGAGAAGAGAATAAAGCTCTGATTGAAAAAGTGAATTTGCTATTGAATTTAGTAGCTTCCCAAAATATCAAAAAAGATAGCCACAATAGTCATAATCCACCAAGTAGTGATAAATCTAAGCCTAAACGAAATAAAAGTTTACGTAAAAAAACAGGTAGAAAACCTGGTGGACAAAAAGGACACGAAGGTAATACACTAAAAATGACAGATAATCCTGATAAAGTAGAAAAGCTTTATAGTAACTATTGTGAGAAATGTGGCAATGATTTATCACCACTTGGTGGATTCTTACATGAATTAATAAGTAAACGTCAAGAGGTTGTATTGCCTCCAATACAACCTAAATATATCGAATATCAGCAGTATGGTTGTATTTGTTCATGCGGACATCATCAGAAAGCAGCTTATCCAAAAGAGATAAATGCACCGATACAATTTGGAAGTGAAATTAGTGCTTTGGTTAGCTATTTTAATGTATTTCAATATGTACCTTACCAACGCTTAAAACTACTGTTCAAGGATATTTTTAATCTTTCAATAAGTGAAGGTAGCATACAGAATTTACTTAATAAATCAGCGTCAAAAGGAGAATGTGTTTACAATGCTATTTTAAATGAAATAGAAATAGCATCTTACGTTGGTTCAGATGAAACAGGTGCAAAAGTAAATGGTGAAAAATGGTGGATTTGGGTGTGCCTGCCCCGAAACCTCGGTGGGCAAAATATTGAAAACACTTTTCTAAAAGCGTCTAATAGCAGAGGTTTTGATACTGTTGAAGCCTTGTTCCCAAACGGATTACCAAATGCTACTATTGGTTCAGACCGTTGGGCAGCTCAATTGAAAATTCAATCAAAAGATAAACAACTTTGTTTTCCTCACCTACAAAGAGATTTGATTTATCTGATAGAATTGGAAGGCGAAAAAGATGAAAAACAATGGGCAACAAAATTTAAAAATTTACTTCATAAAGCACTTGAACTTAGGCAACAAGCCATAAAGCGAGGAAGTCCATTTGAAAAACATGAACAAACCGTTAAAGACTTAGAACAGCAACTCAATCAATTACTTGCTATTCCACTTTCAAAACAGGTGACTCCTAAAACGCTTACTTTTCAAAAAAGTATGATTAAATACAGAAATTATCTTTTTCCATGTCTTTATGATTTAGAAATTCCACCGGATAATAATGCTTCGGAAAGGGCTGTTCGGAATATAAAGGTTAAACAAAAAATATCAGGGCAATTTAAATCAGGACAAGATACTTTCTGTATTTTGAGGTCTATTATTGATACTTTAAGAAAAAGAGAACTTGATGTCCTCTTTTTTCTAAAGCAGATTATTGCTATTTAAACAACCTGAGTAGTTACCTATTTTTTAATCAATATTTACTAAACTAAAATCCGTCATTCCAACTTAGGTCGGAATGACGGACTTGATGCTCGGGACTTTTATAACCTAATCTAAAAGTCCAATTTGTAATAAAACAGCGGTAAAAATCCTAACTGATATTCTTCCCGAATTGGTCCTAAAGGATTATCAGGAGCATACGTCAATGTCAAGATATTTCGAGTATTGAAAATATTGACAAAATCAACCGCTAACTCATGTGTCACTTTCGGGCGATTCCAACGATAACTGACTTTGAAATCTGCACGGAAATACGGACGGAATTGTAAAGTATTCACCGTTTCATCTTGATAAATAATTTCCAATTGTTGAGCTGAAGCCACCGTATCAACTGGACCGTACCAACGACCACCGATTGTCGTGACTTTTCCTCCAATATTCAAAGCAGAACCTTCTTTAAATGTCCATTCTTTGGCAAATAAAGCATTCGCTGCATAGCGACCGTTGAAGGTAGAATTTCTTAAAACGCCATCGCTTCCTTGATATTTTGCATCGAATAATGAGGCTGTAACTAAGAAATAATAGCCATCGCTAAAGAATTTTTCTAACGTAAATTCAAAACCATAATTACGACCTGAACCGGCATTCTGTAACGTATCAGGGAAGAATCGAGAGAATCCTGAACCGGCATTTAATAACGAAAATGACGAAGATCGAGCATCGACAGGTACATTATTTAAGTACTGATAATAGGTTTCTAACTTAATTCGATAATTCTTTTTAAAGACCATGTCATACGCCAAAACAGCGTGTGTTGACTTTGTCAATCCCATGTCTAAGTTATATTCTTGCGGATTGCCATCAACCTGCACATCGCTATAATAGTACAAATACGGTGATTGAATCTGTGAGTGCATACCAAAACCAAAACTCAAACGACGACCTTTTAATAAGTCATAACTCAATCCTAAACGAGGTTCAATCGGTGAAAAACTATTATTATTAATAGAAAAATACATCGAAGTCAAACCTGCGGTCAACGTCAAACGCTCGCTGGCTTTGTATTTATAATGAACATAAGGTTGGAACAAAATCGCATTGTCATCCGCATCCCAACGAGTTCGCCAATCACTTAGCAAAGATGGACTGCCATCTGCTTGTGGTAAAACCGTTCGTACACTATCAATGTAAAACATACCGTATAAATCAGCATTAAAACCTGCTTTAATCGTATGTCTTGACTTGAATTTATGATTTACATAAAAGTAAGAATGTAGTTTATTTTCTGTAAATTGATAATCCAAAATTGCTGGTAAAGAATCAATCACATATTCGCCATTGACAACTCGACGATAAATTTGATCGTGATTCGCATAAACGGATTGCGACGAATACGCAACGCCAGCTTTGACGAAGGTGTTTTTATTTAGAGGTTGTGTATAAGTTGCTCCCAAAATCCCCATATTCGTTGAGAAATACTGGTCACGATCATTAGAACCAAAAATCAACGTTGATGTATCTGGTCGTTCAGTGTCACTCAAAACAATGTCAATCGTACTTAATCCCCCAATTCCCCAAATTGCTAAATTTCCGCCATTTTTATGAGGAAAATTCAAGCGAAAAGCGCCATCAGAATATTGTGGAATCGCATCTGTTCCGACATTAATACCCATAAAACTAAACAACTGTAAAGTCGAATATCTACCCATCACTAAATAGGACGCTTTGCTGTTTTTTGATAAAGGTCCTTCAGCGGTGATTTCTGTTCCTAAAAATCCTAATTGTCCCGAAAATTCATGCTTTTCGTTGTTACCATTTCTCATTCTTAAATCAAAAACCCCAGCGATAGCGTTACCATATTCGGCAGGAAAAGCCCCTGTGAAAAAGTCCGAGTTAGCTAAAAATTTATTGTTTAGAATCGTCACAGGTCCACCGCCTGTTCCTGGAATTGCAAAGTGATTAGGATTCGGAATATTGATACCTTCCAATCGCCAAAGTACCCCTTGAGGCGTATTGCCTCGCACCACAATATCGTTTCGAGAATCGTCTGCACCTTGCACGCCAGCAAAGTTTGAAGCCATACGAGCCGGTTCGCCACGGCTTCCTGCGTACTTATTAGTTTCTGTTACCGAAAATTGCCTAGCACTTACAGTTGCCATTTCGTTACGTACTTCTTGTTCCCGACTTGCGACGACATCAACCGTTCCTAAGTTCGTTACGGCCTCTTCTAACTCAATATTCAAAATGACCTCTTTGGCAGAAGTAACAATAATATTGTCCAGTAACATTTCTTGATAACCAATATAAGTAAATTTCACTTGTTGACGCCCCAAAGGCACGTCATCCAGGCGATAATTGCCATCAATATCGGTAACCGCACCAATCAATTCTCCATTTTCAGTATTAATTATCACATTAACACCAATAAGCGGAAATTTCGACTCATTATCGACAACTGTTCCTCGAACGGTTTGCGTCAAATTCTGTGCTTGTAGTGTATTTCCGGCAAGTATTAAAAAAAATAGTAAGTAAATGTTTTTCAATAGTTTCATGATTTTATATTGTTGTAATAAGTAGTATAGACGTTCCTGTCTGTTATTATGTATTTTAACGGATGAAAATAGCCGTCTTTTGATCATTTTTTAGGATAGTAATTAGTTTAATGAATTGTCAGAGTTCAACAGCAAATTCATTACAATCCTATATTATCTAAAGCAGGCGGACAAAATTAACATTATTCTTTACAGCATAAAAAAACTCCGATACTAAAAGTAGCATCGGAGTTCACCTGGATATTCAATAGAGGATTATATGTTAAAATAATATAAAACTTTTATTACCATTAATCAATTACCATTTGTTTGGGAATAACCCTTGATTCCCCTTTTACAACAACGTGATATGTTCCTTTTGATAAGGGTTTTGTTAATAATTCAACATTACAGATATCTTCTCTCGGTTCGACATTTAAGGAGTATAACCTTTCATTTGTGTTACTATTGTAGATAAAAACTTGAACTTTTTCATCTTTAAAATCATAGATTGTAATCGAAAAAGCTTCCTTATTTGCGTGTAGGAATGTTTTTAGAATATTAACATCTTCTTCTGACTCAACTACAAAATCAAATACGGTACCTGATTTCTCAGTAATATCACCTTTTTGATTTTTTTTGTCCTCTTGTGCGATAGCATTTGTGCTAAACAAGAATACGAATACGACTACGCCCAATGTCTTCGCCAATATTGATAATAAATTTTGCACGTTGAAGGATTTCATAAAAAATAATTTTCATTAAAAAATAGTTTGTCAATCTTAATCCTATCATGTTATACGATAATATCTTGCCAAACTCTATTATTATTAACAATTCTTTAATATCTAAAATAGAACATACTATAACCTATTTTATTTGTGACATCAAACAATTGCATTATTGTGTACGATGAATAACTACTTTTGTTATCGTTTACTTTATGTATTTTTTTATATAAAGCCCAAAACCATGGAAATTACAGATCTATTGTCAAAAAAGATTGTTAGTCCAACTTCCATGATATTTTTTCATCATAAAGACCGCAAATGTAGGACAGTTAATAGGTAGAACAAAGACCTAATCAAGAAAAAATGACTAAATAGCTAAAACAAAGTCCTTTTTATATTATAATCAAACCTTATATAATTTGGATGAAAATTGTTAAAAACAATAATTTATTAAGACTCTTGTATTTTTTGGTTACTTAATTCGTAAAATTATAATAAAGCACCAAATAGAAAAAACTATAAAAATAATTAAGAATTAAAGGGCTAGATTCTTATTTTGAGAAAGTTGTTTTATTATGGGAATGACAAATGTATTTATTTTATAATTCAAAATTACCTTTAATAAATTGGTCTTATTTGTTAAAAAGCGAATTAAATATCATTAGTAACTCAAAAAGATAAAATTATATATAAGTTACATGATATCTAAAATAGAGACGATATCACTGGTACAAATGATATTTGAGATAGGTATATTTTCCGCTTTCGCAGTAGATAGGATTCATTCGAGTGCTTTAAAATTATTATAAATACCGTCAATAAAACCAAATACCATTTTTAGGTTGACAGCATATAGTTCAGCGAATGATCATTTAAAGTAGTTGTACTTTTTTTATTTCTAACTTCTGTATTTATTCTGTAAGCCGTAGCATCTTTCTTTTATCGTAAAACATTTAGCAAAGTCCTAAAATAACAAAAGCCCGAAGTCTTTCGACTTCGAGCTTCGTGCCCGGGGCGGGAATCGAACCCGCACTTCCTAATGGAAACAGGATTTTAAGTCCTGCGCGTCTACCAATTCCGCCACCCGGGCGTGATAGACTTCTTTAAGATTGTTGCAAAATAAAACCCTCAAAGTTGAGGGTTTATCTTACTTTGGAGCGGAAAACGAGACTCGAACTCGCGACCCCGACCTTGGCAAGGTCGTGCTCTACCAACTGAGCTATTTCCGCTTTTTTTAATGTTTTGTAACTTATCTTTTTAAATTACTGCATATGTGTTTTTCAAATGCGATGCAAATATACGACAACTTAAATCAAACTGCCAAATATTTAGCGTACTTTTTTTAATTTTTTTTAATTAAAAGCGATAAAAATGCTGTTGAAAACAAGGATTTGAAGGATTGTTTTATTCTAAGATATTGTTTATCAATTTGTTATATTTTAGTAAGCGGCTTCAATAAAAATTTCAAAATTTGCATCATAAGCTAAATTTTCTGTAATAATTAGGGCATTACTTATCCAAAGTTCCTTTAAAGTTGGATGTTGTATGATTTTTTCGTCAATCGTCATTAGCGGTTGATGCCGTAAATCTAAAGTTTCAAGCACTGGTAAATCTAAAATTGAGGCGGACAAGTGATTGATATTTCCATAAGGCCAATTAATACGTTCAATATTTGATAATTTGAATAAACTACTCGGAAAGTCGGATAAATCCAATCTTGGAAAAGTAATCATATTATTATCCAAAAAAGTGTTTAATATTTCTAAACAAATTTTGTCCGATGCTTTTTCGAATAAGAGAGTTAAAATTCGACTGGCTTTAGTAGGAGAGAGGTGACTCGTTCCGATAAGGATGGATTGTAAATTACTTTGCGATTGTTGATCTTCGGCCGTTTGCAATTGTTGATAATAATCAAATAGCCATTTTCCGCCATCATCATCGACAGCGAAGCCCGACAAGATCGTTAACGCTAAATCAATATTAACCTTATCCGAGCTATTGAGTAGTGTTTCTATTTTTTCTAATTCCGTTTTTGTAATCTTCATTTATTTTTAGTCTAATAAGGTCAAACAATTTATCAAGGCCGTTCGCCAATGCGGAATCGTCAAATCAAATGTAGAACAAACCTTTGATTTATTCATCAAACTAAAATGCGGTCGTTTGGCAGGCGTTGGATAATCTTTAGTTTCAATCGGGGCGACTTCGATATCGATGTGCTTAATTTCAAAAATCGCTAAAGCGAAATCGTACCATGACGTTACGCCTTCATTACTGAAGTGATAAATGCCGCCGTAATTTTCCACTTCCTTTTTGTCGATTTTTTCAATAATTTTCAAAATAGCGAACGCCAAATCACGAGCATAAGTTGGCGTACCGATTTGATCGTAAATTACTCGCAAATTATCCAATTTTCTACCTAAATGAATCATCGTTTTAACAAAGTTATTCCCAAAAGAAGAATAGACCCAAGACGTTCTTAATACAATCGCATTGTCCAAAGTCTGCGTTGCAGTCAAGTCGCCTTCCAATTTTGTTGCTGCATAAACGCCTTGTGGATTCGTTGCGTCATCTTCCCGATAAGGTCGATTAATCGTTTCAGAGTGATAGACATAATCCGTTGAGATATGAATTAATTGAGTGTAGTGTTTTTTGCAGGTTTTCGCCAAATAATCGACTGCGGTTGCATTCACCAAACGAGCTTTATTTTCATCTTCTTCGGCTTTATCGACGGCTGTATAAGCCGCACAATTGACACAATACTCAAAATTATGTTGCTCAAATATATTCTGAATAGCAGATTCGTTTGTAATATCTAACTCTTGCGAACCCACAAAAAGAAATTGAAAATCAGGAAATTGTGAAGCTAAAAAACGCAATTCACTTCCAACTTGACCATTTGCACCTGTAACTAAAATCATGCTTTTGTTTTGTGTGATTTGATGCCGTGAAGTTAGAGAATTAAAAACGTACTGCCAAGTTGTACTTGACAGCTAAAATGTAAAAAAATAGTTTTAGAACCGAGTAAAACTCAGTTGTACTTAAACAAAAACAGAATTTCAACATCGTTGAAATTCTGTTTTCGGAAAGTTTTTTATGTAAATATTGGTTACCGAAATTATTCCATATCAACATATTCCAAGTTGATATATTCGCCATCTAAATGATTGAAATCTTTGTTCATTAAGGTTGCATTTATGGATTTTTGGTTCAAAAAACAGAAGAGTCGAATGATAAAAAATCATTCAACTCTCAAAAATCTGCGGAAAACCCTAAATCTCCCCAATCTTACTCCCAGCCATCGCTTTCTTAATATTAAAATCCATCGCACGATGTGCTAAAGGTTTGGTGTATTCATTCAAATCATCCATAGCCTTATTAATTAAATCTTTATCCTCGCCTTCGACTGCTTTTTTTAAATTATTAGTCAATGCTGTGGTGTTTGTCTTTTCTTCATCAGACAAGATTTCTGCATTTTGAACAATAAACTTTTCAGCAGAACGAACGACATTATTTGCCTCGTTTTTCGCTTCCAATAAAGCACGAGTTTCCATATCCGATTTTGCATTTTGGATAGAATCCAAAAGCATCAATGCCATTTCTTCCTCGCTGATACCGTAAGCGGATTTCATCTCGACTTGCTGCGTTACGCCCGAACGTAATTCTTTTGCTCGAACGGTCAAAATTCCATCAGCATTCAAGATAAAATGAATTTCGATTTTTGGTAAATTCATCGGCATCGGTGGAATACCTTTTAGAATAAATTCGCCCAATTTGCGGTTGTGTTGCACCAAGTCACGTTCGCCTTGATACACGGCAATTTTCATATTCGTTTGTCCATCGACCGAAGTTGTGTATTGACGACCGGCTTTCATCGGCACTTTGGAGTTTCGAGGAATAATCACGTCCATCAAGCCGCCAACCGTTTCAATTCCCAATGACAAGGGCGTAATATCTATCAACAAAATATCTTTTTGATTACCTGCCAAAACATCGGCTTGAATCGCTGCACCCATTGCTACAACTTCGTCAGGGTTTACTTCGTCATACACTTCTTTTTCGAAATATTCGGCGACAGCCGACTTTACCAAAGGCATTCGAGTCGAACCGCCAACCATGATGACGTTATCAATTTCAGTCGTTGATAATTTGGCATCTGCCAAGGCATTTTTACAAGCGACTAAGGTTTTATCAATCAACGGTTTTGCAATAATTGAAAACTCGTCATTCGTGATTTTATAGGTTTTTCCATCAATTTCCGTAGAAAAACTATCGCTTGAAGAAAGTGTCTTTTTCGCTTCTTCGGCAGCTAAACGAATCGTTTGAGCAAATTCTTTATTCGCACCTAAAATATTCTTATCAATATGATGATTATTCAACCAAAAATCAATAATTGCACGGTCAAAATCATCGCCTCCAAGAAACGTATCGCCATTTGTAGAAAGGACTTCAAAAATACCATTTTCGATTTGTAAAACAGAAATATCAAATGTTCCACCACCTAAATCATAAACGGCAATCGTTTTACTTTCCTCTGGGTCAAGCCCAATTCCATATGCCAAACTCGCTGCGGTCGGCTCGTTCACGATGCGTAAAACGTCCAAACCTGCCAACTTTCCTGCGTCACGAGTTGCTTGACGTTGTGCATCATTGAAGTAGGCTGGAACAGTGATGACGGCTTTGCTCACTCTCGCCCCTAAGGCCTTTTCGATGCGTCTTTTGAGTTCCTCCAAGATGTAAGACGATAACTCAATCGGCGTATAAAATCTATCTTGCACACGGATTTTTACTAATTTGTCTGCATCTTCATCAATAATTTTATAACTAAAAAAGTCTTCGTAATTCGCTACATCTTTATAGGATTTTCCCATTAATCGCTTGACCGAAAAAATGGTATTTTGCGGTTCGGTAATTAATTTTTGTTTCGCTGCGTTGCCGACTAAAGTCGAATTATCACTTTTAAAATGTAAAATCGACGGCACGAGTGCATTTTTTCCATCTGTATCTTTTACCGTTACAGCTTCTCCATCTTTCACATAAGCGACCAAACTATTCGTTGTCCCCAAATCAATTCCAATGATAATATCGCTATCTTTTATTGCATTTCCCGACTGTAAATCTATTGCTATTTTTGCCATTTTTTTGTATTGATGTATTGATGTGTTGATGTGTTGATTTTGAAAACACGCCATCACTTCTAATGTTCGGCAAAGATAACAGGTTTTGTTGGGTTTCTGTTTAGACAAACTCTAAATAAAAACAGGTTTTGAGTATTTCGCTCAAAACCTGCTTAAAACAGTATTCAAAATAAAGATACAATTTATACATTTCTACCCATTGATCGCTTTTTAAATTATCTAAAATAATTTTGATTTTGATTTTGTTTTGAGTTAGACTCCCGTTGACCATTTTCCCAAAAAACGACTATTAATAATATGATATTTATGAGTAGCGTAATTTCGTAATCTATATTGTCACCACAGCACATTCTAAAAATTATAGAAGTTAGAAAAATAGTTTTTTGATGATATTTTGAAAGTTGGTTAAATATCGAGTTCAATTTTTATCGAAGAATTATGGTTTAGATTTTTGCTTTTACTAGTGTTTTAGCATTTTGACCTATTTTTTATCACCTATTTTTAATGAAATATGAATTATTTATAAAATCTTAACATCATAAAAACTTGATACTTAAAAAAATAGCTACCTTTGCACCTCGAAAATTCTAAATATTTATTTTTTATTGAAAATTGTTTTGAATTACTTTTATAAAATATTGATTTTCAACTATAAATGTGATTTAAAACAAATTTCCTTTATCATTAAGAATGAAAAAAGCAATTAGAAATATTGCAATTATTGCCCATGTAGATCATGGAAAAACAACTTTGGTAGATAAAATTTTACACCATTGCCAATTATTTCGTGATAATCAAGAGATGGGTGAACTAATCTTGGATAACAACGATCAGGAACGAGAGAGAGGAATCACGATTTTGGCGAAGAACGTTTCGGTTCAATATAAAGATACAAAAATCAACATTATTGATACACCAGGTCACGCCGATTTCGGTGGTGAAGTTGAGCGTGTTTTGAACATGGCTGACGGTGTTTTATTATTGGTTGACGCTTTCGAAGGGGTGATGCCACAGACTCGTTATGTTTTACAAAAAGCATTGAGTTTAGGCTTAACGCCAATCGTAGTTGTGAATAAAGTAGATAAGGACAATTGTCGTCCTGACGAAGTTCAAGAAGAGGTTTTTGAGTTGATGTTCAACTTAGATGCAACCGAGGAACAGTTGGAGTTTCAGACTGTTTTTGGCTCGGCAAAGAATAACTGGATGGGCGAAGACTGGAGAGAGCCGGCAAGCGATATTTCCTACTTATTAGATCAAGTTTTGGAACATATTCCTGCTCCAATTGCTAACGAAGGGACTTTGCAAATGCAAATTACTTCTTTGGATTATTCTAAATTCTTAGGTCGTTTTGCTATCGGTCGAGTGACTCGTGGAGACATTAAGGTTAATCAGCCAGTTTCGTTAGTAAAACGTGATGGTACGATTCTTAAATCTCGTGTGAAAGAATTATTTACTTTCGATGGCTTAGGTCGTAAGAAAGTTGAAATGGTTGAAAATGGTGATTTGTGTGCTATGACAGGTTTAGAGGGTTTTGATATCGGTGATACAATTGCTGATTTTGAAAATCCAGAAGGTTTGCCGACTATCGCAATTGATGAACCGACAATGAGTATGTTTTTTACAGTGAACAACTCACCTTTCTTCGGAAAAGACGGAAAGTTTGTTACTTCTCGTCACTTGAGAGAGCGTTTGGACAAGGAAATGGAGAAAAACTTGGCACTAAGAGTCGAGGAAACTGGTTCTGCTGATTCTTTCAACGTTTTCGGTCGAGGTGTCATGCACTTAGCAGTTTTGGTTGAAACGATGCGTCGTGAAGGGTATGAGTTGCAAGTTGGAAAACCTCAAGTTATCATTAAAAAAATTGATGGTAAAAGACATGAGCCGATTGAGTTATTGACGATTGATGTTCCGGAGCATAATGCTGGAAAAGTGATCGAAGCGGTGACAATTCGTAAAGGGGAAATGAAAATCATGGAACCTAAAGGTGATGTCATGCACTTAGAATTTGAAATTCCGTCAAGAGGAATTATCGGATTGCGTTCTGCTATTTTAAACTTGACGCAAGGAGAAGCGATTATGGCGCACCGTTTTCAAGAATATGCACCATGGAAAGGCGATATTCCTGGCCGTAACAAAGGTTCTTTGATTGTTTTACATCCTGGAACTACGATTCCTTATTCAATGGATAAATTACAAGATAGAGGAAAATTCTTTATCGCTCCAGGTGAGGAAGTTTACGAAGGTCAAGTAATTGGCGAACATAGCCGTGAAACGGATTTGGTGGTAAATGTTACAAAAACTAAGAAGTTGACGAATATGCGTTCTTCTGGTAACGATGACAAAGTGAAATTAGCACCACCGATTTTATTCTCTTTAGAGGAAGCAATGGAATACATTGATGAAGATGAATATGTAGAAATTACACCGAATAGTATGCGATTGCGTAAAATCTATTTAACAGAATTAGAGCGTAAACGTAAGATGAATTAATAGGTTCGAGTGTTCGATTGTTTGAATGTTCAGGTGTTGTGTAACACTCGGACGTTCAAACATTAGAACACTCAAACAATCATTTTTTACTCCAACTCCAAATCATTAATTGTCAATATAATTGACGCATTATTTTTGACAACTTTTGCCTGTCCATTGTCAAAATTCTCTGCGGAGTCTAAGATAAACGGATAAACAACCTTTCCATTTTTATCAATAAATCCAAACTTATTTCCATCAAAAACGGCAGCATAACCGTCTTTGAATGTAAATGGATTTTTATAAAATGGCATAATAATAACCTTTCCATTATTATCTACTGCTCCATAATCTTTGTTGAATCGAATGCGAATCAAATCATCATTTAGGCGTTCTTTAGCATCGACGATTTCTTCATATTCAAACGGAACAGACGCTCCCCAGCTACTGATTTTACCGACTTGTGTCCCATAAACATAGGGTGCGTAATAATCTTTCAGGTACGAATCGTATTGATATGCACCGATATAATCGAATCGAAATTTTAAAATTCGCTTTCCTTTTTTATCAATCATTCCCCATTTGCCTTTGCGTTTGGCTTTGACTCTCGTACCATAAAAACGGCCTAAGTCCTCATATTTGATTGGAACAGCTTTTTTGTTTTCGGTGGTTCGATAGCCGTATTTTCCACGCTTTTTGACCCGAACCATGTTACCGCTAAAATAAGTAATTTCTTGATATTTAGGTTTGATTAAAAATTGTCCTTCAACGTCGATTAAGCCCATTTTCCCGTTGAGCTGCACCATCATTTTTTTACTTTTGATAGGAGAAATTGTATCAAATTGTTCATTAATAATCAATTCACCAGTTAGATTATACAAATACCAATAGGCTTCTTTTTTCGCTCGGATAACGCCAGAATTAGCATATTTTTGAATTTCTGACAACTCAAAAGGTACAATTGTTTCCCCCTTATTATTGATAAAACCCCAAAGATTACTTTTTTTGACCAGCGTGACATTTTGATAAAAATCATAAACATTTTGATATTGATAATCAATGATAAGATTACCTGAAGTATCGACAAATCCCCATTTGCCGTCTTTTTTTTGCTTTTGCAAAATAGATTGTGCCGAAGCCGTTTGAACACTCAATAATACAATTAGTAGCAAAAGAAATTTTCGCATTTTTGTTGTCGTTCTTTAGTTTTAAAAACTCAAATGTACTCAAATAAGCGATTCCGTAAAACGGAAAGTCCAACTAAACGGTCATTTGAGAAAAAATTAACAGTCAAATTAAATGAATGTTGATGGCTAACAAATGGTTTATATTACAAACGGTAAAAAACTAATCATAATAATTTGAAATATATCTATTTTAGAATTTTTTAAATAGTTATGTTTTTAATTTATTAATCGAATAATTTTGAAAAGTTGTTTATGGTTTTTTACATAATTTTGCACAAACCAATTTCAGGAGTTGGTGAGCTTCATTTTTTTTAATTTAATAATCAATAAAAATATCCGTTCGAACATCGGAAATCGAACATCGAAATTGAATTGAAACTTTACAGACTGACTGACAATAATAAAATTTATTTAATTTTATTATTTAGAAAACTCATAATCAACGATTTATAAATTGGGACTCAATTATGGACGCCATAAAAAATAGCTTTTCGAAGAGCTATCTTTTACAAAAAAGTCAGATGCAATCAATATTACAAATTATAAAATTTGATACGGTAAATCGACCATTCAGTTCAAGAGAATTGTGGTTACTCCGAATTTTAGCAGCGACTGTTTTCTTCGGGAGAGCTTGGCAGTACTTATTTTGGGACGTTCCGTTTCGTACCTTGCTTTGGGATGAAGGTTGGATGACAGCAGTCGTTAATTTTTTTGGAATGTCTTGGGAAGCCTACATTTCTAACATGGAAATCGTTGTTTGGCAAGATATTGTGATACAAATTATTGGTGTTTTTTATCTTGTATTGGGGTTATTCGGGCTTTTTGCCACCGAGGTTTCGGGGCAAGCAAGCGCCAAACGAAGATGGATAAAATCATTACTATGGATTGGCAGTTTTTTCCTGTTTTGTTTGTCGCTATTATATTGGAAAGAGCAATTCTATCGTTTTGGTCAACTCGTCGAATACACAATTCAATGGTCAACACCGATACTTTTAATTTTGGCGATTTACCGCTTACCGAATAATTTTTATTTTCGATTTTTGATAAAAATAGCCATTGCTTTGACCTTTATCGGTCACGGTTTGTATGCGTTAGGTTACTATCCGACACCTGGTAATTTTATGCAAATGACGATTGATATGTTTGCAATAGACGATGGACAAGCGAGTGTTTTTTTAAAAACAGTCGGTATTTTGGATCTTGTGGTTGCCCTTGGTATTTTCATTCCTTATGTTTGGAAACCAGCAGTGATATACTGTGTCGTTTGGGGTTTTGCAACAGCTTTTGCCAGAATTGTTATTAATTTTGATACTCAAATGCCGATAGAAACATTGCATCAATGGCTACATGAAACGGTTTATCGATTGCCACACGGCGGTATTCCATTATTACTTTGGTTGTTGATGCGAGAGAAAACGAATTGAATCGAAAGTTAACGGGCGTTAGTGGCTAATTTTTAGACAGAAGGCATTTTTAAAAACACCTTCTATCTAACGATTTTATCTTCTTTAGCCTCGTTCTGCCCATGCTTTCAGAATATCTGCCTCACGATTAGACAAAATTTCAGGATTGTTTTCATATTCCTCTCTTTCTTTAGCAGCTTTATTGTCCGAATACCACCAGTTATAAGTATCCTGTACCGTTTTGCTCAAAGGCGTATAAGTCAGCCCTTTTTCAATTCCTAACTTATTGCTAATCAATGCCGAACCATAGTTATTATCCGTTGGAATTATCCACGGAACAGCGTGTGGAATATTATGTTTCATTAAGAAATCATAATCATTAATTAGGATAAAATTAGCTTCAGAACCAAAAACGGCGTGAGCTTTTTTGATAAACTCTGGCATCGTCATCGGTGCTTTTGGTCCGACAGCATTGAATGTTCCAATTGTTTTATTTTCGATTAAATGAATCATAAATTTCGCTACATCTCGTACATCAATAAACTGTACACGATCTTCTGACTTACCTGGTACTAAAATATCTCCGCCTTTGGGCAAACGATGAATCCAATGGATAAATCGGTCAGATTTATCTGCTGGCCCGACCATATAAGTTGGTCGAACGACGATTGTGCGGCCTTCTCCAAAGATTTGTTTGGTACGAATTTCTGAGTTCGTTTTCATTACGCCGTACCAATACTCGACTTTCATTTCCTCGTCAGTTATTCCTTCTGGTTTTTCCATTACCAACTTCATATTTTCGTTCATTCCTTTTTTGAAATAAGGATAATAAACGCCAGTAGAAGAGGTGAAAAGATAGAGACCAACATTGCCTCTAAGTAAGGTAGCCGTTTTTTCTGCCCATTCTACATTATGGCAAGAATTATCAATTACGACGTCCCATTTTCTATTTTTTAGGGCTTCCAGGTCGTTCTCACGGTCACCAATGAGTTGTTCGACCTTTTTAAATAAATCTTGATGAATAGTTGGTTTAGTTTTGCCACGAGTGAAGGTCGAGATAGTATGTCCTCTTCCCATGGCGTAAGCAATTTGGTGTGGTCCAAGAAAACTTGTTCCGCCCAAAATAAGTATTTTCAATGGTTTGACCGCTTCTGGAATAGTTTCAGATGCCTCACTTTGAGTTTCACAACTCAATAAAGTTGAACCGACTAAAGGCAGCATTGCTCCGATTTTTAAGCCAGTTTCGATAAATTTTCGTCTTGATTGTTTCATTATTTGGATTTTTTGATGAATCTACCTCTAATTTATTTCGACTTTCGAAACCGTTTTTTAATTGGAAATAGTCAGTTAAGAAAACTTCGCTTTCAGTTTTCGAAATGCTTTTAACCAGCTCAATGGTATAATTTTATTCACTAATAATAAATGTTTTGGTTTATAATTCACATAGAAAATTTCCATTGCAATATCGTTATTGACTTTTTTAATTTCTGTTGGATGTTTCAATGGAAAAGTCGTACCAGTCGATGCTTTTTGATAGCGTTCTAAACCGATGCCTTTTGTATGCGTTGCTTCTTCATCAACACCGATATTTTGAATCAAATTATTACAAGGTAAAATAGATAAACCATTGTGATACAATATATTACAAAACCAAGCATAGGCCCAAGAATCATTGATTTTTAGATGTGTATCTCTGAATTTATCGACCATATAATCCTGAGCTGTTTTATCGTTTATCAATCGTTGAATCATCTTTTTTTCGATAAATTCATCGAAATATTGTAAATGAACATCTCGTTTTTGCCAGGCACGTCGCCAAGTTGCCCAGCCCCAAATTAATCCAAAATTAGAAAAAATATAACTGCTATCGAAGTGTTTAAACTTGTCAGGAATCAAGTTAGAACCCGCAATTTGCATGATTCGGTCATCATTTTTATAACGTTCTAAGAGTTCTTCACAAAAATAGAAAAAAGAGACATCAGGCACGCAGTCATCTTCTAAGATAATGCCAGATTCGACCTGCTCAAAAAACCAGTCAATGCCGCTACTGACACCCATTCGGCAACCTAAATTTTTGGTACGAAAAAGCGTTTTTAACTCACATTCCCAATCCACTTGCTTGATAATATCATGAACAGCTTTGACTTTTTCGGCTTCGTTAGCTTTGTGCGTTCTTGCACCATCGACACTCAAAAATAACTGCATTGGCTGTACTTCTCGAACTCGGTTAAAGACTTTTTGCACCTTGTCCGGGCGATTGAAAGCTACAATTAATATCGGTGTTTTTAAGGGTTTATTCTTCGTCATCTTGAGTGATATTTTTGGTATTAGTCAGAATTACAAAGTCAATATATTCGGGATTCACCTTGATATTACTAACCCAGTCAGGCTTTTTTCTCATGATTACAGGCAGTTGTGTGGCTTCCTCTAAATTTACATTAGACAAATCAACACGAAGTTGAATATGAATAGGTTTGAGTTGATCATATTTCGTCAGGCCAACCGTACAAGTCACTTTGGCCGTTTGCGGAATCAATCGAATGCTATTCGTTGTATCATTTTCTATAACAATAGGAACATCTAAGGTTTTTTCAGAAAACTGCTCGACCGTCATAATATAATTCACGGTAGTTGATTGATATTTGACTTGTTTATTTTTTTGTGGTAACAGCCTAACCTCACCATAACGATTTTCTTTTAAATTAGTCGCTCGAATCTCTTCCGTATTCACGAAAGAAATAGGAGATATGAGTGATTTTGGACCATAGATTTCGATAGAGTCGGGGAGAAGTTGTATCTTATTAGAGAGTTGAAATTGATTCACTGTTTTTATAGCGGTTATAGCTTTTACAGGAACATTTTTTCGGACAAAGTCATCTAATTGAAAGGAAAGTGCATTCGGAAAAATAGAGACCACTTTAATTTTATCCGATAGTTTTGACTTGACAATTTCTTGTAATTGACGATAATTATAGGCTTTATCCTTATTGACTAACAATCTGAGTTGTCGGAGTTGTCTATTATAATCACTTGAAAACAAGCCCCAACCAGTCGATACCAATTTTATTTTTAGCGATTTTGGCGGTTGATTGACCAAAGTTAGCCCCTCGGGTGTCTTGATATTTAATACTGTATCAATGACGATTTCTTGCGATTTCGATAACTGAATGATTAACCAAAAAATAAGAGCAATACTGATGCACAACAGCAGTATTGCTCGTTCAGAATTTATAAAATCCCTTATAAATTTCTTTATATTTTCGGTCGAAAATTCTTCAAACATTCCATGATGTTATCAATCTGAAAATTATGCTTCCTCTTCTTCAGAACGAGTCGAAAGTTCCTTAGAAATAAAGTCTTTTTCTACTTTGATGTTTACGCCTTTTGTAATCTCAACCGTTACGATAGAACCATTAATCGCAATAATTTTACCGTGAATTCCTGCCGAAGTTACCACTCTGTCCCCTTTTTCTAAGGCTTCCGTAAATGCTTGTTGTTCCTTCTGGCGTTTTGCTTGCGGGCGAATCATGAAGAAGTACATCACTAAGAAGATACCTCCAATCATGATTAAATTCAACATTCCGCTACTGTCTGTTTGTAATAATATTATTTGGTTTAACATTTTTATTGAAATATTATATATTAAAAATAACCGATAATATATTGATTATCAGTTTGTTGATGAATTATTTTTTAAGACGACTGTCGTCAAAATAATTCATTAATTCTTTTTTATATTTACTTTCCCCATCAACCTAATCGTTGTTTTATTAGGGAAGGCGTTTGAAGTTACATCAATACTTTTGCTTACAACCGGCCCACGACCGTTTGAATCAAAAGTTACAGGAATCTCTCCATATTCGCCCGGAGCGACAGGTGCTTTCGAAGGTTTTGGTACGGTACAGCCACAACCAGCTTTTGCACTTTTAATGATTAACGGTTTCTTACCAATATTTTTGAACTTGAAAACATACTTGACCTGTTCCCCTTCTTCGACCGTACCGAAATCATAAACAGGCGTTTCAAATTGAATTTTCGCAACATTTACGGTATCCCCAATTTCCTCTGCCGAAATCGGATTACGAATGATGTCACTATTATTTCCTTCTGTAGATAACTCCGTTAAACGCCTTTCTTCGCCACTTTCAATACCAGAATCACAAGAGACGAACACGGTTACAAATAATGGTAAAATTAACCAAAGTTTATTCATTTTTTACTATTTTTTAGATTTTGTAATTTCAGGCTGCAAAACTACAAAAATGATGATTGATAATGTAAAAATATCGACTGAACTTATTTTATCTAATTTATAATCAATTCTGAGACAACTTCTTCTCCTGTGTCAACCTTATTAACAATATCTTTTAGGTTTGACTCAATAACGCCATCGGGCTAAAGTCTTTATTTTTTATTTAATCTGCATTCGAGGTTAGTATTCGAAGTTGGAGGTGAAAATAAAGAAGAGGATTTTGAGTCATCTCTTTACAAATAGTTATCGAAGGACTTGAGCTCTTCTAAAACTTTCTCTAAAGTCACAACTAAAAAATCTGCGTCATTTTTTGTAAAACACATTGGCGGTTTGATCTTTAACACATTATGCAGCGGGCCGTCAATACTCATCAAAATCGCATTTTCTCGCATTCGATTAGTGATAAAACTCGCCTCGGTGTCCGCCGCTTCCAACGTTTTAGCATCACGAATCAGCTCGACTCCCAAAAACAACCCCTTCCCACGAACATCGCCAATTATCGAAAATTTCGATTGCAAATTATTTAATTTTGTTTTTAAATATTGCCCAACTTCTAAAGCATTTTGTTGTAATTTTTCTGTTTGCACAACTTCTAAAACAGCTTTTCCAATCGCACACGAGACAGGATTTCCGCCAAACGTATTAAAATATTCCATACCATTATTAAAAGCATCGGCGACTTTTTGAGTCGTCACAACGGCCGCCATCGGATGCCCATTTCCAATTGGCTTGCCCATAGTCACGATGTCAGGAACAACATTTTGCAACTCAAAACCCCAAAACTTTTCGCCCACTCGACCAAAACCAACCTGCACCTCGTCAGCGATACAAATGCCGCCGGCATTTCGGACATATTGATATACTTTTTTTAAATAGCCTTTCGGCAAAACAACTTGACCGCCACAGCTAAGAATTGATTCACAGATAAAACCAGCGACTTTTTGACCATTTTGGTCAAGTATTTCAATTATATTTTGAGCAAATTGTGCGTATTGTTCGCCTGCGGTTTCTGGGTTTTTGAACTGACCACGATACGTGTCGGGGATTGGTAGCAGATGCGTATGTTGAGGTTTTCCGTTTCCGCCTTCGCTATCAAATTTATAACTACTGACCGCAATTGTTTCATTCGTATTACCATGATAGCCGACCTCGACCGCAATCATATTCTGTTGACTTGTCGCTGTTTTGGCCATTCGCAGCGCCAGTTCATTGGCTTCGCTTCCGCTATTAACAAAATAAACGACAGACAACTCCGGCGGAAAAGTCGCCAACAACTGCTCGGCATATTCGACAATATTTTGATGCAAATAGCGAGTATTGGTATTCAAAACCTCTATTTGTCGCTTTGCAGCTTCCACAACTTTCGGATGCTGATGACCGATATGCGGCACGTTGTTCACGGTGTCTAAATATCGTCGCCCATTAGCATCATACAAAAACTGCTTATATGCTCGAACGATGTGTAGCGGTTTTTTGTAAGATAAGCTCAAATTTTTACCCAAAAACTGCTGGCGTTTTTGTAAGATTTCTAAATGATGTAGTTTTTGGGCTTCGAAGTTGACGCTTGTTGGTAGCAGTAAGTTTTGAAATATATTTGGGCAAATGCTCAACCAAATCGCCTTTTCGCTCGGTAAGCAAACCCCAAAAAAATCACCTTTTTGACCCAACAGATCCAAAATTACTTGAAAATGTAGATGATCTGCCCAATTACCATTTTGTGGAAACGTGCCAATTGTAGCGATTTGCTCTCCTTTTTTTATTGCTTGACCAACTTTTAGATTGTTATCAATAGGCGATAAATGACCATATAAAGTGTAGAATGTCAGCTCGTCATTGACGTTGTGTTTTAAGATAATGGTCGGTCCATAATTATCATCGCCTTTATTATCTTGAATGCTATAAATTGTTCCATCGAAAGCCGCAAAAACAGGTGTTTTATCTTTACACCAAATATCCAAACCGATGTGACAACTTCGCCATTGTCGGCCATTATTAGCTTCGATAATATAGGCATCTGAATTATAAAATGGGCGAATTTCGCCATAGCCACCGATGCCGATAGTTGCGTTATTTTCCCACAAAATATCATCAATCCGTTTTTGCATTCGTTGAGGTGTTGCAAAATTTAAGTTATTGCCCAAATCCAAACTACTAACGCTTAGGTCTAATTCAATGGCTTTTGCATCGTTAAAATCTACTATTTTGGTCACCGAGTTGTTGGGATAAGCGGAAATCAAATCCGAAAACCATTCGTCAAAAATTACTCGTTTCGGACAAGGTTCAAGGCCACAAGCATTGCGAAAAGTGTAATACGCTAAGTTTGGTGGAATTTTGTACCATAATTCTAAAGCGTCCCAAGCCGGTTTTTCACTAATAAATAAATAGTCGTTATCGGGTTCAAAAAAATGATTTTTGGCAGCGTGACTGGCACTTGTGAGTAAGCGATTGGCGATAAGCGGAAATAATATTTTCAGTTCGTTTTCTTGTAGCGGAAAGGTTTTATGAAAACCTTTGACTACCTGAGCAGCAGCTTCCAGTGGGTTAGGTTTGAACATCGTAGCATAAGCAGCGGCAATGGCTAACTCATTGATAGTGTGTGTATAAGTAGCGTCGCCACAATCAATTACACCCGTAATCGTACCGCTGTTTTTTAGAGTAGTGGTACAGACGATTGTGTTATAGTCGTTGATATCGCTATGAATGACGCTTTTTCGCAAAGTAAGGTATTGTGGAATAACTTGATTTTCGAATAAGCCCCAGAAATAGTCCGCTATTTTGAGTTGATGATTGTCTTTGATATACGGTCGGAATTGACGGTTGTTTAAGGCGTTGCTCAAGTCCCAATCATGCCCAATATGAGCGGCTTTGTGATTAAAATCCTGGAGTGACTGAACCAGTTCTCCAGCTGCTTTTCCCCAGCTTTGGAGCAGCTCGTCGGTATGGAATTTTATGTCAAAGGTCATTTTGCCTTCAATCCAAGTACTTAGCCGCATCGAACGTATTGCACCATTTTTATCTTGAAAAGAAAAGTAGGTTTGACCTTGCAGGTTTTGAACTGGCTTCGGTGTTTCAATTGATAGGTTTTTACGAGCTATATGTTCTAAAATAGCTGTTTGAAAGTCTAAAATAGTCGTATCAATATTGTCACGAGAGATTTTTAGAATATAAGTTTTGTTATTATTTGATTGGAGTTTAAAGTTGAAATCTTCGAATCCTGGTAATGCTTTGGCAGTAGCGGTGATGCCGTAATAGGTTTTAGCAAATTGTGCTGCTTCGTCGGTTGTAATTAATAAATCTTGATAACTCATTTGGTGGAGGATTTTCATTTTACAGAAAATCAAATGTACAAAACTATCATTATTAATTTGTCGCTATTTATTTAATACGTTTGTGTTCTATATAAAAAGTGGATAACTCGAAATTTTATATTTTACAAACATCAATTAAGTTGTTAGGAGTGAAGCGTAGCTTTTACACTAAATTTCATAATTATTATTTAATAACTTTTAACGGTTTTCCCGTAAAAATAATTTTGAATCATAAAATCATAACTCGTCCCGATTTTCGGGAAAAGGCACAATAGTGACAAAAGGTATTCACCAAAGAGTGAAATTTTCAAAATAAAATAACTTTTGTGAAAATACTTTTGTGTGTAATCTGCACCGAGTGACGTGAAGGATTATATATTTCCTTTTTCTTGAAATATTCGTTTGATTCTAAGAATTAATTCATTGGGCTTGAAAGGTTTGGAAATAAAGTCAGATGCACCTAATCGAAATGCTTTGAGCAAAACGTCTTCGTACTCTAATGCAGAGATAATAATGATGGGCGTGTCTGTGTCTTTCAAATCTTTACGAATGAATTGAATCAATTCTAAACCTGAAATATAAGGCATCATAATGTCGGCAATAATCAAATCATATTTTACAGACTTTAGCTTGTCTAAAGCTTGTTTACCATCTTCTGCTTTTTCGACCGTAAAGCCTTGTTTACGTAGTCTGAATTCCAGAGCAGTAAGCATGATTTCTTCATCTTCACAAATAAGTATTTTCATAATAGTATTTTTCGTCGGCGTACTTTGATAGACATGACACAAGGTTTTTACAACAAAATAATAATGTATTCAACGATTTTTCTATAATATTATTTCAAACGACAAAACAATCAGAAGTTACAACCCCGAAGCCTCTGGATTGTAATTGTTGTGTTTTTTGTCGTTCAAAAAATACAGTTTAGACGCCTTAAATTTTTTACAAGAAAACTGTTCAATGTATTATTAGTCGTGCAGCATAAATGAAGCAGTACTGCTATTAAGTACACTTTTATGCGTTTTGAGAATGAAGAACTTACTATATCTCGAGACCTCGTGTAAAGTAATTATTTTGGTGTTAGTTATTTATTTTTCAGGACATACCATTTTATAAATGGTAAAAATATTTGTACAAAATTAAGATTTTAAAGTGGATTTTCTGAAATATGAGTCAAAAATTAAAAACAAAGAGGTGAAATAGGAGTAGAATTTTTTTCATATTACGGAGTTTTCGCACAATCAATTATTAAAAAATGTACGAGAATCCATGAAAATTATAAGAGCATTGACTCTAATGAGTTAGAATGCACAAGATATTTTCAAGAATGGCGGAACTTAATACCAGTAAAGCTTAAGTGATAAAATACTGATTTACAGATAGATAAGAAGTGATTTTGTATAAAATCGAATTTTTAATTATAGTTTTTTGTGTTCCGCTTTTAGTTGTATTAATATCACTTGATATAATTTATCAAGGGTTTCGACTAAATCTGGTAATTGATCAACATTATCTTCTGATTTTGCAATGGATTCAATTTTCTTATTAGTTTCCGTAAGTTTATTGTTACCAACGAAAGCCAAAGTTGATTTCATTTTATGACTTACCTTTTTGATAGCATCATAATCACTATTTCTTACCATTTCATACATAGACTGAATGTCCTGAATAGGTTCTTCAAAAAGTAATTCTAACATGACTTTTTTCATATCCTTATCGCCATCTGCCATCAAATCCATATAACTCAGGTCAATTTCTACTTTTGGTAATGTGTTATTATACATGTTTTCGTTTTTAGGTAAAATGTTATTTTGGTTGATGTAATATGCTATTTTTGAAAATAGTTGTTTAGGCTCGAAAGGCTTCAACACACAATCATTCATACCATATTCTTTAAATTTTTCATCTTGTGCCACATGTGCATGTGCGGTCATTGCAAATATAATGGTTTTTGCTTTCTTTTCGGGCATTTGTTCCCGAATATATTTTGTAGCTTCATAACCATCCATGACAGGCATTTGAATATCCATCAAGATAAGGTCATAGTCATTGTCTCGTAATTTATCGATAGCGACTTGACCATTTTCAGCAATCGTAACAACGACATTTGTAAATTCTTTTTCTAAAGTTTTTTGAGCGACAATTTGGTTTAATTTATGGTCTTCCACCAATAAAATTTGCACATCTCGTTTGATGTTTAAAGAAAATTTTTCCTCTTCTTTTATAATTGTTGTATCAAGTTTCGCTTGTGCTTTTTTGAATGGAATCTCACAGGTAAAAGTTGAACCTTCACCAAGTTTACTTTCTACGTAGATTTCGCCGCCATGAAGTTGTACTAATTGTTTAGTAATCGCTAACCCTAAACCTGTACCACCAAATGTATTCTTTTTCGTATCAAAAACCCGTGTAAAGGTTTCAAAAATAATTTCAATTTTATCTTGCGAAATACCAATGCCAGAGTCGGATATTTTAAACTCTAAATAGACAATACCAGCTTTTTCACGTATTTTATTTACAGCGATTTTTACAAATCCTTCCTCTGTGAATTTTACGGAATTTCCGACTAAATTTGTCAATATCTGTTGTAGTCGTAAGCTATCACCTAATATTATTTTATCAACATTTTCTGCAATATCAACTTCGAGCGTAAGGTTTTTCTCCTCTATTTTGAAGTTAATAATGTTGACTAAGTTTCTAATTAATTCAGGAAGATTAATTTCCTTTTCTGCCAAGTTGATTTTTTCTTCTTTCAGACTTGATATTTCCAAAATATCGTTAATAATGCCTAAAAGATGCTGAGACGATTCTTTAATAGATGCTAAATAATTTGATTGTTCCTTATTTAAAGGTGTCCTTAGTAGGATATTAGTTAACCCCAAAATCCCGTTCATTGGCGTTCGCATTTCATGACTTACGTTCGCCAAAAACATCTCCTTCATTTGTGTAGAACGCTCTGCTATTTCTTTAGCTTTACGGAGTTCTTCTGTCTGACGGCGAACTGTAATATCTCGAATAATACCATGATATCCCGAAAAATCGTCTGTTTGAACTACCGAAGAAGTTAACAAACAGTGTTTAGTTGTTCCATCTTTTCGTAATAACTCGACTTCAAAATCTTTCACAAAAGAAAGTTTTTCCATCAAACTGTTGAAACGACTATGATCATCAATATTTTTATATAATGATTCGATCGGAATCGTTTTTAACTCTTCCTTCGAATAGCGTAATAATTGAACAGCGGCATCATTAAAATCAATTAAAAATTTACCATCACTAAAATAAATGGCATCTTTCGATTGAGAAAAAATAGATTGATACCGTTCTTGTGACTTGAGCAACTCTAACTCCGCCGATTTGCGGTCAGTGATATCTTGAATAATGCCATAAATCCGAGTAACATTATTTTTTCTATTATTGATCGGACGAGATTGTACCGAAACATGACGGATTTCATTATGATTATTAATGATTCGATAATCTAATTTCAGTGTCTGATTTACAGAATTCAGACAAATACTATTGCGTATTTTTTTGTAATCATCTTTATGAATATGCTTGATAAAAGTAGCTCTATCCATAACGATTTCTTTCACTGAATACCCAAATATTCGATAAACTTCATCAGACAAATAAAACTTTTCCGTGATCATATCATATTCCCAATTACCAATATGTGCGATCCGCTGAGCTTCTTCTAGCCTTTGTAGCACGCTATTTCGCTCAATAGAGTAGCGAAGTGTTTTGGCTAATTGTTCTGAATCAAATTCTCCTTTTATCAAAAAATCTTGAGCACCGACCTGTACGGCTCGAATCCCAATTTCCTTTGCTGCGAAACCTGTCATGACGATGACATTGACATCAGGTTTTGCTTCAATCAGTTGTTCTAACGTCTCGAAACCCCTACTATCAGGCAATGTTAAATCTAATAAAACAGCCGAAAAGTCATCCTTTTCTAAGGCTTCTAACCCTTCCTCTAAAGTTGTTTTATTGATTATTTCATATTCATAAAAATCAGACTCCTCTAGTAATATTTCTACTAATCGAACATCACCAGGGTTATCTTCTATTAAAAGTATTTTTGAAAATGATTCGTATTGTGTCAATCTGTTGTTCATCATTTATAGATATATGGTTATTGTTCAATCACTATATTAACTAAAATAATCCTTTTTAGTCGTATGAATATTTAATGAAAGTTGTTTTGAATATGATTTTCCTCAACGCTTGACGATATTGTGAATCACTAAGAAATAACGTTTAAAAAACAATTAAATTAAAATTATATAATAAATAAAATAATATGTAGTAATTTGTTTTACAAATTGTTATTAGTTTTGATGCATAGGGTAAAATATGAATTGTCCCAAAACTTCATCTAAAATAAAAACGCAGATAAATTCTTTAGTATTTTTATAAACTTGCTTGAAATCCTCGACTTTTGACATTTCGATGATTTGTTTTGCAGCGAACTCCTCCAAAGTTGAAGCGGTAAACGACCAGTTTGTTTTCGACTCTCCATGATCTAAGAGCGTAATGCCTAATATAGGATTGTCATGATGTGCCACAAAAATCGGATAATTCGAAACATCTTGTTCTATGATAGCATCTGTTGCATCTTCAAACATCGGTCGATATTTTTTTAAGTCATTTTCTAATGCTAAAAGTGCTGCTTTATTTTGATCTGTCATATTTTATTTGAGTCTATTTTACTAAAAGTAACCAGTCACAAAGATAAAGAATATTCATAATTTTCATTTTTTCTTAATCCTTTTTAACACAGCCTGTTTGCTTTCAATCGATTCAGTATTACATACAGTCGATTTTAAAATATATTCGATTTAATATCACAAACGTGAAGTTATTATGTAATATGTTTTTTGAATTGAAAACAAAATATCTAGAGCAGGTTAGAAAAATGATAATTTCCTGCTTTTTGTTAGGTCGGTCTAAAGTTATTTACAAAAAAGAACTAAAAATACATTTATAAAGTATTGAAAAAGAGGCATTTGAAATAAAGTTAAGTTTACGAAACCTTCATGGTTTCGTAAACATTAAACTTCGTAAAAGATTGATAAACAGGGACTATGATAGCCTGAATTATTCTCCTTCAATTAAATCTAACAACCGATTGAAATCTTCATCAGATGTAAAATTTAGTACAATTTGACCTTTTCCTTTATGGTCACGTTTGATAGCGACTTTCGTTTGAAAACGATGACTTAAAGTATCCTGCATCTTTTGAAACTCAAAAGATAATGGCTCTTTTTTGGGGGATTTCGGTTCATTTTTCTTTTCCGCCTTTTGCTTTTGACGATTCACAAACGCTTGAACCTCTTCAACACTTAAACTTTTTTCTAAGATTTCTCGGTGTAGCGACAATTGTAAAGCAGGATCAGTTAGTTCAGATAGCAAAGTTGCGTGACCCAACTCAATTTTTTTAGCCGTCAAGCTGGCTAAAATCGAAGGCGGCAACTTTGATAAACCTCTGGTGATTTGTTCGATCTGTCGTACGGACATGCCTTCAGACGTAATCGTATGAAATAATAATACCTGCAACGGAGAATTATCAACTCCGGCCAATGCACGAGCATGACCCATTGATAATACTTGTTCTTGTAGTCCCGTTTTCACTTGAGGTGGCAATTTTAGCAACCGCAAATAATTTGTCACCGAGCTACGAGTTTTTCCCACACGTTGAGCTAATAATTTATGTGTCAAATTACACTCTTCCATCAATCGTTCGTAGGTTGTCGCTACCTCAATCGGGTTCAAATCTTCCCGTTGAATATTTTCAACCAGAGCCATTTCGAGCATTTCCTGATCGTTCGCTACCCGCACATAAGCAGGAATTGCTTTAAGCTTCGCTATTTTCGAAGCCCTCAAACGACGCTCGCCCGAAATTAGCTGATAATGCGCTTCGCCGATTCTACGCACTGTAATCGGCTGAATTAAACCATGTACTTTGATACTTTCCGAAAGTTCGGATAAAGCCGTTTCTTCAAACTCTTGACGAGGTTGATCTCTGTAGGCTTCAATTTGCTCAATCGGAAGCATTGCTACCGCACTTGCCAATGTTTTGACGACCTTTTCTTTTTCCTGTTTTTCCTCTGTATCAAGATTTATATTTCCCAGAATAGAGGCAACCCCTCTTCCGATTTGCTTTCTTTTAGCCATTATTTAGTGATTAGTAATTAGTTAATTAACAACTCACAACTTATTTACTCGTTATTCCCCAGTACTTCTTTCGCTAAGTTAAAAAAGTTAACCGCACCCTTACAACTTGCATCATACAAAGCGACAGGTTGACCCATGCCAGGTGCTTCACCGACTCTTGTGTTTCGGTGGATGATCGTCTTAAAAACTTTATCGCGAAATGAAGCTTTAACCCCGTCTGCTACTTCATTTGCTAACCTTAATCGGCTATCAAACATCGACAATAAAACGCCTTCAATTTCTAACTTTGTATTCAAATGTTTTTTTACAGAAGTAATTGTTTTGTGCAATTTTACCAATCCTTCTAAAGCAAAAAACTCACACTGAACAGGAATTATAACAGAATCACAAGCCGTCAAAGAGTTTACCGTAATCAAACCCAGCGAAGGCGGACAGTCAATGAAAATATAGTCATAATCTGCTTGAATACTCTCCAAAGCCGTTGCCAAAATATATTCTCGTCGCCATCTATTAATCAATTCGACCTCTGCACCAACCAAATCAATATGCGAAGGAATCAAAGATAAATTCGGTGTTTCGGTAGTGATGATACAATCTTTGGCATCTACTTCATTCACTAAAATATCGTACACACTATTTTTAACCGTATTAATATTCACACCAACTCCCGACGTAGAGTTTGCCTGCGGATCGGCATCAATCAAAAGCACTTTGCGTTCTAATATTCCAAGACTTGCCGCTAAATTAATAGCCGTTGTTGTTTTTCCAACGCCCCCTTTTTGGTTAGCGATTGCAATTATTTTTCCCATATTATTCTGGATACTTGTTACTTAAAGCAGCGTTTTTTCGTAAAACGATGTCAAGTTTATTTTTCAAATGTAACGCCAATTTCTGGTAGCGTCAACTGTTTCTTTTTTGTTGTAAATATTTGTTTAGCAGCTTCATGATTAATTTCGATGAAGCCAAAAGTATCATAATGACAACCAATAATATCATCACACTCAATAAAATCACTAGCAATCACCGCATGTTCATAACTCATCGTAAAGTTATCGCCAATCGGCAAAATCGCAAAATCCAATTTTGGATATAACATCGGAATTAGCTTCATATCCCAAGTCAAAGCCGTATCACCAGCCACATAAAATGTACCTTCTGTAGTCGTAATCACGAAGCCGCCAGGGTTACCACCATACGTTCCGTCAGGTAGAACACTTGAGTGTATTGCATTTACATAATTTACCGTACCAAAGTCAAATTCCCACTTTCCACCATGATTCATCGGATGTCCTTTCAAGCCTTTTGCCTCGTACCAACTGACAATCTCAAAGTTAGAAATAATCGGAGCATCATTAGCTTTCGCAATCGCTTCCGCATCTACCACATGATCAGCATGACCATGCGTCAATAACACATAATCTGCTTTTATATCCTCAATATTAATCTTATTATTTGCTAATTCATTTGGCGTAACAAACGGGTCAAACACTAAAGTTTTACCACTTACTTCTACAATAAATCCGCCATGACCAATATATGTAATTTTCATAGAAATATTATTTAAAGATTTATTTTAAAAATCGTGTGAAAATACTAAAACTTTGAGGATGTTAAGGAATTTTTGATATACTTATTTGAAATAGACCTTGATTAAAACTTGAAAAATGATTATTTAAAATGTTAATAAACAAGTAGTTATGCCGAATTAATAAAGGCGAAATCGTCGGTTTTGATAAAGAAAGGATTATTCTCAAAAATAAGAAAGGTACAACTGAACTACCTGTTGATAAAATGCAAACGATTGAAAAAAGAAATAATGTTTCAAAGTTGATAACAGTTATTAGAATATTATCACTTGTATCAGGTGTTATATCTGTTGCAGCTTATGTTATCGCTTTTAGTATTACTATTTTTCCTTTCACTGCTTCCCTTAGCCTACTTTTTCTTAGTCTTCTAATGATGTCGATTAAACATCGTTACATGAGGAAATTTACTTTAGGAAAACGCTGGAAAGCAAAAATCTAAACAAGGTGATTTTTGCATAAACCTTATTGCTTAATAAGGACATTTTTTAAATATAATCCCTAACTCCGATAAATTTTTCTTGGATAATCTTGGATTTTTACATCCTCACCTTGTAATTCTTTCAACGCATCTTTGGCAATCCATTGAGCCGATTTTGCGGGCATTTGTAAGATTTCGTTAGCGACTTCAATCGCTTTATTTTTCAAATCAACATTACGTTTTCCGATACTTCGCAATGCCCAATTCACCGCTTTTTTCACATAGATTCTATCATCATTGGCTTCACGCAAAATAATAGGGAAAAAGGAGTCAAAGACTTCGTTCGGAGCATTTTTGTGAGCGAATCCATAAGCCGCCATAATGACAAATCCCGACCGCTTTTGAAATTCTTCTTTTCGTTTTGTCCATTCCAAAATCTTATTCATCGCCAAGTCCGAATATTTAAACAAACTCATACAAAACGAATCCGTAATTTCCCAATTTTCAAAGGTTACAACCCATTTTTCCATTAGTTCATTTGTCACTTCTTTTGGATTAAAAATTTTGGAACACAACAAACGACCTTCATAAATTCCCGTATCAAATAACGCCAACGCCAGGTCATTATTTTTACCGATTTGTTTCGCTAATCCCTTTAAATCTCGGTGATACACACCGATAGCATGATGAGCAATAATGCCGTATTTTTTTTGCTTAAACAAAACCTTTTCAGGGTCGGCAAGTCGGTATAATTCGTCAGTAACTTCTTGCAATGTCATAATAAAACATATCATCACGCTCCAGAGTAGCATGAAAAATTAGAAAAGCAGCGATACATTACGGTACATTTATATATTTGTGTACTTGCAACGAAATTCGCCATTTCGGATTTTCCTTCACATAATCAATAATCATCGGCAAATTTTTGTCTTCTTTTCCCCATTCAGGCTGCAAATACAACAAGCAATCTTCTCCAACTTGCTCCGCATACAACTCCGCCCACTTAAAGTCATGTTTGTTAAAAATAACGACTTTTAGCTCATTCGCTTTCGCCCCAAAACCCTCAACAGGAAACTTAAATTTCTTTGGAGAAAACGTAATCCAGTCCCAATCACCACTCAACGGATACGCCCCCGAAGTCTCGATATGTGCCTGAAAACCTGACTCATGCAATTTATCCGTTAAAGTTGTGCAATCATACATTAATGGCTCACCGCCTGTCACGACTGCCAATCTTCCGGGATATTTTTTTGCTTTCGCAATAATAGAGTCGATGGTCGTTTCGGGATGTTTAGAAGCGTCCCAAGATTCTTTCACGTCACACCAAACACAACCGACATCACAACCGCCAGTACGAATGAAATAAGCAGCTTTACCCTGATGAGCGCCTTCACCTTGAATGGTGTAGAATTGTTCCATGATAGGAAGTGAAGTCATTGATTCTTACTTTATAGATTTGAATAATTCGCAAAGATACATTCTTAAATACAAAATCCGTATCGGTTACAAAACCAATACGGATTAATTGGCAATATTTGGAAGTCAATGTCTAAAAATCACCTCAAAAAGTTAAAAATCAAGGAAAGGTTATGATAGGTTGTATTTTGAATAAGCGGGTTCCCGTTCACATTTCCCAAACCATGTGAATAACGCAATTCTGGTGCAAATGCAAAATGCTCCAATACTTTTGTTGTTCCGATTCCAATATCAAAAGATAATCCCGATTCGGTCGGAAACTCTGACGATGACCCTGTATTTTGCGTAAGCGACAGGCGATAATGAGGGCCAACATAGACGTAAGGTTCAAGACGGTTATTCGGGATTTTGAATTTTAAATGCCCAATCAAACCGACATTTACAGGTATCACTTGATAAGTTTCTGTTGTCGTACTATTTGCAATATCAATGTTAGCTGTATTAAAAGATAATTCTGCTTTTGGTGAAAAAGACAACCAATTTTTGTAATGAAAGTCCGCTAAAATTCCCAATTGAAAACCCAGACCCGTTAGAATTACCGCATTCGTGGGCAGTTCTTTAACCGTCAAATCCGAGTGATTAAGCCCCATATAAATTCCATACGTTGATTTTTTTTCACCGATTTCTGATTGTGAAAAAGCAACTACTGAACCCAACAAAAATAAGCAAGCACATATAAATTGTTTCATGAAAATTGATTTAAAAAAATTAGAAAAATATTCAGTAGCGTTTCGTCATTTGGTTGGTTTAGTTTAAAAAAATATAATTCCTAAACGTCAAAATCAATGAAATGCTGTCTGCGGCTTTTTAAACCTCAAAGTCAAAAAGTGTATCACCAAAAAAGTGATTTTAAATTAATTTTATCATCAAAAAAACAACAAAATAAAATCATTTTCTACATAAACTTTCCTAAATTTGTCGATGAAATAACATCACTACTTTACACCTTAAACTTCACACTTCAAAAAAATGTGGACAGAAACACAAATCTTACAATTAGCACCTGACGCACCGACGGCAAAACGTGGTCAAGGGTTGGCTTCGATGGGTAAATGGCTGACATTACGAACGGATGGCAATGCGATTTGGGGCGAATGTAAAGGCAGCGGTAAAAAGCCGTATTTTGTCCAAATGGATTTGAAAAATCCAGCGTTTAAATGTTCTTGTCCTGCTCGAAAATTTCCTTGTAAACATTCTGTGGCCATTGCGTTGTTGTTCGTTCGAGGTGGCGATGGTTTTATGATGGAAGCACCGCCTGAAACTGTTAAAAATTGGATAGAAAGTCGCACTAAACGATTTGAAAAAACGGAAGCAAAGGAACTCGAAAAAGAAGCGGTCGAGCAGGTAAAATTAACCGAAGAACGCAAAGCGAAAACCCTCGATAGTCGAATCAAAAATATTCAAGATGGTTTGCCAGAATTAGAAACTTGGCTGTTGGATACAATGCGTGAAGGAATCGCTTCGATTGAGAAAAATGCACATCAAATCTGTGAAGATATTGCAACCAGAATGTCGGACGCAAAGATGAAAGGTATGGCGACTCGAATCCGTGAAATTCCGCTGATGATAGGCAGTTCAGATAATTGGATTGAAAAAGTAACGGCTCGTTTAGGTGAAATTTATTTATTTATCAATGCCTTTCGGCAATATGAAAACCTGCCCGAAAATCTACAAGACGAACTAAAACAAACCGCAGGAATTAATTTAAAAAAAGACGAAATCCGAACCGATAAAGGTGTCAAAGATAATTGGCTCATTTTAGGAAAATCAGAAGGTCAAGACGAACTCAATCCACGAATTTACTTTCGTAAAATATGGCTTTGGGGCGAACGACATCAACGGCCAGCGATGATTTTGGACTATAATTTTGGCTCGGCGAGTTTTCCGCATAGCTTTATTTTAGGCACACAATTTAAGGGCGAATTAGCCTATTACCCCGGTACTTTTCAGCTACGTGCCTTACTCAAAACGCAAGCGCAAACTGGCGGATTGATCGAGTATTTCCCCGGTTATGATAATTTTGATGAATTTTTGATGGCTTACGCCAAAGCAGTTGGTGAAAATCCGTGGCTGCGTAGCTTTCCTTGTGTGCTGTCCGATGTTCGACCGATGATTGAAAATGGGCAACTCATCGTAGCCGATAAAAACACACAAATCGTTGAAATTCAATCGGATAGCGATAATGTGATGGGTTGGAAACTTATTGCGTTAAGCGGCGGCCATTCAATGGATATTTTTGGAGAATGGAATGGTGAATATTTAGTGCCGTTGAGTGCCTGTGTTGATGGGAAGTTTGTGAATTTGACTTAAACGTTTGTTATTGAAATTTTATGAAAATAGCCGCATATATTATTGGTATTTTGATTCTGACCTACATTCCGTTATTTCATTATTTAGATGTTTCGGCGATATTGATGTGGGACGAAGCGATTTATGCTAATAACGCCTTAGAAATGTCGGTTTCTAAAGATTTTTTAATTCTAAAAAGTAATGGCGAAGCTACTTTATATAACGTCAAGCCGCCTTTAGTCATTTGGTTACAAACATTTTTTACGTGGATTTTTGGTTTAAATGAGTTAGCCATTCGACTACCTTCAGCGATTGCTGGGTTTATGACCTGTTTGGCAATTTTCTTTTTTTCAAAAAAAAATCTCAATATTTCAATCGGTTTTATAGCTATTTTAATACTAGTCACTTCGCAAGGTTACATTCGAGAACACGTCACCCGAACAGGTGATCTAGATAGTGTTTTAGTCTTTTTTATAACTATATATAGTTTACTCTTTTGGGATTATCTAATAAATTCTAAACAAAAGAATGTCAAGCAGTTAGCATTAGTTGGCGTATTGGTTTTTGGTGCTTTTATGTCAAAGTCAGTGGTTGGATTGATGCCTATTTTAGGGTTATTTTTGGGAGCTATTTTTGTAAAACAAATGCAATTTACAATAAGTAATCCACAAATTTACCTTATCGGAATAAGCACTTTAGTACTTTGCGGATTGTATTATGTCATTCGAGGATTGGCGGCTGATGATGGTTATTTAGACAAAGTTTTCTTTTCGGAATATTCAAGATTTACAAAAAATATCATGCCTTATCACGAAAAGCCATTTTTATTTTATTGGAATAATTTAGTAACAAAACACTTTCCGATTTATATTTATTTACTAATATTAATTCCAATTAATTGGTGGGTCGAAAATGATAAATTTAGGAAAATATCTATTTTGGGAACTGTGTTTTGTCTGACTTATTTTTTGCTAATTTCTTATCCAAAAGTAAAATTAGACTGGTACGATGCACCGTTATTTCCGATTTTAAGCTTGTTGATTGCGATGTCATTATATCAACTTATTGATGTTTTAAAAGTAAAACCAATTATTAAAACTATTATTTTGGTGATAATGACAATGGTTTCGGTTATAAAACCATACTACGATATTTATCAATCAAATATAAATACATTGCCCAAAACGCCATTTGAATATGATGGTTATGCTATTAAAGAAATGAGTAAACGCTATCCAGAATTGAGTAACTGCAAAGTATTGACGTCTGTAGAGCATATTGAACATATTGATCAAGCTAATTTTTATGTCAAGTCTTTAAATATAGAAAAAGGTTTTAATTTTGAAATTATTCACGATATTCATGCACTCAAAAAAGGCGATTTTGTGATTTGTTCGCAACCAAAAAATCTTGAAGCCTTAAACCAACATTTCAATATGAAAACGATTGATGTTTTTCATAAAGCTAAATTGTTTAAAGTTGAATTTTAACCCTAATAAAAATTAAGAAAAATGTGGCAAAATATAGTAAAAACCGCCTTAATCGGCACACAACGAGGAAAAATCAGCGAAA
>CBFIHR010000026.1:0-51094 GCA_965662365.1 Saprospiraceae bacterium
ATGAAAGTTATATAAAGTTACTTTTGGAAAGGATGGTTGAATCAGTTGAGTTGTTAATCCCTCGGTTTCATCAGAATATTGTACTTCGTAATCTTCTTCTGCTTTAATAGAAATATAATTAGAACTTGGATTTGGGCTAACAACTAAGTAACAGGAAATAAATTAGAACAAATCGCTCCGTGTAACTCCGTACCGAGTTCTACCCGAGGTTTCGGGACAGGCGGCACAAGTTGTAAAATCGGCGATGCCGATTTAAAATAATGGTTAATTTGTTTCATTAAAAAATTGGTTTAAAATGTTAATTAAATGTATGTATTAAACAGTTTTGAATCGACTAAATTGAGATGTTCAAGATATGAAAAGAAAATGAACATAGCAAGAGCAGACTTTTGCTATCTTCTCATCAAAATAAACCCTACTACTGGACATTTTTTAAAAAATAGTATTTTTCAAAAATCAATTATTACGTAATTAGTTGATAATCAGACTTAACCGGTTTTTGAAACCTATCGTACCTATATAGATGGGAAGACAGCCCAAACGGGGCGTGATAAGTAGCGTAGGGCGTAATTTATGAAGCCCTACGTTAATCATAACGAGGGAATTTTAGCCCTGAAAGGGCGATACAAGGTGAATAACCATAGGTTGTACCTATGAAAAAAGGATTGCTCTGTTTAGAACAATCCTTTTATTATTATTTTCACGAAGTACAACTTCGTGCTACTTTTAATGTCTAAAATGACGAACACCCGTCATTAACATACTCATTCCTAATTTATTACAAGCGTCAATGCTGTCTTGATCTTTGATAGAACCGCCAGGTTGTACGACGGCAGTGATGCCTGCTTCGCCTGCAATAGTGACACAATCATCAAACGGGAAAAAGGCATCTGAAGCCATCACCGAACCTGTTAAGTCAAAACCAAATGCTTTGGCTTTTGTAATTGCTTGACGCAACGCATCGACACGAGAAGTTTGTCCACAACCCATTCCTAACAACTGGCCATTTTTAGCCAAAACAATCGTGTTAGATTTTAAGTGTTTTCCACATTTGTTGGCAAATTCTAAATCTTTGATTTCTTGTGCAGTCGGTGCTTTTTCAGTGGAAACGGTAAAGTTTGCTTCGCCTTCCATTGTTGCGTCCGCATCTTGTTCGATGACACCGTTTAACAATGTTTTGAATGTTGTAGCGTGTGTGTTCCAATTTTTGATATTCATCAACACCCGCTTTTTGCGTTTGTGAGTCAATATTTCGTATGCCTCTTCTGTAAAACTCGGTGCGATTAACACCTCAAAGAATAGTTTATGAATTTCCTTAGCGGTTTCAGCATCAATTTCAGAATTACAAATCAAAATACCACCAAAAGCAGAAATAGGATCACCAGCCAAAGCATCGTTCCATGCTTCCAAAACCGTTGGACGAGTTGCAACGCCACAAGCATTCGTATGTTTTAAAACTGCGAAAGTCGGTGCATCATCTTTGAACTCTTTCATAATGCCAACTGCTGCATCAATATCGACTAAGTTATTGTAAGACAAGGCTTTTCCACACAATTTGTCAAACATTTCGTCTAAATTACCATAGTATTTAGCCGATTGATGTGGGTTTTCGCCATAACGCAAAGTTTCAGAAGTTTGAATACTTTGCTTAAACATTGCCCCTTCTTCTACACCTTCAGAGAAATAGTTGAAAATCGCAACATCATAGTGCGAAGACACATTGAAGGCTTTACGAGCTAAGGCTTTTCTGTCTGCTTTGTCCGTTGCACCGTCTTTTTCTGTGATAATATTTAAGAAAAACTCGTAATCATCACGAGAAGCGACAACGGCTACATCGTTGAAGTTTTTCGCTGCTGCACGAATCAATGAAATACCGCCAATGTCAATTTTTTCAATAATCGTACTTTCGTCAGAAGTATTCGCAACCGTTTCCTCAAAAGGATATAAATCAACAATTACCAAATCAATTTCTGGCAAATTATATTCCGCCAACTGCGATAAGTGAGCTGCCTCACGACGAGCCAAGATACCACCAAAAACCGCTGGGTGCAACGTCTTCACTCGACCATCTAAAATAGACGGAAAGCCTGTGATGGTTTCGACAGGAATCACTTCCGCTCCCAAGTTTTCGATAAATTTCTGTGTGCCACCCGTTGAATAAATGGTTACCCCTTGTTTTTTTAACTCTTCTACAATTGGCTCTAAGCCATCTTTGTAATACACTGAAATAAGTGCGGATTTTATCTTCTTAGCCATGATTAATAAAGTTTCGAGTTGTGTGTTGCGAATTGCGTGTTCAAGAACTTGCAACTCAAAAAACTCAACCTAAAAAGTTTGATACGTTTAAAATAAGCCGCAAAGGTAAGAAATTGAAAAGATGGATTTTAGGTAAAGTGTAATTTTTATCGAATAGCTGATCAATAATCTGTAATTATTTTCATACAAAGTTATCCATAGTTTTTAGCTTTTACAGATAGAACTCCTATTTTTGAGACAACTAATTAATAATTATCTCTCAATACTTAGGGGATTTTTAAGTAAAGTTTTATTCTTTGGGTGACCTTATAAGGATTTTTTTTGTAAAAATTGTATCTCAAAGATCGACTTAAAGCAGCAAACTCTTGTATTAATTTAAAAATCCTAAGATTTTGAGATTTACTAATAAAATCAAATGAAAATATTTAAAATACTTGGCATACTCATTTTGTTAGGAATTGTAGTTGGTGGATTTTTCGCTTATCGTTATTACGATATGTACTTTGAGAAAAACGTACCGAGCGAATTGAAAACGGATTTGGTACAAATTCCGACAGGTTCAACCTTTGAAGACTTGGTAGAAATACTAAAAAAAGAGGAAATTATCCTTGATGAAACCAGTTTTCGTACCGCAGCTTCGTACATGAATTATACGGACGATATCAAACCGGGACAATACAAAATCGAACCGAATATCACGAGTAAGCGCTTGGTAACAATTCTAAAAACATTTGGTCAAACGCCAGTTCAGTTCGTTATTCATAATAAACGAACACTGGAACAAGTCGCAGGTCATTGTGGCAAATTATTAGAAGCCGACTCTTTGGCATTTTTAGATGCAATTATGGACGAAGCATTCTGGGCAGAACATGGCTACAACTTAGAAACCGCAATGTCTGCATTTATTCCTAATACGTATCAAATTTATTGGACAACTACTCCAAAAGATTTCTTTTTAAGAATGATTTCAGAACACGATAAGTTTTGGGACAAAGACAACCGCAGGGCGAAAGCCGAGCAAATGAATTATACGCCAGAGCAAGTTTACACTTTAGCCTCAATCGTCGAAACAGAATCACAGCACAAGCCTGAACGCCCTCGTATCGCAGGTGTCTATATCAATCGTCTGGAGCGAGGAATTCCACTTCAAGCCGACCCGTGTATTGTTTTTGCTTTGCGTGATTTTTCCTTAAAAAGAATTTTGGATAAACACCTACAAATCGAATCACCTTATAATACTTACAAGTACGCCGGTTTGCCGCCAGGGCCAATTTATATGTCGTCGATTTCAAGTATTGATGCGGTTTTGAATTATGAAGAGCACAGTTATTTATATTTTTGTGCAAAACCGGATCTTTCTCGCACTCACAATTTTGCAAAAACACTTTCGGCTCATAATGTCAATGCAAGAAACTATCATCGTTGGTTAAATCAACAAGGAATTAAGTAAAATAACGGTTTAAAAAACGGTTTAAAACGAAGTCAAATGACGAATCGCATTATTCATTTTACGCTTTTGTTAAAATGGATAATGCAATCATTTCTATCAAGGTTTTTCAAAAATTCACAAAACGTCTTCACAACGAAAAGGTATCGCTACTTCTCATCATTTAAATCAATAATGTAGCTTTATCCAATTCCAAAACAATTACCAAAACTATAACACCACTGACTTTCAGCAAATTATATGTACCAACTACATCGAATTCAAATACTATGATATTTTTAAGAAAAAGAATTTGAAAAAGCGGATTAGCCCTAACTTTATTAAGAAAATTTAATAATTTTTTACACTCCCAGATCTCAATACGTACCAAAAAATCATTGGAGATGAAAAGTCAGTGAATTGTTTTAAAATAACTCAACTCAAAAAAAAGTATTTATTTTTTAACTTTTTATTATAAATTTAACCTGCCGAAACCGAATTAACAACCAACTTGTCTCAAGAATTAGAAAACGCTAATTTATTAGTGACTCTTTTTTTGTGAAAACTTTGCAGCGTATAAACCTAACAGATTTCAGAAATCTATTAGGCTTCGAGACAGCACCTTTACCTAAAACCACTTATGTCAATACAAGATTGGAAATACAATCACTACGTCGAGCAAATACGCCGTACCTTTCATTTAAATAAAAATAAGAAACATTTTCGTATCAAAAAACATGAAAACTTTGTCATTACGGCATTACTTCATGATGAAAGACTGCGAGAACTCAAACCTTTAACGCAGCATTATGTCCCACTTTCTAACTCCAATTATGCCTTAATTGATTTATATTATCCACAAATTGACCTTGCCCTTGAAGTCGATGAACCACATCATTTAAATAATCAAAAGGCAGACGCAATACGTCAAGAAGGCATTGAAGACTTAATACAATGTGATTTTATTCGCTTTGATGTAAATGCCGGAAAGATTATTTCTGATATCGAAATTGCCAAAAAGCGAATGATTGAAAAAATGGAATCGCTAAAAGCTAAAGGTAAATTCGAAGAGTGGAAACCTATCCAGACTTTAGATATCGAAGAGGCCAAAGCACAATACAACAACACGCTTTTTATAAAAATAAAAGGGGCATTCGAGCCAGAAACCATGTACGACCGCTACCGTGGCCGCTGGCCGTTGGCAGAAAAGAAGTTGCCACACATCAATCAAGTGATTGTCGTACATGATCGAGTGATCAGCAAAGTTTTTAAAAATCCAACTTTCAAACGATTTGAAGAAGATAACAAAGTTTTCTTTGAAGCAGAAGAAGATAGCAATAGCGAAATTATTGGAAATAATATCACAAACTGGGAATATCAAATCACCTGGACTTACTCTAATGATATTGAGGAATTGGTGAAGCCAAAAAGGAAAAGTAATTAAAAAACTATAAAAATTAAAAGCGATGGCAATCAAAATGATTATTTCAGATATCTATGAATTGGAAAACAGCGGATCTGCAGATAAAGTAGAACGTATTGAAGGGACTTATGATGGTAAAGATTTTGAGCTGGATAGAGTGTATTCTGACGAAAATGAAGAAGAAGAAACTTATGGTTTGATCGAGGTAGAATGGTACGACGGTGACGACTCTCTCACGGACGAAGAGCAAGAAATTATCATCGAACGATTTTGGGATATGGATTATGATGAGGAATTATAAATAGGACGAAATTTAAACACACTCTATTTTTTAAAATAAAATCTAAACAAATGGCTAAAGACTATACAAAATACTATGTCGAAGGCATTGACGGAAACTTCAACAAAGCTCGTCTGGTTCAAGCGATTATTAAGCATTATGTTGAAACTAATGCAATAATTTGGGACACCATATTAGCAACTTTTCCACACGAATTACAAGGTAAAAAAGGCGTAATTGCTAAAAAATCGGACGTTGAAAAAGAACGAGATTTTTACATGGATGCGCCGATGACACTTCAAGACGGTACCGAAATCGTTTCTTGTCGTCAATGGGGCAAACACAATATTGTCCACTTTATTGAGCGTGCAACGGCATTGGGCTATGAAATCAGCGTAGTCGGTGGCGAAACGGAAACAAAAGAAAATAGTATGAAATTCACATCTGAACAAATCGACAAAATCGAAAATGCGACTTGGTTCTATGATATAAAACAAGTTTTGGGTGAAGTCTTAGGTGTTGAGTCTTATCAGGTATCATCGTTGGATATAGAACCGTATTTAGAAGAATTGGTAGATAATAAAACTTTTGACGGCATAGAAACGGCATTGCCTTATGATGAAATTGCTCGGACAGTCAATCAAATTTATGGCAATCTTACTTACTTAGCCTATTACAATCAAGAAGGCAAAGGTGATAAAACAGCCACTGAATATGAAAATCTTTGGGCGAACGCATTGAAAAAAATAGAAGCAAAAGCCATAACGGACAATGATTATTGGGCTTTAGGCGAATCGTCATTGGAGAAATTCACGCCTTTTGAGGACAAAGACGAAATGTTGGCTTTTGTTCATGCTGCTTATGAAAAAGCGATTGAATTAGATACAGAGGTGAGCAGTTTGACCGTGATGGCAAATCGTTTGTGTTCGGAATATTATACGAATAATGAATTACTTAAAAAAGCAGGTGAAAGGGCTTTAGCGTTAGCGGAAACTTTCCGAGACTATATTCAGATTTGTTATAATGATAATGATGAAAGAGTTTTTAACCAAGAAATTTTTGATCAAGCGATTGATAAGATAATAGAACTGAAAGACCAAGATGAAGATGGAGATATAAAAAACCTCATTTTGCTGTTGGAGGATGATGAAGAGATAGATACTATCAAAAAATTAGACCCAAATTGGGTACCGACGGAAAGACTTGAAATCAAAATTAGCGGTCGCATTCCTGAATATTATTTCGGTAATATCAAAGAGGAATACATCGAAGTATTTGAAAAGGCATTAGAACACGCCAATGAAAATATGGATACGATGCAGACGTTTTTGGAAGCATTGTTAAAAACGACTTTAGAAGACAGAGAGGAAGATATGGAAATATTTAAAGTGGATATGGACATGGAAGCCGTCAAAGAAGATTGTCCGAAATTAGTGGAGTTGTTGGATAAAATAAAGGAAGATGAAATGAATCATTATGAATTGTATGAGGAGATTTTAGATATTCCATACAAGCCTACTATTATTTTTATTGAAGATGATGCTCGAATTAGCATAACAAAAAATTGGGGCGAAGATGAAGTACTTGCACCTCAAAAACTAAGTGACTTCTTGGGCGAACAGGAATACATAGACCTGACTGAACCCGAAAATGAAGCGATTAAAAATCAAATTACAGCCCTTTACGAGGAACAAAATGGTGAATTTGCTTTTGATGGTGAAGTCGAAGAAATGACAGTTTATCAATCAGAGCAAAAAACCTTGCTTATCAGCAATTGGATAAAACCTGACGACCTTAGTCCTGATGAGTTTTTAGAAAAAGAACATGAAGTCATGATTATCCATGACGATATTGTGGACTATACTTTTGATATTACAACAAAGAATTTTGACTTATCCAAAATCACTTTCCTACAGTTTGCCAGTGCAGATGAAATTCGACAATCGGCTGCTGAATTGGTGGCTAATTATCTTTTTTATGGAAATGAACATATCTCGCCTGACAGAGATTGGCACAGAGATAAAGGTATTGAGTTACAGTATCAGCCTCAATATGGAGGTTTGAGGGCTTTGTTGGAAGGATAAATTTATTGCTAAACGAAAAATTAAAAGACTTAAAACCTAAAACTTAAAACTTAACAGAAAATGAAATTAGAAATCGAATTAATGGGCAGTATGTTTCAAGATTGGGATAATGAAGTATTCCGTTGGGACACCGATAATATTTTAAAAATCAGCTTAAATGAAAAGTTGATTTATTCAGGTGCTTTAACTGGCTTGACAGTGGTTGACGCTGACGATACCGTGACCGCAGCTACTGAAGCGACACAGGCATTGAAATATTACAGTTTTGACCACATGAAACGTTGTGCTTTTGAAACAAAAGATGGAGAAACAGAACACTTCGCTTATGCTTATTCTAACCTGAAAGCGACGGGCGAAGAAGTTACCATTAAATATGGTAAATTTCATTTAGCTGGTGAGGTTGAAGTCGCAGATGACTTCAAGTTGAATGATTTAACTTTTGTTCGTCTGGATAATTTAGCGAAAGCGGTGCATTCTGGCGACCCTTATTTCGCTTCTTTAATTTGTTGTGTTGGGCACGGAGAAATTAACTTAAAAACAAAGGCTTCAAATATCAAAGATCAAGAAGAAGTAATGATTTATTGATCAATAACTATTCATTTACCAAATTTAAAATCAAAATTATGAAAGAAATAAATATCACCATCAGCGGACGCATTCCGAATTATATCTTTGGAATAGTAGAGCCTGAATATTTTGCTGAATGTGAAAAGGCATTAGAATACGCATCGGAAGAGATAGAAACGATGGCAGAATTTATGACCATGCTTTATGAAACGACTTTAGAAAGTGGCTTTGAGCCGGGCTTAGACGTTTTTAAGGCCAATATGGATATGGAAAAGTTTGCAGAAAATTGTCCATTATTAATGGCATTTTTGAACGATGTCGAAGCCGGCGATGCGAGTTATTATCAGTTTTACGAAACGGTGCTGGACGTATCGGGCGAAGAGGTAAACGTCATTGAAGATGACGCCTTTATCACAATCACTGTTGATGATGAGGTCGTCGTAGAGGAGCAAAAATTAGAAACTTTTCTTGGTGAAACGGAATGGGTCGATGATGAGGACGCACCCGAAGCAGTGGAAACCGTTACAGCCTTTTGGGCAAAGCACCGAGAGCAGTTTAATATTCACGAAGATACGGACGAGTTTACGGCTTATAAGGCAGAAAATGGTGTTTTGATTTTTAATGAATGGATAGAACCGAAGCGACTAACGGCTTATAAAACCCGTGAACGCAACGTAACGGTAGAACATGACAACATTGTCGATTTTGATTTTTACTTTGAAGCAGAGAATTTTGATTTGTCAAAATTAGCCTTTTTGCAGTTTAGCAATATGGCAGATTTTCATAATTCTGCACCCGAATACATCGGTAGTTATTTGATTTATGACAATGAAATCATCCGTCCTGATATGAATATTCATCGAGATAAAGGTTTTACTTTACATTATGAAGACGGGTTTAAATCTTGCGATTTTTTGATTGAAGGATAAAGTTATTATTTATAATAAAAAAAATATGGAAACAATACAAACATTGATGGACAGCATGAATGCTCAGTTTATGAGCCAAAGAGAGGATTTGGTGAATCATTTCATGAACTATGGTCAAACTGCAAACCATGACAAAATATTAGATTTTTGCGAAGAATTAGAAGAAATGCGAACTTGGGGCGAAGTTGCTGAAACACTTGTCGAAATGGAACTTTGTGAGCCTTATGACTTACCATATTTGATGACTATTATTATGAATGATGCTAAAAACGTTGGGATATTTTTTGAGGAAGCATAAAAACTTTTGATTATGGCTAAATACAAATTAGAATGTTATGGTTGGGAAATAGAAGCCATGGCAAAATCTTTGACAGCAGAACAAGTCGAGGATATCCAGCAGTTGTTACTGGACAATGATTACAATGATGTTTCAGAAGCTCGATTTGAATTGGAGGATATTGGTATCGACCTTTATGAATCGGATATTTTCCATCTTTCAAAACCAATGTACAATGAAAAATTATGGTTTAAAGTCGTGAACGAAGCCGAAGAAGAAGTGATAAAATTTAGCATAGAAGACATAGTACATATCGAAGAAGTCATTGATGATTTTGAACCGAATGATGTTTTTATAGCTATTCCCGAGGCAGGCAAAATAGAACGCATATTGTTTTGCATTGATGAATGGAAAGGTGCGCTTTTTTATATGGCATTTGAAACTGATGACGTGCCTACGCTTCAGGATTTTGCTTATTCGGGAAATTGTATCGAAACACCTGATGATGAATGGGATTTTGTAGAAGAACTTTATTTTAAAGGCAAAAGACTTAATGTAACGGACTATTTTGATAAATCGGGCAAAGGTTCTGTTATGGGACTTTGGGCATTGGACGATATTTAAAATTAAACTAAATTATGAAAACTATTGAAATAGAAATCAACGGAGCGGCTTCAGAAGTCGTTGTTGGCAGTTTATCCAAAGAAGAACTCAATCGTATTCATAAAGTCATGAAAGAAAATGACTTAGTCGATGACGATGACTACGATTACACTTCCTTTTATTATGATTCCTCTTTAGTTTCAGAGGCAGAGGTCGCAGAGTGGTATGATACCGATAATTTTCTACATCAACACGGTTCTTATACACACGGAACTATCGTGGTCAGAAACCATGAAACAGAAGAAGAATTATATAGTGGCGAATTGAATGAATTATTCAAAAATGATGAATATGGACCCGAAAAGTATGAGTTTACCAAAGAAGATGTAAAAGAAAATCATGTTCTATTTTATGCCTTGACTTCTGAAAAAGGAACGCCTTTTTGTGGTAGAATTGAAGTAGAAGACGACCATGTTTTTGATATTAAACTGTTGACTTTCAGTCGAATTAGTGCAAAAATAGACGACAGAGAACTATGCGAAATCATTGAGTATATTATGTACGATGATGAGGATGTCGATAATGATTATTATCAAACCTATGGAAAAGATTTTGAAATAGATATTGTTGAATTTTAAAAATAAACCAGATTATTATGAAAAAAATTAAATTTTTAAAAAGAGAAATTGTAACCGATGTACGTTGGTACGAAGCAGAGGTTTCAACGGAGGATTTTCCTGAATTATTAAACGAAGATTTTGATATTAATGATATGTCAGATGAATTGTATGAAGAATTGGGTGACGCAGACTGGGATTTTGTGAATGATAAGGCTTTAAGTCCTGAGGTTGAATATTCTATAAAAAAGTAGAAATATCGTATCACTTTAATCCTGTCAGGTTTTGAAAACCTGACGGGATTTTACGTTAAAAAATAATAGAAATGACTACCAAAACCGTCACACTTCAAACGCACTTTGATGATAAGACAACGCTGTTCGCTTTCGCTAAAATTTTCAAGGTGAAAGTCCAAAATTTTGAAACAGAAGTAACCAATATTTACTTGAATGAACAATTTCCATTGGAAAAAGTAAAGCAAGTACAATCGTTATTTTCGTTACGAATAATTGAAGGGTGGCGATTTTGTAATTTTTGGGATTATCAAGTCGGCAAATTAGATAAGTTGTATTTGAACGATTTAAATTTAGATGGTTTCGGTTTTATCGAACGAGATTTACGAAATGCTGATTTTTCTAATTCTTCGTTAGTTCGAGCCTATTTTCGTGGTGCAAATTTAGAAAATGCCAACTTTGAAAATACAGACTTAACAAATGCGTATTTGATGCGTGCGAATCTTCGAAATGCGAATTTTACGAACAGTATTTTAGACAAAATTCAAGACAAAGACGCAAATTATTAATCCTTCTGGCCACTCAAAATCCTTGATTATATGAACAAATTTATAAATAAAACAGAGCAGAGTTTTCTGTTCGTTTGACCTTCCGTTATCAATTATTTTTGAGCAACTGCACAACCTTTTTGACAAAAAAATCATAAAACTAACTCTTGCTGTTTCTGCTTTTTTAGATAATATTTTACATTTTCTTTGACGACAATATCTAATGGTAAATATTGAATTTGTTCGACCGTCTCTTTTAATATTAATGTTTTAAAAATACTCATTACACCGAGATGCCCTTGATCATGCGGATTTTGATTAATCAAAAAATCAATTTTGTTCTCTTGCAAATATCTCAAATTAGCATCAACTAAGTCAAAACCAACAATTTTGATCGATCGATTTGTAATCCCTTCCAAGGCATCTACGACCTTATAAACACGAGAGTTTGTAACAAATATTCCATGCAAATTAGGGTTGTTTTTTAGTAAATTAGTGAGAAAGACTTTGAGCAATTCGTTATCGTTAAAACTCTCGAAATCCGCTCTTAGAATGTTAATTTTATTTTTACCTTGTTGTATGAAATAATCTTTAAAACCCCGTTCCTTTTCTAATAAATGATGAGCCGCCTTTGTGCTGTAATCTACATTGAGGATACAAACAGTCTCCCCTTGATTCAACCCAAAATTTAACAATCTTGCTCCCAAAATCCCACTTTGATAAGAATCTTGACCAATGTAACACAAGTAATTCGTTTCATTCAATTTGGTATTGATCATCGTGTAAGGAATATTCAATTTGTCACATTCTTGTATCAACCATTTTGCTTCTTTGACAAAAATCGGTGGAAACAACACTGCCGCAGGTTTATCTTTCAGTATTTTTTTGGCACAATCCAAAAAGCCATTAGAATCAAAAAGATCAAAATAAGTAATGTCTATTAGCAATCCATAATGTTGAACAGATTTTGCGGCTTTCAATACGCCATTGTCCGTTTGTGTCCAGTAAGGATCCATTTTAGGATTTGGTAATAATACCGCTACTTTGATTGTTCGATTATACGCCAGAGCACTGGCCAAATGATTTCTTTCGTAGCCCAATTCTTCAACTGCTTTCAAAACTTTTGCCTTGACATCTGCAGCGACATTGCCTCGATTATGTAAAACTCTGTCAACTGTTCCTGTCGAAACACCAACTCTATCTGCTATATCTTTAATTCTAACTCGCTTCTTCATAATTATATCCTATTGAGTGCCTTAATATATTGATGTTTTTCACAATTTCAAATAGAAAAAATATTCCTACAAAAACTTAACAAGTGAGCAACCTAATGATACATTAAGCAAATATAACAAATAATATTTTTCATGTGTTCGAACACATAAAAAATTAAAACAAACTATTTGCTGATTTTTTTTAATAAAAATTTTGTGTGTTCGCACACGGAATTGAATTATTTTATATACCTTTATTTTCAAATTAGGGATAATCCCTGTTATTTCATTCAAAAATATGAATCAAATTGTGGATTTAGCAATAGGTATAGATATAGGAGGTACATCAACAAAAGTCGCCATTGTAAGCAATGATGGACAAATAATTGAACGACAACACCTGCCTATGAATGGATTTGATAATGAATGGGATTATTTTCAGGCCTTATTCTCAACTATTCGATTTTTAATAAACAAACAGCGTAGCGACAAAATCCTCGGAATCGGGATTGGTTCGCCAAGTTGTATTCCTGAAAGAGGGATTATAAAAGGAGCTGCGAATCTACCATTTTCGGAGGAAGTCGAAATTGTACAAATTTTAGAAACTGAGTTCAATTTACCAACATACCTTATTAAAGATGGAAATGCAGCAGCGTTAGGAGAAGGTAAGTTTGGGGCGGCAAAAAACATGAGCAATTTTATTGTTTTGACTTTGGGGACTGGTTTAGGATGTGGCATCGTAGCTAATAATCAGATTATTCGTGGGCATTTTGGGCAAGCAGGAGAGTTAGGACATGCGACCGTAAAAGAAAACGGTAGAAATTGTGCTTGTGGTCGAAAAGGTTGTTTAGAGACTTATGTTTCTGCGACAGGAATCAAGCGAACGGTCTTCCAACTTTTAGCGGACTTTGATATAAAGAATGAGTTACAAGATATTACGTATAGTCAATTAACCGCAAAGAGGATTTCGGAGGCGGCGTTAAACGGGAATTTTATTGCCCAAAAAGCGTTCATCTATACTGCGCAGTTTTTAGGAAAAAAGATGGCAAATTTAGTTACACTTTTTGAGCCTGAAGCTTTTTTTCTTGCAGGAGGTTTGGCAGAGGCGGGCGACCTGTTGTTTCAACCAACAATGGAAACCATGGAAAATCGTTTAATGCGCTTTTATAAAGGTAAAATCAAAATTTTACCTTCTGCATTAAAAACCAATGAAGCTGCAATTTTGGGGCCCGCATCATTGGTCTGGAAAAATCAACATTCAAAAAGAAGTTCGATTAATAGATTTCATTTAGGAATGGTTGAATAAAACTGTAAACAAACACAACAAAAAATAACGACCAAAATCACAAATCATGGCAGTTATAAGCACATCAAAAGAGCATTTAAAATACCAACTTAAAAGTTTGGAAAAACTTCCTATCAGAATATGGGAAGACTCAACTGAGGCTTCGGCACACGTTGCAAAATCTATTGCTTTAGCAATCAGACAAAAACAACAGGAAGGAGAACGGATTGTATTAGGATTGGCAACGGGTTCTTCTCCGATTGGTGTTTATAAAGAACTGGTAAGAATGCACAAGGAAGACAACTTGAGTTTTTCTAATGTTATTACTTTCAACTTAGATGAATATTATCCGATGAGTCCGACTTCTCAACAGAGTTATGTCCGATTTATGCACGATTATTTATTTGACCATATTGATATTAATCCTAAAAATATTCATATTCCTGACGGAACAATCCCGATGGAAGAGGTCGAAGATTATTGTGAGCAGTACGAGAAAATGATTGACTTGGTTGGTGGAATCGACATTCAACTATTGGGAATTGGTAGAACTGGCCACATTGGTTTTAATGAGCCGGGTTCTTGGAAAGATTCTAAAACTCGATTGGTTCGTTTGGACAATATGACCCGACGAGATGCGGTAAAAGATTTTGCGAAAGCAGACGCTGTGCCTTACCGTGCGATTACAATGGGCGTTGGTAGCATTATGAAGGCTCGTTCGATTTATATGTTAGTCTGGGGGCAACACAAAGCCACAATTTTACAAAAAGCAGCCGAAGGTTCTATTAATTCAACCGTTTCCGCTTCTTTCCTTCAAGAACATCCGAACGTAAAAGTTATTGTCGATAAAGCGGCTTCTACAGAGTTGACTCGCATCAAAACTCCTTGGTTAATCGGAATGTGTAATTGGGACGACGATTTGATTTGTCAAGCAGTCGTCTGGTTATCTCAAAAAGTGGGTAAACCAATGTTGAAGCTAACAGACAACGATTATAACGAAAATCATTTAAGTGAGTTGATTATCGAATACGCATCGTCTTATGAATTAAACATCAAGGTACATAATCGACTGCAGGATACGATCACTGGATGGCCGGGAGGAAAGCCAAATGTCGATGATGCTCGTCGTCCTGAAAGAGCAGCCCCGAGCCGAAAACGAGTGATAATTTTCAGTCCGCATCCAGATGATGACGTGATTTCAATGGGTGGAACTTTCTTAAGATTGGTAGAACAAGGGCATGATGTACATGTCGCTTATCAGACTTCCGGAAATATTGCCGTCCATGATTATGACGCTTTGCGTTTTATTGAATTTATGCAAGAGTTTAATACTAATATTGACATATTTAAAGAGGATAGCGATGCGGCATTAGAAAAAGCGGCGAATGCTTTACGACATAAAAAATCTTTCGATAAAGATACGAACGAAGTACGATTGATCAAAGGCCTAATCAGAAGAGGCGAAGCTCGTGCAGGAGCAAGATTCTGCGGTTTACCTGATTCAAATATTCACTTTTTGGATATGCCTTTTTATGAAACCGGTTCAACTCGTAAGAGTCCTATCGGTGAAACAGATATTGAAATTATTAAAAACTTGATGACCGAAATTCAACCTCATCAAGTATTTGCAGCAGGCGACCTGGCTGATCCACACGGAACGCACCGAGTTTGTTTGAATGCTATTTTTGAAGGCTTCCGCCAATTAAAATCAGAAAAATGGATGGACGACTGTTGGCTTTGGCTATACCGAGGAGCTTGGCACGAGTGGGCAACGCACGAAATCGAAATGGCCGTGCCTTTGAGTCCGCTTGAATTATTCAAAAAACGTAGAGCCATCTTTATGCATCAATCTCAAAAAGATACGCCTCCGTTCCCGGGTGAAGATGAAAGAGAGTTTTGGGAACGTGCAGAAGATAGAAACCGAGCAACAGCAGAGGCTTATCGCAACTTAGGCTTGGCAGAATACGAGGCGATTGAAGCTTTTCGTAGATGGAAATTTTAAAAACAAAAGAGCGTAATTTAAACCTGACAGGTTTTGAAAACCTGTCAGGTTTTACACTACATAAAAAACTAAAAATATTATGAATTTTAATTATAACGATTTTATAACATACGGATCATCAGGTATCTATAATGCTTCATTTATAATTTATTATTCATAATTATTTGTCTAATTATCAACCTTATAAAATTAATTTTTATGAAGAATGTATTCACTTTATTTCTTCTAATGTTGGTATCGGTTGCCCTTTCTGCTCAAAAGAGCATTTCGGGAACGGTTACTTCAACAAGTGGAGAAACTCTAATTGGTGTAACAGTTCAAGAGAAAGGTACAGCGAACGGTGCACTTTCTGACATTGACGGTAAATACCAATTGACAGTAGCCGAAGGAGCAACTGTTATCTTTTCTTACACAGGTTTCGCACCTTACGAACTTACTATCGGTAGCGAATCCACCTACGATATTACTCTTAAAGAAGGTGTCAATTTAGATGAAGTTGTTGTGACGGCTTTAGGTATTTCGAGAGACAAAAAATCCCTAACTTATGCTTCGCAAGAGGTCAGTGGCGATGAATTGACGGAAGTCAAAGATGTAAATGCTATTAATGCTTTGACAGGAAAAACGGCTGGTATCCAAATCAATAGAAGTGGTTCAGGTGTTGGTGGTTCTACTCGTATCGTATTACGTGGTAACAAATCATTGACGAATAATGAGCCATTAATCGTAATTGATGGTGTACCAATGAACAATGGGCGTCAAGGAGATCAAGCGAACTTATTCGGTGGTGGAATTGATTCAGGTGATGGTATTTCAAATATCAACCCAGATGACGTCGAGAGCATGACCGTACTAAAAGGTGCATCAGCAGCTGCACTTTACGGTAGTCAGGCAGCAAACGGTGTCATTTTGATTACTACCAAAAAAGGAAAAGCAGGAAGAGCAAAGGTTAATTTCTCTTCAAGTATGATTACAGAAACTGCTGCTTACAAGCCTTCTTTACAGTACAAGTACGGACAGACAAGCGATGGAGCAGAATTTAGCTGGGGACCAGAAGTAAATGCTCCTAATCACGTTGATGATTTTTTCCAAACTGGTGTAAACTGGATTAATGCGCTTTCTATCAGTGGCGGAACAGAGAACTTACAAACCTATTTCTCGTATTCGAACACGAATGCAAAAGGTATTATGCCAACAAATACCTTGAATCGTCATAACTTCACTTTGACAGAATCTGGTAAATTTTATGATGGAAAAGTTGAGGTTTCTGGTACGGTAAGTTTGATTAATCAAGAAGTAGAAAACAGACCTGCTGGCGGATTATACTTTAATCCTTTGACTGGATTGTACTTTTTCCCTCGTGGATTGGACTTTAATGATTATGCAACAAATTTCGAGGTCTATTCAGGTGACCGTAATTTTAATGTTCAAAATTGGGTTGCGGATAGAGATATTCAACAAAATCCTTATTGGATTTTAAATCGTAACTTGAATAATCGTACAAGAAATCGTGTTATTTCTTCAATTAGCACAAAATTCAATTTTACAGATTGGTTAAGCCTTCAACTAAGAGGAAACGTTGATAAATCAATCGACGAGGCAAGTCAGCATATTTATGCTACAACTCAAGCTACTTTGTCGGATGCAAATGGTCGTTATATCTTAAACAACCTGGAAACGACTCAAATTTATGCAGATGCGATTTTGAGTATCAACAAACAACTAAACAACGATTTATCGTTGAATGCAAACCTTGGTACAAGTCATAGAAGAAATGAATTTGCAGCTGATAGATTTGATTCACAAGGAGCGAACTTACGTTTTGCAAACATTTTCAGTTTACAAAACATGGGACAGCCAAATTCAAATATTAGTCAATCATTGATTAGAAATAAATTGAATGCAGGTTTTGCAAGTGTTTCTTTAGGTTACAAAAGTACTTATTACTTAGATGCAACCGTCAGAAATGACTGGTCGTCAGCTTTACCAGATCAATCATTCCTTTATTCTTCAATCGGTGCAAGTGTTGTGTTGAGCGAAATGATGAGTACTGATGCGGTTGATTTTGCAAAATTAAGAGTGTCTTATGCGACTGTAGGTAATGACGTTGCGGCTTATGTTGCTAATGCAAGAACAGACAATCACACTATCTCTTCCGTTACAGGATTGAACGTGAACAGAGTCGGCCCGATTCCAGGTACAACTCTACAACCTGAGGTTTCAAAATCATTAGAAATTGGTTTAGATTTCAGAACCTTAAACAATCGTTTAGGCGTAGATTTGGCTTATTATAACACCAACACAATCAATCAGTTTATCAGAATTAGTGCACCGGCAGGTAGTGGTTTCTCACAATACTTAGTCAATGCGGGTAATGTTCAAAACTCTGGTATTGAAGCGTTTATAAATTATGACGCAGTAGAACGTGGTGATTTTACTTGGAACATCGGATTAAACTTTGCAAGAAATAGAAACGAAATTATTACTTTACATGAAGCATTAGACAACGGAACATTCTTTATCAATGATGCTGGTGTAAATAGTTACGCAATGGTTATCAAAGAAGGAAGTCAATTTGGTGATATCTATGGTAGAAAATTTGAACGTGATGCAAGTGGAAACATCGTAATCGAAGATGGTGCGCCAAAACCTGCAGAAGGAGCTTTAGAGTATTTAGGTAATCCAAACCCAGACTTTATGGCAGGACTTTCTAATACATTGACTTACCGAGGCATCACCCTAAAATTCTTAATTGATGGTCGTTTTGGTGGTCAAGTAATGTCTGTAACAGAAGCATTATTAGACGAGTTTGGTGTTTCTCAAAGAAGTGCCGACGCAAGAGATGCTGGTGGCGTTGATGTAAATGGAACAACATTAGATGCAGAAGCCTATTACACTGCAGTTGGTGGTCGTTCAGGTATCACAGAAGCATACATGTACGATGCGACAAACATCAGATTACGTGAGTTATCTTTAGGCTATAATTTACCAAAAGATGCTGTAAACGGAATCGGTTTAAGTTCAGCGAGAATTTCATTAGTCGGTAGAAACTTATTCTTCTTCAGAAATGATGCGCCATTCGATCCAGATGTAACTTTCGCAACAGGTGTTGGTTTCCAAGGCGTTGACGTATTCAGTTTACCATCAACAAGAAGTTTAGGTTTTAATCTTTCTGTCGGATTTTAATAAAGATTTTAAGTTAAAAGATTTTAAAAAATCTACATAGAATGTTTGAATACTTATTGTGAATGATTTACAATTAATAAAACAATCAAACAATCTATTTCAAAAAAATATTCAAATGAAAAAATATATTGGTCTGGCGAGCTTAGGAATGATTGTCCTAATCTCTGCTATCAGCTTCACGAGCTGTAACAAAGACTTCGAGGAATTTAATCAAGATCCTTACGCGATTACGAATAACGATCTTGAAAAAGATTATAAATTGGTTGGTGAACCATTTATCAATATCATTCAAAATATCTACGTACATACACCAGCCTGGGTGACGCAATTGCAGCAAAACCTTATCGGTGATGTTTATTCAGGATATATGATGCCGCCGACACCGTTTGCCGGTAATTCAAATAATATGAACTATAACTTGGTTGATGGTTGGAATACTTCCGCATGGAATCCATCTTATCAAAACGTAATGGCACCAGGTTTAGATGTTAGAAATAATGCTGGCGACGAGTTCCCTGAGTTTATCGCTTGGCTAGACATTGTTCAAGTAATGGCAATGCATCGTGTTACAGACATGTTTGGTCCAATTATTTATGACAACTTTGGTCAAGTAGGCGACGACGGAACAATTGCTTACGAATGTCAAGAAGACGTTTATAATGCTTTCTTCAGAGATTTAGACGAAGCCATTGCTGTATTGACACAGTTTGAAGCAGACAATCCAGGTCAAGCACCTTTCGCAGCTTTTGACGAAGTTTATGGTGGTGATATTACAAAATGGATTCAATTTGCCAATTCTCTGCGTTTGCGTTTAGCAATCAGAATCTCAAAAGTAGATCCTGCAAGAGCCAAAACAGAAGGCGAAGCCGCTTTCAATCATCCAAAAGGCGTCATCATGGATAACGACGGTAATTTCACCGTTAAAAATAGCATTGACCACCCGATGAATATCATCAATAATGCTTGGAATGACATCAGAATGGGCGCTCCAATGGAATCAATTTTAGGTGGATACAACGACCCTCGTATTGGTGAATATTTCCAAACTTCTGAAATCGTCCCTGGTGAATACAAAGGAATCCGTCAAGGTATTCCTATCGCTGACAAAGGGGATTACGTCACTTTCTCCGCATTACAGTCTTTAGGAGACGTACAGTTAATGGTTGCCTCTGAAGTTTACTTCTTACGTGCAGAAGGTGCATTGAGAGGTTGGAATATGGGCGGAACAGAGCAAGACTTATACGAAGACGGTATCCGTATGTCTTTCGCTCAACATGGCTTAGGCGGAGCAGATGCTTATATCGCTGACAACTCAAGCACGCCAATCGATTATGTCGATGCTTTCAATGCTTCAAACAATGCAGCCGCTTTAAGTTCTACAACAATTGCTTGGGACGCAGCCGCTTCCATGGACGTGAAATTAGAAAAAATTATCACTCAAAAATGGATCGCCATGTTCCCAGACGGTCAAGAGGCTTGGTCAGAATATCGCCGTACAGGTTATCCTGCTTTGTTCCCTGTTGTTATTAATAATAGTGGCGGAGAAATCGATACTGACGAGCAAATTAAACGTATCAAATACATTTCAAGTGAGTATGCTCAAAATCCTGGCGGTGTAGCCGCAGGTGTTACTTGCTTGGGTGGCCCTGATACAGGTGGAACACCTTTATGGTGGGATGTTGATTAAATTCTGCGAGTTGCGGGTTTTATCGATTTGACGTAAAAAACGTGATATGATTACGCAATAACGATAAAACTCGTAACACGCAACCCGTAACACAAAAAATTTAGTTCAGGTAGAAGGCATTTTGAGAGCAGTTTTTTAATAATTTGTCATTTTGATAATTATTTTAAATCATTACTTCTCAAATGCCTTTTCTTTATTATAAATTTACTTTTGTAAAAATCCCTTTAGAATTCAACTAAAAATTCACCAATGAAACAACATTTTCTAAAAAATGGCTTTGCAAAAATGGAACAAATTATTCCATTATCCGAAGTAACAAAACTTCAAGTCTTATATGACGAACTCTTGAATGACAAAAAACGAACAGCAGGACTAAGAAGCGATTTGGCAGGTGAAGCCACAAACGAAAAAGTAGAAAAAGTAGAAAAAATTACCCAAATCATGCGGCCAAGCATGATTGAACCGCAATTATCCCAAAGCATTGTTTACCAAGCAGCACTGGCGAAAGCCAAAACATTATTAGGTGATGATATGGCACTCGATTTTGATATGCTTATCAATAAAGCACCGATGACAAACACCGAAACACCCTGGCATCAAGACGCCGCCTATTGGATAAAAATGCCTGATAAAAGAGCTGTCAGTTGTTGGGTTGCATTAGACGATGTAACCGAAGCAACAGGTTGTATGTGGTTTATTCCAAAAGAAAATGATGACGAAATATTACAACATTTTTCGCTTCCAAATAAAGGAGCTTTGTACTGTAAAACAAATGCGGAAAACGCCCAATGTATTCCACTGAACGCAGGCGGCTGTACTTTTCACGATGGTTTTACACTACATTTTAGCAAAGGAAATACGACAAATAATCAGCGGCGAGCTTTAATTCTAAACTTCAGACCACAAGCAATGATTGACTTAGAAAGAGAGCAAGGCATTGATCATACTGGCGATAGAAAAGTTAGAAATAAAAAACCAAAAAGCCCCAAAGGGGCGACTTCATTAACATAGGGCTTCACCCTATGAAAACCAAATAGAATGAAACGAATACTATACATCATCATCATAATCATCGCCATCAGTTCATGCAAAAATGAACCAAAAGATGCACTATTCACAAAGGTTTCAGCCAATACGACCGGTATTGATTTCCGAAATTTATTAAAAGAAGATGAAAATTTTAATATTTTCAAATATCATTATTTTAACAATGGCGGCGGTGTTGCAGCAGGTGATTTTAATAATGATGGATTGCAAGATTTGGTGTTTACGGGTAACATGGTGAAGAATCGTTTGTATATTAATAAGACCTGTCCCGATTGCTCGGGAGGTGATTTTGAGTTTGAAGACGTGACGCAAAAATCAGGAATTGCAAGTAAAGAAGGTTGGTGTACGGGCGTGACAACCGTTGACATTAACGAAGACGGTTGGTTGGATATTTACATTTCGAGAGCTGGTTATCCGTTTGATAATTTGCGTCATAATTTACTTTTTATTAATAATAAAGATTTGACGTTTACCGAAAAAGCAGAAGAGTACGGCTTGGCGGATTTGGCGTATTCCACGCATTCTGCTTTCTTTGATTATGATAAAGATGGTGATTTAGACTTTTTTTCACTCAATCATTCGACCGTTGAGTATTCCAAAGGCTCATTAGAAGTTGTACAAGTTCGACAAAAAACAAACCCCAATTTTACCAATAAATTATTTAGAAATGATAACGGAAAATTCATCAACGTCACCGAAGAAGCCGGTATTCACTCCAATGTTTTGACCTTCAGCCTCGGCATTAGCGTAGCCGATATCAATGGCGATAATTGGGCAGATATTTTTATTGGAAATGATTTTAACGAACCCGATTATTTATTTATTAATAATCAAAATGGTACGTTTTCCGAGGTTTTCGCCGAAACGTTTGACCATAATTCTATGTTTTCGATGGGTTCTGATGTAGCTGACTTTAATAATGATGGATTATTGGATTACGTGAGTTTGGATATGTTACCAGAAGATAATTATGCACAAAAAATGCACTCGGGAGTGGATAATTTTGATAAAGTCACTTTCTTAGAAAAAAATGGTTTTCAAAATCAATACAGCCGAAATATGTTGCAGTTGAATAATGGTGACGGCACGTTTTCGGAAATAGGACAATTATCAGGTGTATCGAATACCGATTGGAGTTGGGCACCGCTTTTCTTTGACTTTGATAACGATGGATTGAAAGATTTATTCATCGCAAACGGCTATCCGAAAGATCATACCGATATGGATTTTTTGACCTTCACCGCTAACGAAGTCACAAAAATTAATCAAGGACAAGAACACACGGATTTTGATGGCTACATGGAGAAAATGCCGCCGATTACGTTACCCAATTATTTTTATCAAAATAAAGGCGATTTAAAATTTGAGAACCAAGCTAAAAACTGGGGTTTAACCGACCCGATTGTGTCACAAAGTGCCATTTATGTCGATTTAGATAATGATGGCGATTTGGACTTAGTCACGAATAACACAGGCGATTATGCTCATATTTATAAAAATAATACTGATAAATTAAACAATCATAACTATTTATCAATCAAGCTAAAAGGAAGAAAAAGTAATGCGTTTGGTATTGGTTCAAAAGTTAAAATTTATGCAGACGATAACGTATTTTTTCAAGAACAACAATTGGTTCGAGGTTTTCAATCTTCGGTCAGCCCAATTTTAAACTTTGGCCTTGGAAATATTTCAAAAATTGACTCCATTGTAGTGATTTGGACAACCGATGAACGACAAGTTTTGACAAATATTCAAGTCAATCAAGCGATCGAAATTGATATTAAAAATGCTAAGAAACAGCCGTTTTACGCAGCGAAAAAACCTAATCCATATTTCAAAAAAACGGATTTAATCACCGCCGAACATAAAGAAAATAACTTTAGCGATTTCAAAATTCAATCGTTGTTGCCGTGGTTTTATTCTCGTGAAAATGCGACGATTGCCGTCGGAGATGTTAATGGCGATAATCGGGAAGATATTTATTTAGGCAACGCCAAAGGCTCAAGCGGACAGCTGTTACTTCAAAATGCTTCGGGCAGTTTTTCAAAAGGAAATAATACGATTTTTGAAAAATCAGCACAAAATGAAGACAGCGAAGCCCTGTTTTTTGATGCCAATAATGATGGACAATTAGATTTGTATGTCGGAAGCGGCAGCTATGAATTTCCTGAAAATGATGCAAATTTGCAAGACAGATTGTACCTCAACAATGGCAACGGAAACTTCACGAAAACCGAGCAAAACTTACCAAATTTCCCGATGAATACGACTTGCGTTACAGCCGCAGATATTGATGCTGATGGCGATTTGGATTTGTTCGTTGGTGGCGGCTACATTTATGGAAAATATCCACAATCGTATAAAAGTCAGTTACTTATCAACGATGGAAATGGTGTTTTTAAAAATAAGTCAACGCCAGTCTCAACTAATGGAAGCGTAAAAGATGCTATCTGGTTAGACATTAATGAGGATAAAAAAATGGAATTGATTGTCGTAAGCGAATGGCAACCGATTACTATTTTTGAATATAAAAATAATGCACTGACAAACGCAACCGAAAAGTATATTGGTGACAATGCAAACGGCTTATGGAACACGATTCACGCAGCAGATTTTGATAATGATGGCGACAAAGATTTAGTCATTGGCAACTTAGGCGTCAACGCTCAAATCTCCGCAAGTCCGACCGAACCGTTAGAACTTTTCCATGGTGATTTTGATGATAATGGAAGTGTTGACCCGTTGTTGTGCTATTATAATGGTGGAAAATCCTATCCGTTTATTTCACGAGATGATTTAATTGGACAATTGCCACATTTGAAAAAAAATTACTTGTACTTTAAGGATTATGCGAACGCACAAATTCAAGATATTCTAAATGAAGGACAACTTAGAATAGCAAAAAAGTTAATGGTTACGACCTTAGAAACGATTTATTTGGAAAATAATAACGGCCAATTCGTAAAGAAAAAATTACCAATAAATATACAAATCGCACCCGTTCACGCTATTCAATCTTTTGATGTGAATAACGACGGCAATCTTGACATAATTACAGGCGGAAACACAATAAATACTCGTGTAAAATTGGGTAGATTAGACGGCAATCACGGACAAATTTTCTTAGGAAACGGCAAGGGCGAGTTCAAACCGATGCCTTACGTACAATCGAATTTTGATATAAAAGGTAGCGTTCGACAAATTGAAAAAATTACAGTTGATAATAAAACACACTTTTTATTTGGTGTGAATAATGAGGCGTTTCGTATGTTTGAATACCTCGTCCCTAACCCTTCCTCAAGCAAAAGGAAATAAATCCTGATTTCAATAAGATTATGAATTCAAATTATAACAACATAAGAATTTTGAATATAAAGTTCATCACCTTACAACGCTGATTGTTTTTCCCTTCTCCTTCAGGAGAGGGTTAGGGATGAGGTGCAATAAAAATCAAAAACCATGAATAAATATTTATCAATATTTCTACTATTCGCAACATTATTTTTCGCAAGTTGCAACACAGAAAACAGCGAAATAACAACTGCTGATAACTTCAACATCATTCCTTATCCTGCAAAAGTAACGGCAAAAAGTGGGGCTTTTGAGGTCGATACTGATACGAAAATTGTTGTCACCGAAAGCACGAAAAAAATTGGAGAAATATTTTTCAAAAAAACACTTTTGGCAACGGGTTTTCCTTTGGATATAACGAACGAAGGCAGTCAAAATGCGGTGATTTTTGAGTTGGATTCAAGCATTGAACATGAGGAAAGTTATACGCTTTCTGTCAATAGTAAACGAATATTGGCGAAAGCCAAAACGGAAAAAGGCTTGTTTTATGCCTTTCAAACGTTGCGTCAATTATTCCCAATTGAATATGAAACAACAAAACCCGTTCAAGGCATAAAATGGGAAATTCCTGCGGTAGAAATTGAAGATGCACCTCGATTTGTTTATCGAGGAACGCACTTAGATGTTGCTCGACATTTTTCTACGGTTGGAACGGTAAAAGAGTTTATTGACCAACTGGCTTTCCATAAAATCAATCATTTACACTTGCATTTAACGGACGATCAAGGTTGGCGAATTGAAATCAAAAAATATCCAGAGTTAACAAAAATTAGTAGCACAAGAAAGCAAACCTTAGTTGGACATTACAACGACCAGCCACATCAATTTGACGGCAAACCTTACGGCGGATTTTATTCTCAAAAAGACATCAGAGAAATTGTGCAGTACGCTCGTAAAAACTTCATCACGGTCGTTCCCGAAATCGAAATGCCAGGACACGCACAAGCGGTTTTGGCGGCTTATCCAGAGTTGTCGTGTGAACCGAATAAGACGTTTGAAGTGATGCAAATTTGGGGAATTTCGGATAATGTTTTTTGTCCAACTGAGGAAACTTTTGAGTTTTTGGAAAATGTAATTGATGAAGTTATAGCACTTTTTCCCAGTGAATATATCCACATTGGCGGCGATGAATGTCCGAAAACGAAGTGGAAAGAAAGTGCGTTTTGCCAAAATTTGATTAAGGAAAAAGGGTTGAAAGATGAACATGGCTTGCAGAGTTATTTTATTCAAAGAATGGAAAAATATATCAATTCAAAAGGTAAAAAAATCATTGGTTGGGACGAAATCTTGGAAGGTGGTTTAGCACCGAATGCAACAGTAATGTCGTGGCGAGGAATTGAAGGCGGTATCGAAGCGGCAAAGCAAAAACACGATGTGATTATGACTCCGACTTCGCACTGTTATCTGGATTATTACCAAAGCACACACGCCGACGAACCGTTGGCAATTGGTGGTTTTTTACCTTTGAAAAAGGTGTATGAATATGAACCGATTCCCGAAGAATTGACAAAAGAAGAAGCGAAATATGTACTTGGAACGCAGGTAAATTTGTGGACAGAGTACATTCCGACCAGAGAAAAATTGCATTATATGGCGTTTCCTCGCCTTTGTGCGATAGCGGAAGTGGCTTGGAGTCCAAAAGATGTCAGAAATTTTGATAAATTTATTCCTCGGATTGCAGCACATATCGAACGATTGCAATTAATGGGCATTAATTCCGCTAATCATTTGTATGAAATTGACAGCAAAACCAAATCAGAAAATGGAATCGTGAATTTGTCACTTTCTACACAAGCAGAATCGAAAATTTACTACACCACAGACGGCAGCGAACCATCCGAAAGTTCAACTTTGTACGAAGGCGAAATTGCGATAAGCAAAACGACAACCGTAAAAGTACAAGCATTTTCAAATGGTAAAAAAGTTGGTCGAGGTTGGGAAGAAACGTTTAAGATACATAAAGCTGCCGGTAAAAAAATTACGCTCAAAAATCAGCCACACGAAAAGTATCAAGGTGGCGGAAATGCCTCAATTATCAATGGTATTTTTGGAAGCGACGAACGTTATGGCGATTCGGAATGGTTGGGTTTTGAGGGTGAAGACTGCGAAGCTATCATTGATTTTGGTGAAACGACAAACATTACCAGTTTTGCTTTTCGTAATTTTGATGGTGAAGGTCAATGGATTTATTTACCAAAGTCAATTACGTTATATATGTCCAGCGATGGCGAAAATTTTCAAGAAATTTTCAAACAAAATGTCAAAAAAACGGACGAAAAAGTGGTGACAACGAAGTTTGATTTGAAAGACAAACAAACTCGCTATTTAAAAGTCGTTTTTGAAAATTATGGAACGATTCCCGAAGGGCGGCAAGGTGGCGGAAATGCAGCGTGGTTGTTTGTAGATGAGATTGTGGTGAATTAATTGAAAATGGAAAATAAAAAATACGAACCAAATAATATTTAATAGTTAAATAATAACCAATAAAACCATGACATTATCGACATTAGATTGGACAATTATAGGTGCTTTTTTAGTAATTTCTTTACTAATCGGTGTGATTGTATCCCGACAAAGCGGCAAAAGTTCCGCAGATTTTTTCTTATCAGGGCGGAATATGCCGTGGTGGCTTTTAGGTGTCTCGATGGTCGCAACGACTTTCTCAGCAGATACGCCAAACCTTGTAACAGACTTGATTCGTAAAGATGGCGTTGCAGGAAACTGGGTTTGGTGGGCGTTTTTAATTACTGGAATGATGACCGTTTTTATTTATGCCAAACTGTGGCGACGTTCGGGAATTTTAACCGATTTGGAGTTTTACGAACTCCGATATAGCGGCAAAGAAGCGGCATTTTTACGAGGTTTTCGTGCCTTATATTTAGGTGTTGTTTTTAATGTTTTAATCATGGCGACCGTTTGCCTTGCGGCAATAAAAATTGGTAGCACGTTATTAGGACTCGAACCGATGCAAACCTTGTTAATTGCTTCGGTCGTAACCGTTGCTTATTCGGCAGTTGGCGGCTTGCGAGGCATTATTTTGACCGATTTTTTCCAATTTATAATTGCTATGATAGGAACAATTTGGGCAGCATATTTTATTGTGAATATGCCACAAGTTGGCGGTTTAGATGCTTTGGTGACACATGAAAATGTAATTGGAAAAATGGATTTATTGCCCGATTTTAATAATACCGAAGCCTTAGTTTCTTTATTAATTATTCCGTTGGCGGTGCAATGGTGGGCAGCCTATTATCCTGGTGCAGAACCTGGTGGCGGCGGTTACATCGTGCAGCGAATGTTGTCGGCAAAAGATGAAAAAAATGCCGTTGGTGCGACTTTATTATTTAATATCGCGCATTATGCGTTACGTCCATGGCCTTGGATTTTGATTGCGTTGGCTTCATTGATTGTTTTTCCTGATTTAGATGCGATTCGTACCGCTTTTCCGAATATTGCGGAAAGCGTAATTGATGACGATTTGGCTTATCCTGCCATGCTGACTTATTTGCCGAAAGGCTTATTAGGCATTGTGATTGCGTCATTGGTCGCTGCGTTTATGTCCACGATTTCTACGCACTTAAATTGGGGTTCGTCGTATATCGTGAATGATTTTTATAAACGATTTATGAATGCCGAAGCGAGCGAAAAACAGCAAGTGATGATTGGTCGTATTTCGACGGTCATCTTAATGATTTTTGCAGCCTTTGTTGCTTTGCAATTGCAAAATGCGAAAGAAGCATTTGACATTATCGTTTTGATGGGTGCAGGAACCGGTCTGCTGTTTATTTTGCGTTGGTTTTGGTGGCGAATTAACGCTTATAGCGAAATTGCAGCGATGATAATTTCGTTTGTGGTAGCGGTTATTTTTAAGTTTATTTTACCAAAAGGCACATTGGACGGACACGTTGAATTGTTGTTAAGTGTAGCGATTACGACTATCGGCTGGATTGCGGTAACGCTGATGACTCCTGCGGTTGAACGCAAAACTTTGATTGATTTTTATAATTTAATCAAACCACATAAAGGCGGTTGGCAGCCTGTGATTCAAGAGGGAATTGCGAACGAACAAATCAACCCGAACGAAGTAACAACTGGTAAATTGCCACAAGAATTAACCGGTATGTTTGCTGGGATTTTCTTGGTGTATGGCGTGCTGTTTACGACCGGTTTATTCTTATACGGACAATTAACACATGCGTTGATTGGTGCGGTGATTTCGGTGGTAGCAGGTGTATTGTTGTGGCGTTCGTGGCAGAAGGTGTAATAATAAACCAAATTATTTCCTATATTTCAAACTTCTATTATTCGCTTAAAAACAAATACTTTAAGCGAGTGATAGAAGTTTTTATTTATCTGAATATCAATTATTTAAAAATAAGTTTATAATAAATTGAGTAATAAAATTTTGTAACAAAAAACATTAAAAAATCGTTTGGAACATCAAAAGAGAATTTAACCTTATATAAGGTATCATTTTAGTAATTTTGCGTCTTAGAAGATGATTTAATCAATCGTCAATTTCAAAAAGGCATCAAAATTGTCCTTAAAGTTTTAGAAATTGTATATAAATCCTTAATTTCGAAGCATTTATATCAATCTTTAATTTAATATTAAATAAAAATATCTCAATCGCCGAGTTACTGTAATGCCAAAAAGTCGGTGAGCATTTATTTTTCGTTGAAATATTCAACAAGATACTAACTACAATTTTTGAAAAATATATTAAAAACGATGAGTATGAAACGCTTTAGCGGAATATTATTGTTGACCTTATTATTTGCCTTTCAATCAATGGCAATGAATGCACCGAAAGAAATCTATTCAATTCAAATCGGTGTTTTTTCTGAGCCTCAAGCAGAGCACTTTCAATTTTTGACGGACTTAGGAATGGTTTATTTGGAAAATGTACCAAATAGCCAACTCAAAAAAGTAATGGTTAGCAAGTTTGAAGACAAAGCAACAGCGGTACAGTTTTTAGAAAAAGTACAAAATAAAGGATATTCCGATGCTTTTATTATAACTCGCACGATCGATGATACGAAAATCGTTAAAACGGTTCAGTTAGCATCTTACACAATAGGCGAAAAAATAGATTTATCTGATGCAAAGACGTTGGGTAAAGTATATTTACACATCAAACAGGATGAAGTCCGGGTTTTGATTGGTTTTTATGCTGATATTACGAGTGCCAAAATCGCTTTAGATAAAGCCAGAGTGAATGGTTTTCCTTCAGCATTTATGAAAGATACGGACATTATTTGGTTACAACCAGCGACTTCATTCGAAGAAAATTATTTAAATTTAGGAAAAGTGAAAGCCAGAAAAGTGGCCAATGTCAATCCAAATTTAAACCTGAATAGCAGCGCTAAAAATAAAACTAATAATGGAGATCCAGTAGCAAAGGCTTCAATCGCTGGTTTACAAGAAGCATTGAAGGATAGCAAAAAGTTCAAAGGAAATGTAAATGGTATTTATAACGATGATACTCGAAATAGCTTGAAGGAGTTTCAGGATAATAACGAAATGTATCAATTATATGCAACTCGTGCAATTGACGAACCGACGGTTATTACAGCAAGAGGAGACGTTACATCGCTTCAAGGAAATATCGAATTAATTGAATTTAATCCAACAGTAGCGGCTGAAAATTTACAAAAATTTCAACATCCTATAGCTAAAGTCTATCTGGCTTATTTATACTTTACAGGCAAAGTACCTGCACCGAGTGACCGTGAAATAGATTTTTTAATGAATAATGCGGTTAATCAGGCTTATGCTAATTTTAATGGTCGTGCAAGGTTCGATTATACGAAACAATATGCCTACACGAACCTCCAAACGATTTTTCAACATTATGCTTATATCGCTCATGTGAGTGACAATAATCCAAAAGTTCCTTGCTGGATGATCAAAGAACACAATTACGAATTGTCACAAGCTTTTGCAGGTTTGACGCCACCTGAGTTTACCTATTGCGAAGGATTCGAGAACATCAAAGAAGTGAGAATTTTGAAAGCAATGGCTCAAGATATGGATTTATTATCTGATGCACAACGCTTAGAAAATCATTCGACAGAGTTACAAGCCTATAAAGCACGTCGTATAGAACTGTACTTAAATCCGAAAAAAATATCACTACCAGAACAGGAATTATACGAAATGTGGAACATGAATTTATTAGATGCAGTAGAACGTAATATTGCTGCTGACCCACTTCGTAAAGATATTTTGACTGCTTTCAAAGTAACTTACTTCGCTGTATATAATAAATTGGAAAATCATTATCTGATGAAGATAGAATGTGAGGAAGACCAAGCAAAAGCATTGGCTTTAGCCACGTTATACGCTTTTGTTAATTATAATTTAGGGGACTATATCAGAAATGATTTTTAATAAAAAATAGCACTTTATTTTATAAAACGATCTCGAAACCTGGCAGATTTAGAATCTGCCAGGTTTTCTTTTTGAATCCGTCATTTGTAATAAAAATCATAAAGTAGCAGCTCCTATCCTTTGATACCCTCTACTTCCTACTTGTAAACTTATTTTCGATCCTCTCCATTTTCAATCTAAATTTTCGTTTAATCTATTAAACCACCAGTTAACTCGCTTAAATGACCTATTGACGTAAAGTCATTAGGAATCTTGGTGAGATGATCGCATATTTGAAGTAGCAAAAACGAACAAACAACAATCTATCTACTTTCGCAGACACACATCAACTTTGAACATAACACTTTAATAAAAAACATTAACATACCATCAAAAGAAATTGAACACGCTTTGAACACACGCAACTAAACTAATTCCCACTTGAACACACAAACTGAATCCCAAAATTTCCCTGAGATATAGGGATATAGCGGGACAGACTATGATGAACACACTAAAATCGAGTAACGAAAGTTGCTCGATTTTTTTTGTAAAAAAATAGGGTTTACCACCCTAAAAACGACAATAAACCCTATCACATTAATATTCACAGAAAGTTCAATTACTTTTTCCGTTCCGTTACATAATTTACCAAAGCACGAAGCGACTCCCGAGCTTCGTTGTTCTCAAAAGTATCTAATATCTCAAAAGCACTATTACGATAATCATACATCGCTTTTTGAGCATATTCTAACCCGCCACTTTTTCGTACAAACTCAATCACTTCGCCTACTTTCTCCTTGTCCTCGTTATGATTTTTTATTAATTTAATAATGCGTTTTCTTTCGCTGCGGCTGGTATTTTCTAAGGCATAAATTAGCGGAAGTGTCATTTTTTTCTCCTTGATATCAATACCCAGTGGCTTTCCGACATCGTCCGTCCCAAAATCAAATAAATCATCACGAATTTGGAAAGCAATCCCGATTTTCAAGCCGAAATCATAAAATTGCTCGAGTTTTTTCTCATCTTTAATTATCGTGGAAGCTCCTGCCATACAAGCTGCTGCGATTAAGGAAGCTGTTTTTTTCTCAATAATATCGTAATAAATACTTTCTTTAATATCTAATCGTCTGGCCTTTTCAAGCTGTAACAATTCGCCTTCGCTCATCGCTCGAACGGCACGAGAAAGGATTTGTAATAGTTTGAACTCACCATTATCTAATGCTAACAAAAGCCCTTGTGCTAAGAGATAATCACCGACTAAAACAGCAATTTTGTTTTTCCAAAGTGCATTGATAGAGAAAAATCCCCGACGTTCGTAAGCATCATCAACCACATCATCATGTACCAAAGTTGCCGTGTGTAGGAGTTCGACCAAAGAAGCAGCGTGATAAGACGCATCGTTGACTTCACCACAGAGTTTCGCACAAAGAAAAACAAACATGGGACGCATTTGCTTTCCTTTTCGGCGTACAATATAATGCGTTACTTTATCCAATAAAGGAACAGGGCTTTTCATTGCTTCTTTAAAGCGAGTTTCAAAAACCTTTAACTCTTCTTCTATCGGATGCTTTATCGTATTTAAGGACATTTTTATAGATTATGAACTATTGATTTTGAACTATTACCTTCATAATCAATAAGTTATCAATATTTTTGTATTAACTTTTCAAAAGTTAAAAGTTAGCAAAACTAAATTGAGTGCAAGATACAATACTATTTTATGGTAATACAATATAAACTTTCAGAAAATATTGAAAATTCGTATGACCATTGTTCGTATTTTATCAAAAATTCTACTTTTTCTATATTTAGCGTTGTATTTTTTAACTTTATGACAAGACAATTATTCTTATCAAATCAGCAATGAAAATTATAGTATGAACAAGCAGGAAAATATAATAGTTGACGGAAAACACGGGAAACCGATTTTATTAGATGCTTATTGGCCGACAACTGAGCAAGCCAAGGATGTTGTGCTTTTTGCACATGGCTTCAAAGGTTTTAAAGATTGGGGAACTTGGTGGAAAATCGGGGAGGAAATTGCAAATGCAGGATTTGTTTTCCTTAAAATGAATTTTTCACACAACGGAACAACGCCTGAAAATCCGTCAGAATTTGGAGATTTAGAAGCATTTGGACTCAATAATTATGAAATAGAATTAGATGATTTAGACAGTGTCTTAGATTGGATTGATAACCAAAATATTATTCCAAAACCAGAAATAAACCCTGATAAAATCCACTTAATCGGTCACAGTCGTGGCGGTGGCGTTGCGATTATAAAAGCAGCGGAAGACACTCGAATTTCGAGTCTAATTACTTGGGCTTCAGTCGGTACTTTGGACTGGATGTTTAAGCCCGAAATGGTCGAAAAATGGAAGGAAAACGGTGTGTATATTATCGTCAATGGCCGAACGAAACAAGAAATGCCTTTATATTATCAGTTGTATGAAAATTTTAAACAAAATGAAGAGCGATTTAGTACCGAAAAAGCCTTAAACAAAATCAATAAACCGCACTTAATCCTACAAGGAACTAATGACCCTGCGATTCCAATTGCTTCGGCTGAATTACATAAAAGGTGGAATCCGAAGGCGACTTTCGTTTTGATTGAAAATGCAGACCATGTTTTTGATGGCCGACATCCTTTTACTGGTGAAATGCTGCCAATTAATACCAAAAAATTAATCCATCATACAATTGACTTTTTGAAGTAGCAAGGCGAAAGAATCAGATCAATGAATTTCATTATGATTATGGTATGAAATGATTAGAGATTATAAAAAAATCAAATTGTTATCATTTTATTCTAATAAAACTCTAAATATTAGTTATTATTCACAGTTATTTTTAACTATATTTGTCGTCTGTAATACGTACATCATTTGATTTAACAAATTATGTTACTTTAGGAGGAAAAAGGACGAAGATTTAATCATTCCATAAGAATTTCTGAATCAAAACTATTCACTATATTTATTTATCTTTTTAGGATCAATAAATATAGTCATCCTTGTTCTAACCTCACAGAAATTAAACCAAAGCGAAACACTATTTTGAGAGGAGATTTTGAGGTATTAAACACCCATCAAAATCGTAAATTTTTAGCAGCGTCAATGAAATTTTTCAATTTTTTTACACAAGAATTAGCAATTGACCTCGGAACGGCTAATACCCTAATAATCCGAGATGATCAAGTAGTGGTAGATGAACCGTCTATCGTAGCTATAAATAGAAGAACAGGAGAGACTATCGCCGTAGGTAATAAGGCGATGCAGATGCATGAGAAAACGCATGAACACATTAAAACAATTCGTCCTTTAAAAGATGGTGTCATTGCAGATTTTCAGGCAGCAGAAAGCATGATTGAGGGACTAATTAATATGTCCGGAATCAAAAGACACTTTCTGAATCAGATGAAAATGGTTATTTGTATTCCTTCAGGTATCACGGAGGTAGAGAAACGTGCCGTTTTTGACTCTGCTGACCATGTTGACTCTAAGGAGACTTACCTTATTTACGAACCGATGGCAGCAGCTTTAGGTATTGGTTTAGATGTAGAAGAGCCGATTGGTAATATGATTATTGATATTGGAGGCGGAACGACAGAGATTGCAGTCATTGCTCTTTCAGGGATTGTTTGTGATCAATCTATCCGCATCGCTGGCGATGAGTTCACGAATGATATTATGAATCATATGAAACGCCAACATAACATCTTAATCGGTGAAAGAACAGCGGAGCAAATCAAGATTCATATTGGCTCGGCATTAACAGAGTTGGATAATCCGCCTGAGGATTTTTCTGTTAATGGGCGTGACTTGATGACTGGTATTCCGAAACAAATCATGATTAGTTATCCAGAGATTGCTGTTTGTTTAGACAAATCGATTTCAAAAATTGAGGAAGCGGTACTGAAAGCATTGGAAAGTACGCCACCAGAGTTGGCAGCTGATATTTACAAACGAGGCTTATATTTGACAGGTGGAGGAGCATTGATTCGTGGCTTGGACAAACGTTTACGTAAGAAAACAAAATTACCGGTTCATGTAGCAGACGATCCACTTCGTGCAGTTGTACGAGGTACCGGAATTGCCTTGAAGAATACAAATAAGTTCACTTTCTTGATTGATCGTCGAAGCGTTTAATCAAGTAGAACAATCTGATGCCATAGCAAAAGCTTTGTTTAGCTTTCATCAGTAAAGAAAATTAACGATAGCAGACCCTTTCTATGAGCGTCTGCTATTGATGTTTTAACCTTCCGAACAGAGTATCAAATGTCATGCGGAATTTAGTTTTATTTTTTATAAAGTATAATGCTTTCTTTGTTTTCATTCTATTAGAAATTATCAGTTTCTACCTGGTAGTTAATAATAATGAAAAGCAAAACCAAGTATTCGTAAGTTCTGCAAATCAAATGACGGGCAGCTTCTACGAGCGATATGACAAAATCGTGAGTTATTGGAACCTAGGTGATGTGAATGCCGAGTTAGCCAATGATAATAAGCGTTTGATGGAACAATTACCCAATGCTTATTTTGATGAAAATGTGGATACGGTCGAAGTGGTAGATACTCAATACTTACAGCAATACGAATATATTCCTGCCAAAGTTGTTAATAATTCTGTCAATCGTTACAATAATTATTTGACCTTAAATAGAGGGAAATCTCACGGTATTAAGTCCAATACTGGTGTGATTACGAATAACGGAATTGTGGGCGTCGTTCAGAAAGTTTCTAAAAACTATGCTGGCGTGATGTCTATATTGCATCATAATACTCGAATCAGTGCAAAGCTAAAATCAAGCGATTACTTCGGGTCACTGGTTTGGAAGAAAAACGATGCACGATACATGTACTTAGATGCGATACCGAAACATGCAGAACTCGAAAAGGGCGATACGATAATCACCAGTGGTTTTTCGACGATGTTCCCCGAAGGTATCATGATAGGAACAGTAAGCAAAGCCAAAATTATTGATGGAAGTAATTTTTATGAAATCAAGGTGCGTTTAAGTAGCGATATGAATAATTTGAACCATGTTTTTGTGGTGAATAATTTATTAAAAGAGGAACAAGAAGCCTTAGAAGAAGCCGTAAAGTTAGAAGATGAGTGACGTTATAGTAGCTAATGTATTAAGATTTTTGGGATTGTTTCTAGTACAGGTCTTGATTTTGATAAATGTCGAAATCAATAATAGTTATGTAAACCTATATATTTATCCTTTATTCCTGTTGTTGTTACCGATTCGGATACAAAAAGTAGCTTTGTTAGTCATTGCTTTTGTGGTCGGCATCAGTGTAGATATGTTTTATGATACGGCTGGCGTACATGCAGCGACCTGTGTTTTTATTGCCTATATTCGTTCAGGTATTTTGGCGGTTATTGAGCCTCGTGGTGGATACGAGCCAAATCATAAACCGACCAAAAATCAGTTTGGTGCAGCTTGGTTTTTTCAATACGTTGCTATTTTGTTGTTTATTCATTTATTCATAGTCTTTATATTAGAAGCCTTCACTGTCGTGGGGTTTGGCTTACTGTTGCTCAAGACTATTTTAAGTTTTATTTTATCTATGTTGTTGATTATTATCTACACCTATTTGTTTAATCCAAAAGTGTAGCACAACAACACTCCTATTTTAGAGTCTAGCCTATGAGATGCAAAACGATATGGCTATATATTTGAAGGAATTATGATAAGTGTCGTCATCAAAAATAAGCAGTTTACTGATAAATGACGATAGGTTAGTTTTAATAAAACGATAGAAAAAGAATTATTGTAAAAAATGTGAGGCGGCAAGTGAGACGTATTATTGATAAATGATTCTTACACTTTACAGCTCACATTTTACACTTCAAAAATTATGCAGCAAGATAATAATCAAAATAAAAGATACGTCATACAGGGAATCTTCATCACTGTAGCTGCTATTTTATTATTAAAATGTTTTCAGCTACAAGTTCTCAGCGAATCGCAAGACGGAGGGGTGAAAAAAGAAACAATTTATGCTTCGAGAGGAACAGTCTTAGATCGTAATGGAAAACTCTTGGTCAATAATAATGGAATTTATGACCTATGGGTAACCTATAATCAAGTCGCTAAAGCAGATATTGATACCGCCAAATTATGTGACCTATTGAATATCAGTGTTGAGACGTTCGAAAAAAACATCAATAAAGATTGGGGCTATCGTTATCGAAAATATAAGCCCTTTGTATTTCTAAAAGCGATTTCACCAAAAGTATTTGCTCGATTTCAAGAGAGTATGTATGAGTTTCCCGGCTTTTATGTGGAGTTAAGAAACGTCCGTGGATATTCTTATCCTAATGGAGCGCACGTTTTAGGATATATCGGAGAAGTGAACCAAACACAAATTGATAACGACAAAGAACGATATTACAAATCGGGTGATTATATCGGTATCAATGGAATTGAATTGGCTTATGAAAAACAGCTTCGAGGTCAACGTGGGGTGAGTTATGTCTTACGAGATAAGTTAGGTATCGCAAGAGGAAGTTTCAAAAATGGGGAGCGAGATACGGCTGCTTTGTCGGGGTTAGACTTAGTCAGTTCGTTAGATATTGACTTACAGGCTTATGGCGAGGAATTAATGAAAAATAAACGGGGAAGCATCGTGGCTATCGAACCATCATCGGGTGAGATTTTAGCCTTAGTTTCTGCTCCGACTTATGACCCGAACCTATTGACAATCAATAGAGATAGAGGAAAAGCATATTCCAATTTATTACAAGATAAAACACAGCCATTATTCAATCGAGCGATTTCGGCACAATATCCTCCAGGGTCTATTTTTAAACCGATTATGTCTTTGATTGCTTTACAAGAAGGTGTCATTACGCCCAACAGAGGAGTCGTTTGTCGTGGGGGTTATATTTATCGAGGATTGAGAGTCGGTTGTCATGGTCACGCACCAGTCAACAACGTATCTCGGGCAATTCAATATTCTTGTAATGCGTACTACTGTCAAATTTTTAGAGAAACAATTGATAAAAATGGTTTTTCTAATGCCGACAAAGGCTTAGATACGTTGGTGCAACACCTCTACGCTTTCGGAATGGGTAGAAAACTGGGAATTGATTTACCACACGAAACATCTGGAAACGTTCCAACAACAACTTATTATAATAAAATATATCGGGAAGGCGCTTGGAAATCGCCAACGATTATTTCATTAGGAATAGGCCAAGGGGAGTTTTTAGTCACACCTTTACAAATGGCAAACCTTACAGCTATTATTGCAAATCGAGGTTGGTATTACGTGCCGCATTTATCAAAAGAGTTTAAAAACGATACTACTAAAATCCCACTAAAATATCGAACCAAGAATTACACAATGGTGGACAGACGACATTTCGCTCCTGTTATTCAAGGTATGCACGATGTCGTTTTGGCTGGTACGGCGAGAGTCGCACAAATTGAAGGAATTGACGTTTGTGGAAAAACCGGAACCGCCGAAAACCCACACGGAGCAGATCATAGTGTTTTTATCGCTTTCGCTCCTAAAGACAATCCTAAAATTGCCATTGCGGTATTTGTAGAAAATGGTCGATACGGTGCGACACACGCTGCCCCGATTGCCAGTCTGATGATTGAGCAATATCTTAATGGCGAAATTAGCGATAAGCGAAAATATTTAGAAGAACGAATGTTTAATTCTAATCTATTAACCAAAGGTCTGAAAAACGAATAGAAAAATGAGTGCAAGAACAGAAACATCAGCAAGGGAGATAGATTGGATCACTGTATCTATTTATTTAGGCTTAGTCCTGATAGGCTGGTTAATGATATATGCCGTCGGTTCAGGTGACAATCCTGACATATTCGATATGTCGGCTCGCCATGGAGTTCAGTTAGTTTGGATTGGCATTTCAGTATTCGCAGGTATTATTATGCTAATTATAGAAAGTAGCTTTTATAAAACCTTTGCTTACATCTTCTTTGGTATTGCAATTGTGCTGCTGCTCAGTGTGCTGCTCGGAGGAACTGTGATTGCCGGCTCAAAATCATGGTTAGTTTTGGGGCCAATCCGTATTCAACCGTCAGAACCGGCAAAAGCTGCGACCTGTCTGGCTTTAGCCAGTTACTTAGGTTCTTATAATGTTTCTTTACAGAATTTTCGAAATCAAGCCATTGCCTTAGGAATCATTGGGCTGCCGATGTTTTTAATATTATTACAAGGCGATGCAGGTTCTGCACTCGTCTTTTCGTCTTTACTTATTGTATTGTATCGAGAAGGTATGCCGCCGCCTTTGTATATTTTCGGAATAACAGTTACCATTTTTTCTATCGTTGCATTAATGTTTGAAATCATTTCTATCCATATGGGAATGATCATTCTGGGAACAGGTATATTAATAGCACAAGCAGGTAATAATAGGTTATTTTTAGGTTATTTGGCTTTAGTAATTGGTTCAGTTTTCTTAGCAAGAGAAGGCTATATTGTAGAAACTGCAATCGGCTTAGGCCTTTTATTTGTAGTATATTGGATTTATCGTGTTCTAAAAGTCAAAAAACGACAAACACTTTATGCCTTAATGATTACCATGGTTGTCGGTGGCTTATATACGACTGTCGTCAATTACGGCTTTAATGAAATCCTACAACCGCATCAACAAGACAGGATCAAAGTCTGGCTAAAACCGAGTGAATGCGACCCCTTAGGGGCTTTGTATAATGTCACATGGTCAAAATTAGCCATCGGTTCAGGAGGCTTAGCAGGAAAGGGATTTTTGAATGGTACGATTACAAAATTAGATTATGTTCCCGAACAAGCAACCGATTTCATATTTTGTACCGTTGGAGAAGAACACGGATTTATCGGTTCGTTAGCTTTGATTACTCTATTTTTAATCTTGCTGTTACGGATTGTATTAATCGCAGAACGACAACGTTCTCGATTTACAAGAGTTTATGCGTATGGGGTCGCCAGTATTTTATTTTTCCACCTTTTGGTAAATATCGGAATGACGTTAGGCATCATGCCGGTTATCGGTATTCCGCTACCATTTATCAGTTATGGAGGTTCTTCCTTATTAGCTTTCACCATTTTATTAGGCGTTTTGATTCGCTTAGATGCCGATAAAGGAAGATGATTTTTTCGATAGAAATTAGATAGAAACAGCACAATTGATTTTTTCGGTTGTGCTGTTTTTTTGTTTACTTTTGATAATATTTTAAAAATTGTCATAAATAAGAATCTAATCACCGAGATTTGGGACGCCCATGAATCGGTACAATTAATCAAAAATAAAAAAATGATCATACGCTCAAAAGCACCTTTACGATTAGGTTTAGCAGGAGGCGGAACAGATGTCAGTCCATATTCGGATATTTATGGTGGTGCAATACTGAACGCTACCGTAAGTCTGTACGCTTATGCGAATATCGAACCGACCAACGATGGAAAAATCACCCTGTATGCAGCTGATATAGACGAAAAACAAGTTTTAGACGCTACCGAGTTTTTAGAAATAGATGGCACATTAGAATTACTAAAAGGCGTTTATAATCGAATCGTTAAAGATTTCACCAAAAAACCATTGAGTTTTAAGTTAACAACTTTTGTTGATTCGCCTTTTGGCTCAGGTTTGGGAACGTCTTCGACGATTACGGTCGCTATTATCGGAGCTTTCGCTGAATGGTTAAATTTGCCTTTAGGCGAATACGATATGGCACAATTAGCTTATGAAATCGAACGAGTTGACTTAGCGATGGCTGGCGGAAAGCAGGATCAATACGCTGCGACTTTCGGTGGATTTAATTTCATGGAGTTTTACGCTGACGACAAAGTTATCGTCAATCCGCTTCGTATCAAAGAAGATTACAGCAACGAATTAGGTTTAAATCTCTTGCTTTTTCACACAGGTACTTCTCGCCTTTCGGCAAAAATTATTGAGAAACAAGCTCAAAATTTTGGTCAGAAAAAAGCCAACAAATCCGTAGAAGCGGCACATAAACTGAAAGAACAAGCTATCATGATGAAGGAAGCTTTGTTGACTGGTCAGTTTGATAAATTAGGCGATATTTTGGATTTTGGTTGGCACTACAAAAAACAAATGGCAGCAGGCATCTCCAATCCTGTGATAGACGAAATCTACGACACCGCCCGAAAAGCTGGTGCAACAGGCGGAAAAATCTCTGGTGCTGGTGGCGGAGGATATATGATTTTCTATTGTCCAAAAAATACGCGCTACGATGTGATGAAAGCTTTAGCACCTTACGGCGGCGTTTTTAAACGCTATCAATTTACGAATAAAGGATTGACGACTTGGAAGTTGTAGCAATGGAAAGCCGTCCCGCTTGTCCCCAAATCTCGGGAAGGAGTCGGGACGGCTTTGTATTTTATTGCTTCATCACTTTTACAGTTTCTTTTGTTCCATCTTCAAACTCAAGAGCGAAGAAATAAATCCCTGATTCTAAATCCATCATATTAAAACGTTGTGTTCCCATCGTTCCATTTTGCTGTCCAACTTGCTGCCCAAGCATATTGAATACACTTAAATGATAGGATTGTTCCGTTTCAATATTAACAAAAGTCGTTGTAGGATTGGGGGAAATACTGAATTGTGCTGTTACTTTTAATTTTTCATCATCTATAATGGTCGCATTTTTCAAAAATCCTCTTTCTTCTTTTTGATACGTATTGCTACCACAGAATGTACGAATTTGCGATTCAGTTTGAGGAGGATTCGTGCCTTTGCAGGTGTTTGCAAATAGACTTTCTGTTTTAATCCTTGTATTTTGAAAAATATATGTGCTATTAGCACCTCCTAAAATATTGACTTCTCTTCCTGCTGTGATATTCAATAAATTACCATTTTGTGGTTAAATAATCACATTTTCGCCAATGTTGACCGTTTCCCATGCTAATACATCCGAAGTTACTGTTGTATTTTCTAAGTTAACGACATTTGGAATATTCGCATAAGGACTTGGTGTAAATGTATTTTCTAAATTATCATCAAATACAATATTTAAAGGATATGCTCCAACAAAGAGTACATTTTGTGTAGAGGCATCAGCATCAGACCGTTTTAGATTCGCATATAATTTAATTTTTATAGTATTTATATTTGGTAATGTTGGTACAGGTATAGTATGGTCAATATTTTCTAAATCAAAATGTAAGTTTAATACATCATTCAAACAACTTACAGGAAGTCGTCGAGTAATCAATCTATTTCCTACTTTTTGAGCGATTAAGCCATCATAATCTGTTAGCTCAAAGTCATCAAGTAAACCATTAAACTCTAACACTAATTCACCTTCAACATCAGGAAAATTAGAATTATCAAAACCTGCTGCATAATTAATCACATAATCCAATTCATCATTAAACTCAATCCAGTGATTACCAATACAGATTTCTTCTCTATCTTCTCTGTGACATCTTTCTTCGTAGTCATATCTTATACTTGGTGTCTTTACCAAGTTAAAAATACCTAAAGTATTATTGTACCATGGTCGTTTTCGTACTGGTCTATTTACATTATCAGAACCTGGTAACCAGAAATCTTGAGCGATATAAAGTTGATTAGAAGTTATTGTTCCATAATATTCACTTATTGATTGCGTCGTTAAAGGATGTAGTTCAATTGGACCCGAGCCATTATCTTTTTTACCACCTCCTACAAATAAATCAACAAATGCTAAAGCGGTAGAAACATAAGGAACAATCTCTAAAGCATCTCGCATAAATTCATTATCAATTAATGCTTGTTGAAATAAGGTTACTTTATCCTTATAATCCTGCTGTGTTTGAGTGGGTAAGTGTTTATTAATCTCTTTAAATTATTTTGCTCGAAAATCATCTATATCCTTAAATCCCTTCAAAGTTTTTTGAAAGTCAGCATTGCCACTTAATAAAGCCTTCCCTCCCATTGAAAAAGCATTACCTGCCTTATCATTTATCGTTGCTTTGTTTTGAACAGATACAATATCACCATTTGTTTGTCCCTTCAAATCTATTGTTGCTTCTTCTATTAACCTAACCTCTAATCGTAATTCTGATTCGAAGTCACAAGTACATGGATCATAATTCATGAAAAAATCGGTATAAAACCATTTCCCCTTTGTATTAATAAAGGCTACAGGAGAGTTATAGGAAGGACCAGCAAAAAACTGATCTAAAGGTAATAAAGTATTATGATCATTTATTAAGGATGTTTGTATTTGTCCTCCTGCACTTATGAAATATAATTTGATACGTGCCATTGTATAACCTCCAAATTGTTGTTCAACTCGTGCAAAAACTCTGGCAATACCTGTATAACGATTATACAATACAAAAAATGGGTTATTAGCCTCTGTATCAGGTGTAGGTTCTATTTTATAAGCTCCCGTATTATTATCAACTACAGGTTCTTCTGTTAACTCATCTAATTCGATTTGTGTTCCAAAATCATAAAATAATAATTCCCAACCATCCTCAGAATTTTTATCTTGAGATTCATGAAGATGTATCATATAAGGATTTCCATTTGTCTGGAAAAATGGAGAGCTACCTGTTCCCCAATTTCCTAAATTATAAAAATCAAAGACCTGACTTGTCCAATCAAAATCAAGATTAAGATGTGCTGGATCTTGTGTATTAACTGCTGTAGTAGGATGTGTTGAAAAAGTATATTCATTACAATCCTGCCCATAAGCCATAAGCGAAATACTTAAAGCTATGGTTAATAATATATATTTCATTTATTTTAATTTTTATTTGTTAATAAATTATCATTGACGAATCCCATGAAATACTTCATGAATAAATACATAGTCTGGCCATGTAGAGTTTGGATCAACATAAGTAAATGGTATGGTAACTTCATTAAAATCTTTATGAGCAAGCACATAACCTTCAACTTGTTTACAACCATCACCTGTATAACCTAAGCCATTGATGTATAAAGCTCGGTATGAGTCTGATACTCGCACACCTCTTTGATAATCAATATCTTTGCAGCCCTTGTTGATATTAAACACGAAAAAATGTTTATCTGTAGGATCAGTCGGATCACCTTGCCATTCTAATTCATATTTGATATTCACAGTAAAAGTATCATCAGGATTAGACTCCAAATAACCATGATAATCTCCAATAATTGGATGATTGTCACCTAAACCTTTTACTCGTGTAAAATACTTCACCAAAGTATCTAAGCCATCATCATTAGGAAAACAGGCTTTATTCGGTTCACGTTCTACCATAAGTGTTACCTTATACGTTCCTGTATCTCGAAAAGCTAAAGAAAACTGCTCTTCTGTAAACTCCCGAGCATCGTCACCGATTTTCCATTTGACTTTGTCGTACTCTCCTTCTGCTTTGAAGGTTACAAAAAGGTTAAGTACGGTATCACTTTGTATTAAAGTATCACCGATTCCTTCATAAAAATTGAAGACTGCCTTAACTTCTGTTACTTCATAGCAAGGGTCGTAGTTACTACATTTTGGATCTGTCGGAGCATCGCAATCACAACTGATTATAAAAAGTACGCTGCTTAAAATTAGAATTTGCCAAATATTTTTCATAGTAATGAGTTTTTAAATTCCTGTCCAAAAGCCGTAAGCGAAACGCTTATAGCTATGGTTAATAATATATATTTCATTTGATTAATTTTAAAGTTGAAATAATTTACATTCTTCGACCGTTAAAAGCATATTTTATTCTTCCTGTGTCGCTACCTTCCCATCTATCCCATTCAATCCTTAAATTTCCACGCTTATCGATTACTCCAAATAGATCATCAGGGGTTAAAGGAGCAGAGTACTGACAGTCCTCATCAGGAAGTCCCATATCAGGTACATAAAAAGCATTGTAACGAGCAGCACTTCCTGTAATGAACAAACAACTTCTATTGCCCTCGTTGTCAATATTTTTAAAAATTAGTGCATAACCTGCTGGTACTCCTGCCGGACTAAAAAGACGAGGTTCGTCGTATATTTCTATTTCATACATCTCATCGGGTTTATCCTCTCTACTACCTATCCATGTACCGATAAAATTTCTATGCTCCACTTCATGGAAACTAACAAAATAGATATTTTTGATTATTGTATCTATACCATCATCCGAAGGAAAACAATCTGTATTTGGTGTACGAGTGACGATAAGCTGTATTGGTATAGGACGATTGGATAGACTCAAAGAATCTGAAAGCTCAAAACGAAGACTGAACTCTTGCTCTGTAAATACCCTGTCATCATCTCCAATTGTCCATTGATAAGATAAAGCATTTTCTTCTTTTGCTGTAAATAGTACTTTTGAGCCAAAGTAGAACGTATCTTCTTCTGCCGTGACGAATTCATATTTAGTATCTGCTAAAACAACTGCAGTTTTAAAATCTGCACTTGTAGCTTCTTGGTCATGACACGGGTCATAATTCGGACATTCAGAATTTGTCTCATCATCACAAGCTACAGGTTCGTCCTTATTATAACCTGCAATCACTATTACGAATATGCTTAAAAGCAAAATGAATATATTTTTCATGGAAAGTTAATTTTTTGGTTTAAGCAGTCATTTGATAAAACAAATGACTGCCCTTACAATTGTCTATTTTAAATCCTCTATCTCCTGCTTTAAACGCTCATTTTCCGCTTTCAAAGCCTTGATTTCTTGATTCATTTCAATAAGGTGTAGATAGATTTCTTCGATTTTTTCTTGTTGTTGAATTTGGGTGGTAATATTTTTTTATACGAAAAGGCGATAAGCCTAAACCTATCGCCTTTATACATTTTAATGTAAGTTTTACTGTTTTACAATTTTTATCGTCTGTGCATTATCATCTGTCTGTAATCGTACATAATAAATTCCACTTTCTAATCGACTGCCGTCAATCTGATACAAATGTTGTCCTGCAACTAAGTTATCATTTGCCACAACCGTTTCTACTACCCTTCCTAAAGCATCAAAGACCATCAAACTTGTCGTACTTTCATTTTCTAATTCAAACTCTATGTTGAAGGTGTTGGTGAAAGGATTTGGTGTGCTACGGAATGGTACTGGTTTTATTGATTCTTTTGTAGGCTTTATATCTACTATTTGAGGGTTTTTATCTTGATTTGCTCGATAATTTCCATTTTTACAATAGTTTTCCAACTTTGTTATATTATCACCATCTACTTCTACTAATTCTGACGCTGCAAAAGGAGATAAGGTTGGACAAATTGGAGGTATCTCCGCTTGTTCTAATCTAATCCCTTGACCGATAGTACCTCCAACAACATTAATTTCAGGAGCTACAATACGAACTTCAACACCTGGTGCTGCTGTTATATTTCCATTAATAGTAATACTTTCCCAAGCAGTTATAATTCTATTAGTCGTATAGTGCTGTGTATTTAGGTTTAAGTTTTCTTCTAAAGTATTGACTGCAGCAGCATACAGGGAATAATTTTCTGCAGCTCCCCAACTAAGTTCTACAGGATAAGTCAATACCTCAAATGCTTGATTTGTTAATCCTTCTGAGTTAATGGCATCAAACTCATAAAGTATAAGTAATCTAAGTTGTACCTCAGGAGTTCCAGATCCATGAGGATATAAACCTTCTATGCAATCAAGAGGAAAAAAAGGAGTAATATGTACTATTTTACCAAGTTCAGATAAACTTCTAATTAATTCTGCCCCACTCAAAAGCTGATTACTTCCTTTTGTTACCAAAGCGGCATAAATTTGAGTTTTTTCTTCATTAATCAATGCCGCAGGATTGAACATATATTTAATAGAATTTCTATCAATCTGAATGGCGTTTCCGGGACGGTCAAGAAGTGGTTTTATGGTAGCTTTGGGTGTTTCTAATAAAGCAAAGCGTCCTAACACTTCATCATAGAAAGGATATTGATATCCGAAAGTTGGATCATTACATTTTGTTTCATTATTTTTTCTACCCGGCAATAAAAAACTAAAATCTCCTTTCTTAGTCTCATCTACTATTGTACCTGAAAGTGTCATTTCTGAATGCATCATGCGTACTTTTCCTTTTAATTCTACGGCTTGTTGTGCTGCATCCAATTTTTTCTTCAAAGGAGCTCCCAAGACTTCTACAAATTTTGCGGCTCCTTTTAACGGACCACTTATAGTTTTAAACTCAAATTTATCTAACTTAAGTCCGCCTGCAACAGCACCTGCTATAGTTAAGGCATCTTGAAGATCTTTATAAGCTTGATATTGTCGTTCTAAATCCTTTTTTACTTTTTTTGATCTTCGTAATGTTCTACCAAATCATTAAAAGTGTTAAAAATAACCTGTCCTGCCTCTGCTTGAGTATTATTATTATACACATTAGTCAAATATTCAGGCGTTATAGCATCATGTTCACCGTTGTCAATATCTGCTAAATACTGGCTTAATCCCCATGAACGTCCAACAATATTTAAAGTTTGTTTATTTATAGCTTTAAATTCTACTTTTAGATTTCCTTTGTCAAAAATACAAGTACAAGGGTCATATCCCATCGGAAAATCTGCATAAAAAAAGTGCAAGGCATTATTGCCACCAAGTTTAGCATTTGCTTGTACCTGAGTAATTGCCGCTTCATCTAAAGCTTGTGCTATCTGTTGAGTAGGATTTAGTAACCCCGTCATATTTTCATTACCTGGACTATTCAATTTTAAGTAGATAACCATGTAATCATTATTCCCAACGTCATAATGTGCTGCAAATACTCTCAGAGTTGCTGTAAATTTATTGTATAAAACAAAATAAGCAATATTTTTTGACCTTAATGGAGTTCCAGACGGAGCTTGAGTAATTCCATCTATGACCAATTCCCATCCATCTTCAGGTAACATATCTTGAGCATTAGCATAGGCAAATCCGTCCCATAGTTCATCAATTGCTCCATTATTTTTATAAAATGGAGAACGAATTATATTACCAGAATTAGGATTACTAATAATATCTCCTTTATAGTACGGTGCAATATAATCTATTACCCGCCAATCAAAAGTATTTGTATTACAATTTCCTTGCTGAATTAAATTATCAGGATTTGTTGATATTCCTGTTGCCTGTTCTCCACAGGTTTGTGCTATTACTCCATAAGTACAGCAACAAAGGAGTAACATATATATAGTTTTTTTCATTATTTTAAGTTTTTGATGATTAAAAAATTAATCCACTCTACTTCCTCTAAAAATATGCGGAAAACTTTCACAGCAATCTCCATCATCTTTATATTTCCATTCCTTCCAAGTCATGACCATAGTATCGTCCGTAGTATTGACGGCAATATTTAGTTCTCTATTCCAGCGATAATAAGGACCGCCACAAGTTTCCCAATTATAAGCATAACCTTGTTGTGAATTATCTGATAAGTTTCGATATGCCAAAAATCTTGGAAAACTTGAGTACCAATGAAAACAACCACTATTTAACCCATATTGATTATAAATATAAAGAACATCACCTGGAGGTATGCCTTGAAAAGATGGCTTAATATCCAAAGTCATTTGATAAATATGATTCGTGTTATCATCTAAATACCCTTCCCAAGTTCCTTCGATTTGATTTTCCCAATAAGCACGAAAATGAATAGTTTTGTAAACAGTATCTATACCGTCATTTTCGGGAAAACAATCACTTGTTTCATACTCCACAATTAACCGAACCTGAATAGGATTGTTTCTTAGTATTAAAGAATCACTATCCGAAAAGTTTAACTTAAATTCTTTATCATCCCAAGTTCGGTTATCTGTACCAACTTTCCATTCATAACGAATAGCATCTTCGATGTTAGTTTTAAAATAGACACCGCCATACAAAACAGTATCACCTTGATATCGAACATTAGGTTCAGTAGGTCCAGTATGTAATGAATGACCAACTTCAATAGTAGCTTGAGGTATATCTTCTACACCATAGCAAGGATCAAAATTCGGACACTCCGGATTGGTAATATCTTCACAATCTTCATCGCAACTTGAGATAATTACGACACATAAACTAAGAAGAAGCAAAATGAATATATTTTTCATTTGATTAATTTTAAAGTTGAAATAATTTATTTTTTACGTCCATTGAATACAATTTTTAAGGATTCATCATAGTCCGGACCATAACTTTGCGTCCATTCAATTCGTAAATTCCCTGTTTTTTCTATTATTCCAATTACAGATATTGGGGATGTAACATTATCATGTAAACAGTCAAAATAATTTGACATTATAAAGTCACGGATAGAAAAAGTGTTATAACCTACCGAGCCAGAGCCTTGCTCAAAAGTACAAGAACCATCGCCTTCATTACTTATATTTTTAAAAACTAACTCATAGCGTGACGGAACTCCTGATGTAAGAACAATATCGGGTATATCCGTGATTTCTATTTCATAAACTTCATCAGGCTTATCTTCTCGACTGCCTACCCATGTACCAAGAAAATTCTTATGTTCGGTATCATGTATGCTCACAAAATGAATATACTTTGTTAAAGTATCTCTACCATCATCCGAGGGGAAACAAGCGGTATTTGGTGTCCGAGTAACGATAAGTCGTATCGGTAACGGACGATTTATAAAGTTACAGAATCAGAAAACTCGAATCTAAGGCTAAATTCTCTTTCTGTAAATACTCGTTCATCATCTCCAATTTTCCACTCATAAGAATCTGCATCTTCTTGTTCTGCTCTAAACACAATAGAACCTCCCAAATAAAAAGTATCTTGCTCTGATGTAATTGTTTCATACTTATCGCTTTTCACAATATCAAGTGTTTTAAAATCTGCACTACCTAAAATGGTTCTTTAGGTTCTTTAGGTTCTTTAGGTTCTTTAGGTTCTTTAGGTTCTTTAGGTTCTTTAGGTTCTTTAGGTTCTTTAATTCCTCAAGTTTTGCCTTTTGTGTTTGATTACAAATATATATTACTTTATGAAAAAAGTCAAGTATCAATCTACTTTAAAAAGTATGAAAAATAAAATCATAAATTCATATTAAAATAAAAGCGAGTAACATTATCAAAACATTCGTCATTTTTTATTTTTCCATTTACAAACATTCACTATGATATTATGAAGGCTTTAGCACCTTACGGCGGCGTTTTTAAACGCTATCAATTTACAAATAAAGGATTAACGACTTGGAAGTTGTAGAAATAAAAAATGTCCGATGTTACAAAAAACATCGGACGTTTCAATTATCCCCGAGGTTTCGGGACAGGCCAATTATCAATTAAAAAATCACTCTGCACTCGGTGCTTTCCATTTCTCATAACCGACAGGCGAATTTTCAGCAGCACGAATCGCTTTGCTCGCTCGACGTTTGTCATAAATCAAGGCAAAAGTCATAATCAAACTCGTTCCGATAATTGTAAATAATAAAATTCCTGCTTCAAAACCTTCGACTTCTGCTTTTTCAGGTATTGCATAAAATAATAGAATCGTAATCAAACCTCTCGGTGCGATAAATAGCTGTGGTAGAATATCTTTACCTAAAGAAACCCTCAAAATGATGTAACGAATAAAGTAAATCGAAGCGATAATCAAGCCGCTAACCATTGCTACTTCTACACTTTTGAGTGAGGCTAAAGAAATCGTAATACCGAAAATTACGAAGAAAAAAGTACGCACTACAAAAGCCGTTTCCATCGTAATGACGTGTAAACCTTCGTACAGTTCCTTTGATTTTTCGGGTTTCCAGAGTCGTCGCAAAGGCCCTTGAAAAAATAGCGGCATATTCGCAATCACTAAACCGAAAATC
>CBFIHR010000027.1:0-48710 GCA_965662365.1 Saprospiraceae bacterium
ACGGTATCACGAAGGTTACACAAAAGGGATTCACGATGAAGATGCGATTAAGATTGTAACAGCTTTGACGGAGTTGTACAACACGATTGATTTGTTGCATTATACCTCGAATGTTCGATCGTTTGGAAAGTTATTCTTAGAAAAACTTTTGCCAACGGAAAAACGGGAATATTTTCATCATCAATTGAATTCCGCAGGGGCGATTTTAAGCGTTTTTCCTGAAACGCATGAATTTGATTATTTGATTGACGAGTTAGAAAAGGAAATTACACAGTCAGAAGGCACTTTCAAAGCGTCTTCTAATTCATCAATTATTGCAAAGTATTTATTTGATGAATTAACGAGAGACAATAAATATGTTATTTCAAAAGAAGCAGCAGAAACATATCAGGAATTTTTGAGTTTTTTGAAAAACAAAAAGGCTTTCGCCAAATACGAAAATTCAATTAAAGTATTGAAAGACAACATTTTAAATCAATATAATTTGATTCGTAAATGGGTACAAGCCTTTGTCGAAATTGCGAAAATTGATTATTATTTGGATTATGTGAATGAGGTGGCGGTCTTGTTATTGGTTGGTGATTTTGATAAAAAGAACGTGATTGATGTGCGGACAAAAGTGAGTTTGGACGGTTTGCACGGTTCTCATTCGGTAATTGTTGAGGGCAAATTTGACTTGGATTATAATGCGTTTATGCAAAAAATGGAAACCTACTGTCAGACGGTTGTGCCGATGTATGAGCAGTTTCAGCAATCGAAAAAAGACTTATCGCACAGTTTCCGTAAGCAGTTGCGTTTGGACGAATTTAAGCCTCGTGTCTTGTCGTCCTTTGTGCGAAATAAGTTAATTGATGAATTATACTTGCCGATTTTTGGGGATAATTTGGCGAAGCAAATCGGTGCAGTTGGCGAAAATACACGCACGGACAGAATGGGAATGTTGTTGTTGATTTCTCCTCCTGGTTACGGAAAAACGACCTTGATGGAATACATTGCGAATCGTTTGGGTTTGATTTTTATGAAAATAAATGGTCCCGCAATCGGTCATCATGTCACGTCATTAGACCCGTTAGAAGCGAAAAATGCGGCGGCACGACAAGAGTTGGAAAAGTTAAATTTGGCGTTGGAAATGGGCGATAATATCATGTTGTATTTAGATGATATTCAGCATTGCGACCCTGAATTTTTACAAAAATTCATCTCCTTGACCGATGGACAGCGAAAAATCGAAGGCGTTTATAAAGGCGAAACAAAAACCTACGATTTGCGAGGGAAAAAGGTTTGTGTCGTAATGGCAGGAAATCCTTATACGGAAAGTGGCGACAAATTCCGCATTCCGGATATGTTGGCGAACCGTGCGGATATTTACAATTTGGGTGATATTATTGGCGATACGCAACGGATTTTTGAGATGAGTTATATCGAAAATTCCTTGACTTCAAACCCTGTTTTGCAAAAATTAGCGACCAAAAGCATGAAAGATGTTTATGCGATGTTGCACTTTGCGGAAACGGGCAACCGTGAGGGAATGGAGTTAGAAAGTAATCACAGCACGGCAGAAATTACGGAATACGTCAACGTGTTAGAAAAAATGATTGTGGTGCGTGATGTGATTTCAAAGGTCAATCAAGCCTACATCGCTTCGGCAGCACAAGCCGACGACTACCGAACCGAACCGCCTTTTTTGTTGCAAGGTTCGTATCGAAATATGAATAAGTTAGCCGAAAAAATCGTCCCAATTATGAACGATGCCGAGTTAAAATCCATGATTTTGGCACACTACGAAGGCGAATCACAAACCTTAACGACAGGCTCGGAAGCGAACTTGTTGAAGTTCAAAGAATTAAACGGTTGGTTATCGACTTCGGAAGCGAAACGTTGGGACGATATCAAAGCGACTTTTGCTAAAAATAAGATATTTAAAGGCTTGAATGAGAAAGACCCGATGGTGCAGGTTTTGGCGAAGTTGGGGGATTTTGTTGATGGGATTGAGGGGATAAAGAGGGTTTTGGAGGAGAAGTAAAATTCAGATAAAGGCTATTTTATTAAAAAAATTAAACGATAAAATTTATGAAAATATATTTATTGATACTGGTCTTATTCGTAAGTTTTAGTGTAAATGGACAGGATACAATTAGAGAAAAAGAGAGTTATTCTATCTGGTCAGTTCTCGTTCCTAAAGCAAATAAAGATTATAATATTTGGGGAATTTCGACGTGCTTTTCTGAAAATAAAAATCAATTTCAACAAATATTTTCTCCAAAATCACTAAAAGCAGCAAATGTTCAATCTTTTGATATTGTTCTTGAAAATGTTTATCCTGAAAGTGCATTTTATAATCAAAGGTATGAATATAATTACCTTGTAAATAAAGATGGTTTTGTCTTTTCATATAAAGATTCTAACTCTGATAGTACTATTTTTTCTAAATATAAGAATGGATTAATTGAACAGGAATTATTTATAGATTTTCCTGGAGAAAAACCAAGTATCATCAATCATTCTTATGATAAAAACCGACATCAACAAATTAATACGATTTCGCCTGATGCTCAAAGTTATATTCAAGAAATAATTACCGAAGATTATTATGATGAAAAAGGGCGACTTACTAAAGAGTTTTTTTATAAAAAAGTCAATGAGAATTATGAGGATTCTTTAGTTGTGCAGATTGAATATGAAAACTTCAAAGGAATCGTAACCTATCCTAAGTCAAATTCAAAAGCTGATTTTTTATACTTTGATGAACAATGGCGATTAATCAAAATTGAAAATGGAAGTGATATTCATGAAATAATATATGAAGGTCAATTAATAAATGAGTATAAAGAAGAACGATTTGGGCGAAATTATATAACCAAATTTGTAAGAAACAATGATGGCTTAGTTACCAAAATCATTCAAACAGATGGAGAAGCTTTTTGTAATTATCTTGTGAAGTATAAAATGCATTGAATTTTTTTTATTCTTAAAGCATAAAAAATTTTATGTACCTAAAGGTTTGAATGAAGCGGATCCGATGGTTTAGGTTTTAACGAAGTTGGGGGATTTTGTTGATGGAATTGATGGGATAAAAAGGGTTTTGGAGGAGAAGTAAAATTCAGGTAAAGGCTGTTTTATAAAAGAATTAAACGATAAAATTTATGAAAATATATTTATGGTCTTGTTCGTCAATTTTAGTGTAAACGGACAGGATATAATTAGAGAAAAAGAGCGTTATTCTATCTGGTCGGTTCTCATTCCTAAAGCAAATAAGGATTATAATATTTGGGGAGTATCAATGTGTTTTTCTAAAAATAATCTCTTAAAAAGCCCTTTATGATAAAGAATTTCAAACTCGAACTTTTTTATAGAAAATTTGTAACTTAGATAATACATTATCGTCCATCGACTCTAAGTATCTGGAGGCGAGAGGCGGAATAAATAATTTTAAACCATGGGAAAGAAAAATAGAAAAGGAATTGTGTTTTCGACAAATCCAGACTATGAGTATGATTATTTTGAGGAGGAAGAACAGGAAACACTACCTCCTCAACAGCAAAAATTGAAGGTAATAATTGACAGAAAACGTCGAAAAGGTAAGGAAGTGACGCTGGTGACAGGCTTTGTTGGGACAACGGATGATCTAAAAGATTTAGGTAAATTCTTGAAAACAAAATGTGGGGTCGGCGGTTCAGTGAAAGATGGCGAAATTATTATTCAAGGAAATCATAGAGAAAAGACCTTAAAATTATTATTAGATAAGGGTTATAAAGCGAAACCTTCGGGTGGATAATCATTTAATATTAATTACTTATATATAGTGAAATTTTCATATTTGTTTTGTGTTTCATTCTTTGTGTCCATAAATCTCTTGGCTCAAAATGTTGTGCCTGAGGCACGGTGGGAAAGTAGAGCGGATTATAAAGCATCAGAGCAACTGGTGATAACGTATATGAGAGATATTCAGAAAGATCCAGTGAGTGATTTAAAAAATAGAGAAAAATCAGACTATGTGATGCGGTGGATCTTGGGTTGTCCTTATGTAGCGTTGAAGTTACAGAACCGCTATTTCGAAAGTATTTTGATGGACGAAGCGTATCACCTGGCGGATTACACGGCTTATACTTTGTTGTTTGGTGAAGTGTTGTATTATTTAGAAAATCCTTTTGACAGAGATAGAAAAAATGCTTTTCGGAGTGGTATTCGTTACTCGATGGAGATATATAAAAAATTGAAAGCTCACGACAATTCAACAACTTGTAAAACTTTTGAATTGTTTATTCGATTAGATGAAAATAATATCTTGGATAAGTTTATCATTTTAGATGACTCTAACTAAACAGTGACTTCGCTAACTGTCGATAGACAATACAAAACGCCTCAATAAACTTCGATTTACTGAGGCGTTTTTTAGTATTGCTATTTGACGATTTTTTCGATTTGAATATTTGCTAACGAAGGTAATTCTTTCAAAAACTTATAGATTTTCTCGCCATCACGCATATTAGTGAGTTCATCATTCGTACTTCTAAGGTTTGATTGAAAAATATAGAAATGGTTCGTTGGCGTGAAATAATTAGTGTGCGATTTCTTTACAGCTAAAAGGCTTATTTGTCTCAAACGATTAGTTGGACCAGCCTTGTTATTGATAATAACTTGTAGTTTTTCAAGTTCATCTAATCTAATATTCCCTTTGATGTACTCATTATGTTTGAATCCGGCATAATTAATCTGAATAGATTTGGGTTTGGTGTAACGAATCCGTTTAGCGTTATTTTTCTTAATTTCGAAGCTAATGAAATGATTCGTTGTATCATAAAAACGAAGCAAATTGGATTCGTTTTGAATCCTTAAAAAGGAAGAAAAATTAGAAATAGTCTTATGTTTAGCTTTGAATGTCAATGCTTTATAATTATCACTCAACTGATGATTATCATAGAAAACAAGGTCTGCTGTTTGCTCAAGAATATCGGTTAAAATTGGAATATCCGAAGCATTATTTAGTTTAAACTTAATGTGCTTTATCCTTACTTGTACGCCATCGGATACGATTTTAATATGAATATCTAAATAAGGAATATCGGTGAGTTGAATAATCTTATTTCCTTGTTCGATATGAAATTTATTAATTGTAATATCATACACAAAAATATACTTGAAGAAATAGAGGAATATTTGTGCTAAGAGTACTAAAAATAACAATTGAGCCAAGATTTCACTCAACATTGTAGATATAAAAAGTATAACCGTTGTCGCAATTAAAATCGTAGGCGAAATCGCATGACTCCATTTTTGTATTGGCGAAGTCACTTTGATTTTATAACCTTCCTCGGTTTCCTGAATTTGTGACAAGTGTGTTGACGGTTCGTTCATCTATTTTCCAAATCGCTTATTTTCTCGTTCCTTTTTCTGCTTTTTCATTTTATAACGTAAGAATAACTGAATCGCTAATAAAGCGACGATAATGCCACTAATCATGTATAAATCTTGCATAATATCGAGTTCATTATTATAAAAAATAGACTTTACGAAAGTCTTTCAAAACTTCCGTAAAGTTACTTAATTTTAAAAAACTTAACACTCTGCCACACGCACATTTGTTGCCAAACCGCCTTGCGATGTTTCCTTGTATTTGTGATTCATATCTAAAGCCGTTTCCCACATTGTTTTGATCACTTCATCCAGCGAAACTTTAGCCGTTGTGATATCAGTATCTAAAGCAATATTAGTAGCCATGATGGCCTTGATTGCTCCCATTGAGTTACGTTCGATACAAGGGACTTGTACCAAGCCGCCGATCGGGTCACAAGTCATCCCTAAGTGATGTTCCATTGCGATTTCGGCAGCTTGTAGTGCCTGATCAACTGTTCCGCCCAGTCGTTCAGTGAGTGCTGCGGCAGCCATAGCAGACGATACTCCAATTTCTGCCTGACAGCCGCCCATAGCTGCTGAAATTGTTGCTTTCTTTTTGAATAAAGCACCGATTTCAGACGCCGTTAAGAGAAATTTTATAATATCTGTTTTTGTCGCTTGTTCTTTAGCGAAACAGATATAATAATGCAGAACAGCAGGAATAACGCCCGCTGCACCATTTGTAGGCGAAGTCACGACACGACCAAAACCTGCATTTTCTTCATTGACAGCCATTGCAAAACAAGAAATCCACTTCATGATCTGTTGAAAGCTACAGTCTAAATCTTGAATGGTATCAATCCAGTCGTGATAACCGTGATAGGTCGTTTTACCTAATAAGCGTTTGTTAATATTGGCAGCACGGCGTTTTACATTTAATCCACCGGGCAGTTGTCCTTCTGTATGACAACCTCGGTAAACACAATCCCGCATTGTTTTCCAAATTTTCCAGACGCCTTCCTTTATTTCCGTTTCGCTTCGCCATGTTTTTTCGTTTTCTAAAACTAATTTAGAAATAGGAATATGATTTTTTTCACAATGTACTTGCAAATCGTCAGCCGTATCACAATAGTAAGGCGGTACCGTACTTTTTAAATCTGTAACCTCTTTTCCTTTTGTAATAAAGCCACCGCCAACCGAATAATAATATTCATTAGCCACCAAATTATTATTCACATCCCAGGCTTTGAATTCCATACCATTTGGATGAAAAGCCAACGATTTTTCAAAATGAAAAATCAAGTGTTGAATTTGATTGAAAGTAATTTGATGTTCTCCGTTGAGGTTTAATAAATTCGTGGAATAAATCTCTTGCGGAATACGCTGCACGTCATTGACTGGAATAGTTTCTGGATTTTGTCCACACAACCCCAAAAGTACTGCAATATCAGTTCCGTGTCCGATACCAGTCAAAGCTAAAGAACCAAATAAATGAACTTCAACGGTTTTAATTGCTTGAAGGGGTGAAACTGATTTGATGTCATTAATGAAAGCATTTCCAGCTTTCCAAGGTCCAAGCGTATGCGAGCTCGACGGGCCGATACCAATCTTGAACATATCAAATACACTGATAATTTCCATAGCATTTTGTTAGTTGTCTGATTTATCGTTTGTTTCTCACGAGCCAAGGCGCATAACTTCCCTGGTTCTTTTGCGACTTTCAGACTTATATAAAATTGTATAAAATAAGGTGTTTCAAAAATAGGTCAAATAAAGGACAATGAATAATTCAAAAATAAAAAATGCCATCATTTACAATATGTATATGATGGCATTTTTTACCCATTTTTCGTTTATTTTCTGTATTTGACTATTAATGTTAATAGGTGTTGTAATTAGCGATGTGTTATCGAGTATGTTTTAACTAAAAAACCTTGACACTTTTTAAAGCATCAAGGTTTTATTTTATCTAAAATATTCTTAGAAATCGACTTTCGGAAGTCGCAAATTAAGATACTTCATTGATATTGTCATCTACTAAAATACGACCACAATGTTCACAAAGCATGATTTTCTTTCTGTTTCCAATTTCGACCTGTACCTGAGGAGGAATACGGTTGAAGCAACCACCACAAGCATCACGTTCTACAGTAACGACAGCTAAACCGTTGCGATACGCATCACGGATTTTGTCATATCCTTTCAATAAACGGTGATGAATTTTCTTTCTTGCACGTTCTTGCTTTCTTACTAATTTTGCTTCCTCTTTCTCTGTATCTAAAATGATTTTTTCTAACTCAACCTTTTTAGTTTCTAAATCTCTGTTCTTTACGGTCAAACGTTCTTTTGAAACCTCTAAAGTTGCCTCTTTATTCTTAACAATGTTATTCGCTTCTCTGATACGTTTTTCAGACAATTGAATTTCTAAACCTTGTAATTCAATTTCTTTCGATAAGGCTTCGTACTCACGATTATTCTTAACGTCCTCTAATTGCTTTTTGTAACGAGTAATTGAATCATTCGCTTTAGCAATGTTAGCATGGTGACGGGCAATTTCTGCTTTTTGATCAGCAATAGACTGCTCAATATTACCAATACGAGTTTGAAGTCCTTCGATTTCATCTTGTAAATCTTCTACTTCCATTGGTAACTCACCTTTTAATACACGGAACTCATCTAAGCGAGAATCAATAGTTTGTAGTTGATTTAACGCTTTTAATTTCTGAGCCGGTGTCATATTATCTTTCGATGCTGCCATATTTCAATGCTAATTTTTATATAAATTAAGTTTGTCGGTTTTGAGAGTTATTGAATACAAAAATTGAAAAACTCTTTTCACACGAAAAATTCGTGCAAAATTACAAATAATTAACGGGATTTGTATGAATTGAAGTTCGATAAACCGTAAAATTATTAAATTTCTTGGTAATTAAATCATAAAACAGGTCAATTGTAAACTGCTCACTTTCAAAATGACCAATATCTGCAATGATAATTTTGCCATCAGCATCAAAGAATTGATGATATTTAAAATCTGCGGTAATAAAAATATCGGCATTTTGACCGATCGCTTGACGCAACAAAAACTGTCCCGAACCACCACAAACAGCAACTCGCTTCACCGGATTATTTAATAACTTCGTATAACGAACACAATCGGTTTGCATCGTTTCTTTCAGGTATTTTAAAAAAGGTATTTCCTCCATAGGTGTGGCCAGATTGCCAATCATACCCGAACCGATGCCGGAATGTTGGTTGTCAATCGTCACAATGTCGTAGGCGACTTCCTCGTAAGGATGCGATTTTAGCATTGTAGCAACGACCTTTCTTTGTATATCGAATGGAAAAATGACTTCGATTTTAGTTTCTGCTTCATAGTGTCGCTTCCCGATTTCACCAACGTGCGGATTCGCATTTTCATTGGCACGAAAAGTACCAGTTCCAGCGATATTGAAGCTCGCTTCATCATAATTGCCAATGCGACCTGCACCAGCTGTAAACAAGGCACTCCGCACCTTATCTACTTGATTAACAGGGACATAAACTGATAGTTTTTTGATAATTTTAGATTTTGGTGCTAAAATCTGGGTATTAATCAAGCCCAGTTTTTCTGCAATTTTTGCATTCACACCTGCTTGGACATTATCTAAATTTGTATGACAAGCATAAATCGCAATATCGTTTTTAATCGCTTTCATTACGACACGTTCGATATAATTGCGACCATTGAAACGTTTCAAGCCACTAAACACAATCGGATGATGCGCAATCACCAGATTACAACCTTTCTCAATCGCTTCATCAATCACGGCTTCGATCGAGTCCAAACATAAAATTACACCGGTAATTTTTTCGTTAGCATTTCCAACAATCAGCCCCGAGTTATCATAAGATTCTTGGTAGGCAGGTGGAGCAAATTCCTCTATATAGTTTATTAATTTTTGAATTTTCATCGTTATATCGAACGAAGTTTAGACTTCGTTTTTAGATTATTTTTTATTAAAAAAGATTATTGAAGTAGGCCGACCGAATTATTCTTCTGTTTCATAAACATCAGCATCATCAAAGACATAAAATAATTCTTCGATATTATCGGCATTCAACCGTAATTTACCTTTAAAAGTCAAATAAGTATCCATTTTGAAAGCTCTTGGCCCTTTAAACTTTAAATCGACAATAGATTGCGGACCGCTGCCGCCACAAAAGAAGCAAGAAGCCATCGGGTTCATAGATAATACAAAATAGCCACCATCTAACGGCAAAATGTATCCTTTCAAAGCCACTGTTTTTCCTTCTAAACTTTTCATAATACTACCAAACTCTGGACACCAGTAGTATTCTCCAATATCTTCATTAAAGCACTCATTTAGTGTAATATCATTCAACATATTCCAATCAATCATAATGATATTATCCTCATTGGGCTTTAGTTTTTTCATGACTTCCTCCCGATTCACCAGAATAGGTTGCTTCATCGCTGCTTCAGTCAACGAATCTTCCAATGCCATTTGAATAGAATCGAGATACAAATCTTTTTCAAATTGAGTAAGATTATCCATTCCTTCGAGCATTGCTTCTTGTTGCTGGCTTTCTTCTACGGGTGCGCTACAACTCGTTATGATTAGCCCACAAAAAAAACTGAATGCGATTATTCTTAATTTATTCATACTTATCATTATTTATTTCCTAATGAATTTTTAAAATTTCATAAAAACCCATTTAATACAACAAAAATAGGGTTAAAATAGATAATTTAAGGGCTGAAATTATTTTGTTAATTATAATAATCAATATTTATGAAAACTTTAAAGCATTTAGGAATATTTCTCGTTTTGACACTTACCATTATTAGTTGTGAAGGCGGCGAAGACCCTGAAAGGGCTGCAAAATTAGAGGAAGCTGGAAAAATACACGATGAGGGCTTGACTTTAGGTGGAGAAGTGAAGGAAATGACAGCAAGAGCCGAAACGTTAATTAATCAATTGGGCGAGGAGCAACAAGAGGAAATTGTGCCACATGTCGAAAGTATTGAAGCGGTTAAAGAAGATTACAAAATTTGGCAAGAAACAATGGTTGAAGTGCCAGGGCACGCACACACGCATCACGAAGGCCATCATCATCACGATCATTCTATGGATAACGCCCCTGCGGAAGATATTATAAAAAAACAAGAGGAATTAAGAGACTTTATAGCAGATGCACACAATCGCATCATAAAAACGATTGAGGCTTTGCAGATTATGCTTGATGAGATGTAGTATTGAATGTGGAGGTTATCTCAAAAGTCGAAAACGTAAGTCTATTATTTAAAATTTAGAAACTTTAAAAAAGGTATTTGTGTAGCATGGCAAAGGGTGATTTTTGATTATCAAAATCATAGTCATGCTTAATACATCCTGAAAGATTAGTAAATTTTCACGTTGCTTCGACTTTTGAGATAAGCGCTTCGAGCCGATATTTTATAAGATTATTTTATGGCTCTTAGCTGCTTCAGTACTCCGTCTTCGTCCCATTCTAAGCCGCCTACTTTTGTCATTGCTAAGTTCCCTTCCGTATCAAAAATCATAGTGGTCGGAATGACTTGAATATCAAACGGACGAAACATATCATCAGCTTTTACGATAGGAAAGTCAAATGTTGTAGCGTCAGCAAAGCCCTTTATTTTTTGGATTTTTTCATTAGAGGCAACTAAAAATACGTAATTGTCGTCTTTTAACAAATTGTACGCACGGTTTAGGCTGGGCATTTCTCGGACACAAGGACCACACCAGGTTGCCCAAAGATTAACCAAAATGCGTTTGCCTTTGTAGTCGCCTAATTTAACTTCTTTGGCGTCTAATGTAGTAAAAGTCACATCCGCATAAGAAACTTCATTTGTCTTTTGGCGTTCTTGTACTTGAGGCTCGATAGTTTGCTCGGGCATCGTCACAGGCTGATTTTCGGTTGTCTTTCCAGTACAACTTGTCATTAAAATCAGCGTTATACTAATAATTGAAAAATATTTAAACATGAAAATTTAGGTTTGAAGTAACCGATAATAAATAATAGCTATTTTGAATACAATCACTTATTATCTGTTTCTTCTGACTCATTATTTATAATATATGAAACGCCTTTTTTTTATAATATTTAGTGTGTTAATCGGAACTTCGGCATATTCACAGAGCAAAGATGCGGAATTTGATAAAATGTTGGATAAATTAATTGACTTTAATGTGCCAACTATCACAGTTGACCAACTGAAAGCCAAGCAAAAGCGAGGGAAAGTCTATCTTTTAGACGCTCGGGAAGCGAGTGAGTATAACGTTAGTCATTTACCTGATGCTAAACGTGTTGGCTATGACGATTTTAAACTATCGAGTGTTAAGCATATTCCAAAATCTGCTACAATTGTGATTTATTGCACCGTCGGTTATCGAAGCGGAAAAGTTGTCGAAAAATTGCGAAAAGCAGGTTATACGAAAGTTTATAATCTACACGGAAGCATTTTTGAATGGGTCAATCAAGGTAACAAAGTCGTCAACAGCAAAGGCCAGACAACGACCAGAGTACACACATACAGCAAGGAATGGGCAAAATGGCTCAAACGAGGAAAAAAAGTTTATTAAACAGGTTGTCATTATAAACCTATAAGACTTTTAAAGCCTTATAGGTTTATAATCAATGAATTATAAAAGTATTTACCTGCTTTTTTACTGCAGTCTGTTGAGCGTTATTCTTCTTCAATTCTCATTACAGAACTTACATTCTCAATTTCTTTTAAGGTTTTCATCAATAAATGTAACTGGTCGGTATTTGCGACAACAACACTAATTTCTCCTTTAAAAAAACCTTCGCCGCCTTCCATCGTAATTGAACGCATATTAATGCGTAACTGATTTGTGATAACGTGTGTCACTTTCTGCACCACTCCGATGCCATCAATCCCAATGATACGAATATCAACAATAAAGTCAGAATTGTGTGTCGCTACCCATTCGGCACTCATCACTCGATAGCCATAATTAGCCAATAAGTTAGTCGCATTTGGACAAGTAACCCGGTGAATTTTGATAATGCCTGTCCCAGTGGTATAGGCAAAGATATTGTCTCCTTGAACCGGAGAGCAGCAACTCGCTAACTCGTGAATATATTGATTTGCATCTTCGCCGCCGATTAATAATTTCGCCGCAGAACCTTTATTAATTTTCTTTTCAGGAATTTCTTTCGATTCCAAATCACTCAATAACAACTCTTTGTATTCTACTAATTTGCCGCCTTCGACCGCAAATTTTTTGAGTTCTTTTTGAATGCTAATATTCTCTTTATCAATGGCAAAATATAAATCCGTTCTATTCGTGAACCCAAAATATTTGACCAAAAAATCCAAATTATAATCGTCAAAACTGGCTTTGACACTTTTCATTTTACGCATCAACGTCTCCTTACCGAATTGTGCTCGTTGTCGTTTTTCTTCTCGTAAAGCTACTCGAATACGAGTTCTTGCCTTTGCTGTTTTGACAAATTTGAGCCAACCTTCTGAGGGCTTTTGACTTTTTGAGGTGATAACTTCTATTAAATCTGCATTTTTTAATTCATAGTTTAACGGAACGATTTGATGACCAACTTTTACGGCTTTACACTTAGAGCCGACTTCAGTATGAATACTAAAGGCGAAATCGAGTGCTGTTGCTCCTTTTGGTAAAATTTTCATTTCGCCAGAGGGCGTGAAGACATAAATCTCTTTTGTGAAAAGGTGTTGTTTGAAGTCATTCAAAAAACTGACGGCATCTTCTGATGGATTTTCCAAAATATCTCGAACATTCGTCAGCCAACGATCAAACACTTTTTCAGTTGCCGTTCCTTTATACTTCCAGTGTGCTGCTAGACCCGTTTCTGCAATATCGTTCATTCGTTCACTTCGGATTTGCACTTCTACGTATCGAGTTCGTTTTGCGGTGACGCCGTTTACTCGCTCTTTGTACGGCACGACGACCGTTGTATGTAAGGATTGATAACCGTTTGATTTCGGTTCTCGTGTCCAATCCTTCAAACGGTCAGGAATCGGCATATACATATCCGTCAAAATTGAATACACTTTCCAACAGACTTGCCGTTCAAGCTCTTGAGGTACGTCTATGACGATGCGAACGGCAAAAATATCATAAATGTCGTCAAGGTTGATTCGCTTCTTTTTCATCTTATTCCAGATAGATGAAATCGCTTTGATTCGTCCAAAGATTCGAAATTTACCTTTAATATCCTCATATTCATCTAATGCCTTTTTTACAGGACTTATAAAAGCATTGATAAACTTATTCCTATCTTTTTTAGTCCGTTCTAAATCATTGGTAATCGCTTCATATTGCTCGGGTTCTAATATTTTCATACAGAGATTTTCAAACTCTGTTTTCATATTATACAACCCCAAACGGTGAGCCAAAGGAGCGTAAACATAAGCCGTTTCAGAAGCAATTTTGAGTTGTTTATTTCGAGGCATTGCACCCAGTGTACGCATATTATGCATTCGGTCAGCCATCTTAATCAACACGACTCTCGGGTCATAAGCTAAAGTCGTTAAGACCTTACGAAAGTTTTCCGCTTGTGGACTTTCGGTGTTAAATAAGTTAGTGAATTTCGTTAATCCCTCGACAATTGTACGAATACGAACGCCAAAATCTTGCTCAATATCACTTGCGATAATTTCGGTATCTTCAATGGTGTCATGTAATAATGCACAGATGACGGAAGTGACGCCTAAGCCGATTTCGTTGGCACAAATCTTTGCGACCGCAATCGGATGTAAGATGTAAGGTTCGCCAGATTTGCGTCGTTGTTTTCGGTGTGCAACGACCGACATTTCGTAAGCTTTTTTGATTAATGCAGTTTCCTTTCGAGTTCGTTTGACTTTAATACTCCGCAATAAGTCTTTGTAAGCCTTTTTGATTAATCGAGTTTGTACCTCGTCGTATGTTAAGTGTGTTACTTCTTTTGTTAATGTTGCCATGATTTTTTGATTGTATTGAGATAAGAATCGAATGCCTTTTTTGATATCCGATTCTTATATTCTTATGATATAGGTATCTATTTTTTGCGTTTAAAGAAACTAATTTACTAAAAAATGAGTTTCAGTGCTGTTTTTTAAGAATATTAGTAAAAAATTTTTAGAATTAGATTGTGATAAAATCAATTGTAGATACGTCAGTTTTACAAATATTCAAAATGAAATTTTAAAAAATAGAAAACGACAACTAAACAATTCATTTTAAGTAAATTATCATTAAAAAATATTCAAAATAAATTTAACTAAAATAGTGTATTTTAAATGAAAAATTATATCTTTGCACCGCTAATTTAAAATGCACACAAAATTCTAATATTGAGTAATTATTTTGTTATTCGATATAATAAGTATTAAAAGCGGGTGTGGCGAAATTGGTAGACGCGCTAGACTTAGGATCTAGTGCCGCGAGGCGTGGGGGTTCGAGTCCCTCCACCCGCACAGATTTTCAAAAAGTGTACACATTAGTTGTACACTTTTTTTTTAGGTAAAACTTTTAGGTAATAAAATATAATTTAGAATTATGCCAAATGTTTCAGTAGAGGAGTTAGGAAACCTTACCGCACAGGTGACGATTACAATACCTTTTTCAGAATATGAAAAGCCAGTAAACGATGAATTGAAAAAACACCGTAAAACTGCTGCTTTCAAGGGGTTTCGTCCAGGTAAAACACCGATGTCATTTATTCGCAAAATGTACGGTCAGCAGGTGATGGCAAATTATATGAATACAGCGTTGCAAGACGCAATGATGGAGTATTTGGAAGATAAAGATATTTTTGGTCAGCCAGTTCCTGTTGATCAAGTAGAAAATTTTGATTTAAAATCAAAGGAGGACTATAAGTTCGTTTTTGAAATCGGATATGAGCCTGAATTTGAATTGACAATCCCAGAAGAGTCATTTGATTTGGAAGTGATCAAATCAGATGATAAATATTTAGAAAGAGAGTTGAGAGAAATGCGTCACCGTCAGGGTGAGGTAACAGAAGAAGGTGAAGAAGTTAGCTCTAAGAATGATGTATTGCAAGTGAAATTACAGGAGTTAGATGGTGATGCGATCAAAGAAGGTGGTGTCGTTTCTGAAACTTATGTCAGTTTAGATTTATTTGCAGAAGAGGCATTAATCGAGCAAGTAGTGGGCTTGAAACCTGGTGATACGTTTGATGCAAAATATACGGCTCTGACGAAAGAGTTCACGGAAGACCGCATCAAAAAGTATATTTTGAAATTGGAGCAAGACGCTGATGGTAACTATCCGGAGTTCAACGAAATGTTTAGAGCGGAGATTTTATCTATTCGTCAGGTGAAGTTAGCGGAATTAAACCAAGAATTTTTTGATGCTACTGTTGGTAAAGATGAAGCAACAAACGAAGAAGAGTTCAAAATTAAATTAGGCGAGCGCATTGCTAAATACTTACAAAGTGAAGCGGATGCTCGTTGGTTTGTGAAAGCTCAAAAGGCTTTAATCGAAGCGAACAAGGTTGAATTCCCTGAAGCATTTTTGAAAAAATGGTTGTTGTTTAGAAATGAAGAAAAAACAGCAGAAGAAGTAGAGCAAGAAATGCCAGCTTTCTTAGAATCATTAACTTGGATGATGATTAAATCAAAAATCCAAAAAGCACATGATTTAGAAATTGATCCTGCTGCTGTAAAGAATGCAGTCAAAAATCAGTTCCGTCAGTATATGCAAGGACAAGCTAACGAAGAAATGTTAGATATGTTCGCTGATAATGTATTGAATTCAGATGATGAGAAAACGGCTGAAATGCGTGAACGTGCGTATCAAGATGCGTTGACTGAAGTGGTTGCTGATAAAATGAAAGAATTGACGAATAACAACGAAATCGAGTTGACGGCTTCTGAGTTTGATGAAATTTTGACAAAAGATTACGAAGCAAAACAAGAAGAACAAGCGGCAAAAGCAGCTGCAGAAGTTGCTGCTAACTTAGATACGGAAGTTAAAACAACTGAAGTTGAAGAAATCGCAGCAGAAGTTGATGCAGAGGTAGAAACTTTGGCAGATGAGGCAGAGGCAGAAGTAAAAGAATAAAACAAACATTCAGTTATAAATTTTCAAAAAGCTGTTGCAATGTATTTTGCAGCAGCTTTTTTTTGGTCAGGTCGTTGTTACATCTTTTCTATCCATCGAGATCTTGCGAACTTATTCCTTATTCCTAACTTATTCCTAACTATTTTTCAATAAACGGAGTAAAACCCAAATAATCATATACTTTATTAACATGCGATTAATTCAAAATGTAGCGTTGAAAATTTTATATCTTTGCGAATAGTGACAATTTTTGAAAAGGGTTGAATGTGAATAACTGCATATTAACTGCATATTAACTGCATATAATAGGTGTAGAAAATAAAATAAAATGTTAGACTTAAACGGTAAATCTATATTAATAACTGGCGGCACGGGTTCGTTGGGGAAGGCTTTGACGAAAAGGATTTTTACGGAGTTTCCAGATGTAAAACGGCTGGTAATTTTCTCACGAGATGAGCAGAAACAGTTCCAAATGGCTCAACAATATCCTGTTGCGAAATATCCAGCGATTCGTTATTTTATCGGAGATGTGCGAGATAGAGAACGCTTGATGCGTGCTATGATGGGCATTGATTATGTGATTCATGCCGCAGCGATGAAACACGTTCATATTGCAGAGTACAATCCAAGTGAATGCATCAAAACAAATGTCGGTGGAGCGGAGAATGTGATTTATGCTTGCTTACAAACGGGTGTGAAACGAGTGGTTGCCTTATCAACGGACAAAGCTTGCGCTCCAATCAACTTGTATGGTGCGACGAAATTGACTTCTGATAAATTATTTATTGCAGCGAATAATATCAAAGGCACTAATCCAATTCGTTTTTCGGTCGTTCGTTATGGTAATGTAATGGGGTCAAATGGTTCGGTCATTCCGTTCTTTATCAAGAAGCGAAAAGAAGGCTTTTTGCCTATTACCGATGATAAAATGACACGATTCAATATTTCATTAGATGGTGGCGTAGATATGGTTTTTCATGCACTAACAAACGCTTGGGGCGGAGAGTTATTTATACCAAAAATTCCATCGTACAAAATCACAGAGGTAGCGAAAGCCATTGCTCCTAATTTAGAGCATCCCGTGGTTGGAATTCGTCCTGGTGAGAAAATTCACGAAGAAATGATTACGGCTTCGGACTCTTTCAATACTTACGATATGGGCAAATATTATGTGATTTTACCAACTGTTCCAAAATGGAATTTGGACGAATTTGTGAAAAAGTTTAATGCGAAAAAAGTACCTCAAGGTTTTAGCTATAATTCTGGTACAAATACAGAATGGGTCAGTGCCGAAGAACTGCGACAATTTATCGTAGAACACGTCGATTCGACTTTTACAACAGAAGGGTTTTAAAATGTTTAAATGCTCGTCAGCACTTGAACATATAAATAATTAAACACTTGAATATTCAGAGGCGTGAAAATATTAATTACAGGTATTAATGGTATGTTAGGTCGATATGTTTATCGGCAATTATCGACAGCGTCGGACTGTGAAATTTATGGAACTGGTCGTTCAAACGCTGTTTTTTCGGATTTGAAAGATTATTTTCAAGGTGATTTGTGTGATGCTGATTTTATTAAAAAAATTAGTTCTGTTGAATATGATGTGATTGTGCATTGTGCCGCTTTGGTAAATCTGAATAGCTGTGAGGCTGACTATCATTTAGCGGAAGCGATACATATTACGGCAAGTGAAAATCTGGCGAAAGCCAATCCAAATGCCGTATTTATTTATATTTCTACGGATTCGATTTTTAATGGAACACCGATTTATCGAACGGAAGTTGATGGGGCAGAACCGTTAAATAATTACGCTTTGACGAAGTATTTGGGTGGAGAAGCTGTCCGGAAAAATCATGCAAAAGCCTACGATTTACGGTTAAATATTTATGGTTTTAAAGAGCCGTTTGGTAGTTCGTTGTTTGAGTGGGCGTATAAAACAATGTCGAATCATCAACCGATAAATGGCTATGATAATGTGACTTTCAATCCATTGTATGCTGGGCAAATTGCGATGGTTATTGAGCATTTTATTAAAGAAAAACCGAAGTTTGGAATTTATAATTTGGGCTGTGATTCTGGATTATCAAAGTATGAATTTGTGGTAAAAATGGCGAAAGCTTTTAATTTAGATGAATCATTAATTACAAAATTCTCGGCTGATTTTGAAAATGCAGCCATCAAACGCCCTTATCATACTTTGTTGAATACGAATAAGTTAAAAGCAACTTTTCCAAATTTAGATTTGCGTTTTGAACGTGGATTTCAAATGTTGAAAAATGATATTGAAAAAGAGAGATGAGAAGTGAGATAGGAGAGACCAAATGGATAATCTCAAATCTCAAATCTTAAATCTCAAATCTTAATAAATATGAAGACAATAAATCTAACAAATAGGATCATTGGCGATGGTCAGCCGCTTTACTTTATTGCAGATATTGGTGCGAATCACGATGGTAGTTTGGAGCGTGCTTATCGCTTGATTGAATTGGCGAAAGAAGCTGGCGCAGACGCTGCGAAATTTCAAAATTTCAAAGCTAAAAAAATTGTTTCCAAAGAAGGTTTTGAAAACTTAGGGGGACAGTTATCGCATCAAGCGAAATGGAAAAAGTCCGTTTTTGAAGTCTATGAAGATGCCAGCGTTTCGGATGATTGGACGGCATTGTTAAAAGCAAAATGTGATGAAGTCGGGATTGACTATTTTACGTCTGCCTATGACTTTGATTCTGTTGATCACGCATTTCCGTTTGTCAATGTCTATAAAATTGGTTCGGGTGATATTACTTGGTTAGAAATCATAGAATATACCGCCAAAAAAGGTAAACCTGTAATGATTGCAACAGGTGCAGCCGATATGCAAGATGTTGAGCGAGCGATGGAAACGCTACAGGCGAACACCAAAGACATCGTTTTGATGCAGTGTAATACGAATTATACCGTCGATGCGGATAAGTATAAATATGTCAATTTGAATGTTTTGCACGAATATAAAAAACGCTTTCCGAATGTCGTTTTAGGTTTGTCTGATCACACTTTTGGTCACGCAACAGTTTTGGGAGCAGTCGCTTTGGGGGCAACGGTTTTTGAAAAACACTTTACGGACGATAACGACCGTGAAGGGCCAGATCATAAGTTTGCAATGAACCCAACGACTTGGCGAGAGATGGTCGATAATGCGAATCAATTGTATGCTGCAATGGGTGATGGGATCAAGCGAGTGGAAGATAATGAGAAAAAATCGTTGGTTGTTCAGCAACGTTCATTGCGAGCAACAAAGGATTTGAAGGCAGGAAAAATGATTGTTAAATCAGATTTGGAAGCTTTGCGTCCGATTCCTGCTGATGGCTTGCAACCATATCGTATTGATGAGTTGTTGGGAAAAGTGTTGAAAAAAGATTTGCCGAAAGGGAATCATATTACGTTAGAACATATTTGATGACGAAACCTGACAGGTTTTCAAAACCTGTCAGGTTTTTTACATTTTAAAAATGATAAAAGGTAAAAAAACTGGACTTCGTGCTTTAGAAAGAGCAGATTTAGAGCAGTTGAGAGATTGGCGAAATATCACAGATTTTCGGAAGCATTTTCGGGAAGTGCGAGAGTTGAGTATGTACAATCAAGAGAAATGGTTAGAAATTACGAATAATCGTTCGACTGATTTTATGTTCGGAATTGTCGATTTAGAAAATGGCGAATTGATTGGTGCAGCAGGTTTGTTGTATATTAATTGGATAAATCGAGCAGGTGACTTTTCGTTTTATATCGGTCGTGACGAGGCTTATATTGACGATAAAGGTTACGCTTATGATGCTGCGAAAACCTTGATTGAATATGGTTTTAATAATCTTAATTTGAATAAAATTTGGATGGAACTCTATGAATTTGACGAAAAGAAATTGAAGTTTTTCCGTGAAGATTTTAATTTTCAAACAGATGGAAAATTAAGACAAAATTGCTTTGAAGGTGGTCGTTATTGGGATTCTTATATCATCTCTTTGTTGCGTTCGGAGTTTGATTCCAATCAAAAATAATTTTTTAAACACATAGCCACATAGTTTTTGATAAAAATTTGTAAAGCAGACAAAGAACATAATAGTTTAAATTTTCCGTGGAAAATTTAGACTTTGTGAACTGCAAAAACTATGTAAAAATAAAAGAAACTATGTGACTATGTGTTTCGTGTTTTTTTTAATGAAAACAGTAGCAATTATAACAGCAAGAGGCGGAAGTAAACGGATTCCTCGTAAGAATATCAAGCCATTTTTGGGTAAACCGATTATTGCGTACAGTATCGAAAGTGCGTTAAATTCGGGTTTGTTTGATGAGGTAATGGTCTCAACTGATGATGTGGAAATTGCAGCAGTCGCTCGACAATTTGGAGCGAAAGTGCCGTTTTTGCGAAGTGCCAAAAATGCAGACGATTTTGCGACAACAGCAGATGTCATTGTGGAGGTTTTGGAGGAATACAAGCAACTTGGGCAAACGTTTGAGTATGCAATTTGTATTTATCCGACTGCTCCTTTCGTGAGTTCGGAGTTATTAATAAAAGGATATGAACTATTGACGCAAGGGGATTACGACACCGTTTTTCCTGCGATGCCTTTTAGTTTTCCGATACAACGAGCGATAAAACTAAATACTAAAAATCGTATCGAAATGTTGCAACCAGAACATTTACGCACTCGGTCACAAGATTTGGAAACGACCTATCATGATTGTGGTCAATTTTATTGGTTACATGTGGAGCGATTTATGGCAAAAAAGGAAATTTGGACAGATAATTCGGGTATCGTGATTTTGTCTGAAATGGAAGCACACGATATTGATAATTTGGAAGATTGGAAAGTAGCAGAATTTAAATATAAAATTAAATTTAGTGATTAGTGATTAGTATTTAGTGATTAGTCGGTTCGGATCTAATTACTAATTCACTAATCACTAATCATCAATCACTAAATAAAAAGAATGGCTTTTAAAACAGCACAGGAGAATTTTTGGGCAGGAAAATTTGGAGATGATTATATTGGTAGAAATGAAAGCAGTCAGCTTTTGGCTTCTAATCTAAACTTTTTTTCAAAGGCTTTGACAACGGCCGAACGACCGGCTTCAATTATAGAGTTTGGAGCAAATATCGGTATGAATTTGCGTGCATTTCATTTATTGTTTCCACAAATAAAAAGTTACGGAATCGAAATTAATGAAAATGCAGCGAATCAATTAAAGGAATTTATTGGTGATGAAAACGTTTATCACGGTTCGATTTTTGATTATGAACCGACTGAACAATACGATATTTCATTAATAAAAACGGTTTTAATTCATATCAATCCTGATATGTTGCCAAAGGTGTATGAGCAATTGTACAAGTCAAGTAAAAAGTATATTCTGATTTGTGAATATTACAATCCTTCACCGATGACCGTAACCTATCGTGGACACACGGAACGTTTGTTTAAGCGTGATTTTGCTGGTGAAATGATGGAAAAATATCCGGATTTAAAATTAGTAGATTATGGTTTTGCTTATAAGCGTGATAATAGTTTCCCGCAAGATGATATTACTTGGTTTTTATTAGAAAAGTAGGTTTCTATTTTTTGAAAATTAATACTATCAATGAGGTTATGATTCTGAATCATAACCTCATTTTGGTTTAAAATAGACCGTATATTTGACATCTTTTCAAAATAATATTTATCATTTCTACTTCGATTCATTAAGTTTTATGACTACTTATTTCTTATAATGATGGATTTTGGGATAGAAAAATAAACGGAAGTGTTATACTGATTTGATAACTCCTTTGAGAGAAGGAAATAATCATTAAATTTACGGTGAATTGTGGACTTAACGCCTCATTCACCATTTTTGTACTTAACCAAATATGACCTAATTGAAAAAATATATCAAACATACGATTTTATTATTTCTGTTGTTTTGTTCTGTAAGTGTGTTCGGTCAGATGACTTCTCATTGGACATTAACAACTGACGATGGCTTGCCGAGTAACACCATTTATCAGATCAAACAAGATAAACAAGACTTTATTTGGATGGCAACAGATAATGGTTTGGTGCGATATGATGGTCGTAATTTTAAAGAATTTAACCCGAATGGAATAAAGGATAAAGAGATTATCGGACTGTTCATTGATAGTAAGAATATCATCTGGTTTTGGAACTTAAAGGGACAGTTATTTTATATTAAAAATAATGAAATAAAGCAGGCTGAATTTACTACTCCAGATAGTAAAGTAATCGGTTTTCAGCAAGATGCTTCAGGCGATTATTGGTATTATGATAGTCATGGATTACTCAAAGTGATAGATTCTAAAAAATCTAAATCTATTTTTAAGCTTTATGGCATAGAGGGTTTAGTGATTGTTGATAACACTATATTTTTTAGAGCAAGTGGTTATATTTATCGTATTGAAGATGACAAATATGTAAAAAATTATGAAGTTTTTGAAAGTGCTTTTAATTTCAAACATCAGGTTAAAAACTTTCGATTTTATTTTAAATACCTAAATAATCAGTTTTGGTTTCTTAATTCAAAATCACCGAGATTATACAGAATAGATGACAATGGGAAATTTATAGCTTTTGGATTTCAAAATTATAGATCAGAAATTGGAGCAAATATCAATAATATATTTACGGATAATCAAAAAAATTATTGGGTTTTTACCGATGAATGGATATATGTTTTTGACTCAACAGAAACTAAAAAGATCACAAAATTTAATCTACCTTATAACAGTAATATAAACACATTTTTCCATGATAAAGAAGGAAACTATTGGCTGTCTTTACCGAAGCATGGTGTAATTATTTTTCCGTCGTTATACATTAATAAGATTTCAAAGTTATTTGATGATAAAGTTGGGGTTACAAGTTTATTAATGACAGACAACGCTCAACTAATAGGTTTTGAAAATGGTCAATTTACACATCGAGACTTAAGTAATAATACAAACAAGGTTATTGATTTAAACTTGAATGAACCTGTTAAACAATTTACAGTAGAAAAAAAGGATAGGGTTTGGGTGAATACTGATGTTCGGTCATATTTTTATAACTTAAAAACCAATACATTAATCCGGAATTTTAATAATCAGGTCAATATAAATTATAAAAATGTTTATATAGATGACGAGCAAATATTCTTAGGCAATTTTGATGGTGTTCTTCAATCCTCATTATCTGAAGTAGTTAAAATCCTGAAAAAATTAAGTTGGAAACAAATAAAAAAGAAAGGCATAAAAGGCATAAATAAACGAGTTTATTCCATAGAAAAAATTGAAAATGAATATTGGTTCGGTTCTACTGACGGTTTATATTACTACAAAAAAGACTCTGCAAGATTGACAGAGATACAATTGTTGACAGATAGTTGGATAACTCATATTATTTATAAAAAAGGAACAGTTTGGGTGGGTACTCAAACTGATGGTGTTTTTGAAATTATCAATAAAAAAATAATCAATCATTATGACGAAAGTAATGGTTTGATTAGCAATAATTGTAAACAGTTAATTGTGGAATCAAATGATATTATTTGGGTTGGTACCAATAATGGAATCAATAAAATTAATGCTAAAAATGGCAATATTGAACTAATTAATGATTTAGATGGCTTACCCAATAATGATATTACAGCTTTAGCCGTTGATAGTCAAAATCTCTATGTTGGTACATCAGAAGGTTTGGTTCGCTTTAATAAAAATATCCAAACAAAAAATCTCGTTCCGCCACCGATTTATTTCTCCAGTTTTCAAATCTTCGAACAAGACACAACGCTTTCTGAAAGCTATGTTTTAAAACATTATCAAAATAATATTCGGATTGGTTTCACGAGTGTTTCGTTTCGTAGTCAAGGTGGCGTGAGGTATAAATATCGGATGGTTGGATTATCAAATGATTGGTCAGAAACACAATCAGATTATGTATCCTATCCTGTTTTGAACTCAGGAAATTATACCTTTGAAGCCTATGCGATTAATGAAGATGGAATTGGAAGTGAACAACCTATTGTAATAAATATTACGATTCAAAAACCATTTTGGGCGACTTGGTGGTTTCGAGGTTTTATAATTGGTGTAATAGGTTTAATGGTATGGCTGATTCTTCTTGTAAGAATTAAGCGTTTGCGTAAAGAATTGAATTTACGAAATGAATACCAACAAAAGCTTAACGAGTTAGAAATGCAAGCCTTACAAGCTCAAATGAATCCACATTTTATTTTTAATGTTCTAAATTCTATTCAGCACTATTTAATCCTCAACGATGGCGAACAAGCGATGATTTATCTGGGGAAGTTCGCAAAGTTGATTCGAATGATATTTGATTTTTCTCGTAAACCAACTATTTCATTATATCAAGAAGTCAATTTTTTGAAATTGTATATAGATATGGAAAAACTACGGTTTAAACAAAAAGTTGAAGTGAACCTGACGATTGATGATACGATATTTGAAAATGAAATTTATTTGCCGCCTTTATTGATTCAACCGATTGTAGAAAATTGTTTTAAACATGGCTTATTACACAAAGAAAACGGCGGTAAAGCTCATGTAGATTTTAAAGTAAAAAATGGTTGGATCGTGTGTGTCGTTGAGGATAACGGAATCGGTCGTGAAGCTGCGAAAAAACTCAAAAAATGGAACAGAAAAACGCATAAATCAGCAGGTATCGGTACAACGAAAGAACGGTTAGAACTTTGGTTGTCCAAAAAGTATCAAACAGTACCGAAAGATGCTTTCAAAATCCTTGATTTAGTAGATGAAAACAAACAAGCCATAGGAACACGAGTTGAAATTTTATTGCAGGAAAATATTAATTCGCTGTAATTTCTATTGCAAATACTTCGTTTTGTGTACTTTTAGCCCGCACTTTACAGAATAAAGTGTGGAGTATAATTTGTATCAATAGATTTATAATTACAACGATAGCATGCAACGATTTTTAATAGTGTTAATAGTTAGTGCTTTATTCCTTTTGGCATTCAAGAATGATAAAACCTATCCTAAAAATGATTTTGTTTCGCCAATCAATTTTCCAATAAAATTATCTGGAACATTCGCCGAGTTACGGCCAAATCATTACCATGGCGGTTTAGATATCAAGCCGAGTAAACGCAGTCGTCAAGGAGATGCAATTTTGTCGATTGCAGATGGATATATTTCACGTATCGTCGTGTCTGCCCATGGTTATGGCAATGGTTTGTATGTGACACACCCGAATGGCTACACGTCGGTTTATGCTCATTTACAAAAGTTTATTCCAAAAATAGCAGCCTACGTTTTAGAAAAACATTATGAAAATGAAAGTTTTGAGCTGGACTTGATGCTTTCACCCGATGAACTACCCGTATCGAAAGGAGAACAAATTGGGTATTTAGGGACAACAGGCGGCTCGTTTGGACCGCATTTGCATTTTGAAATCCGTGATACGAAAACGGAACAGTCGATCAATCCATTATTCTTTGGTTTTGAAGTCACAGATGTAAAAAAGCCACTCATGAAACGCCTGAAAATTTATGAACTGAATCATAAACACGAAACGCAACAGACGACGAATTACGACTTAAAAACAGTTGGGGACGGTCGCTATGCACTTTCATCAGAAGTAGTTGAGGTTGCTTCAAATCGTATGGCAATTGGCTTGAAAGTATTGGACAATATCTCTGGCACATCGAATCCGAATGGTATTTATGCTTTATCTGTTTTTCAGGATGATTCATTGATTTATGACTTTAAAATGGAGCAGTTCGATTATAATGAAACACGTTATTTGAATGCACATTTAGATTATGCCGCCTGGAAAAATAAGGAAGGATACATTTATCGAGGCTATCGGCTGAAGGGAAATTTGCAAAATAATCTATTTGGAACATTAGTAAATGATGGTGTGATTCGCTTATCAAACGAGCCAACAAAAGTAACGATTGTTGCGAAAGATTATAAAGGAAATGAAAGTGTTTTGGAGTTTCGGGCGAAGCGTTCCGATGTACTGAAAACCAATGATAATCAGGTGTTTAACTATATTTTTCCGTATAACGAAGCGAGTATTGTAAAGCGTAGTGATTTGGAGTTGTACTTTGCAGATAGTAGTTTTTATGAAAACGTCTATGCGAGTATTGAGGTGACGTCTGATGGTTCGAGCAGAGTGTATTCACCAACATTTCATATCGGAGTGGAACAAGTCCCAATACATAAAAAGTACGAAATCCGAATCAAGCCGAATGCTAATTTTGACGAAAGTCTAAAATCAAAACTCTACATCGGTCGATGTAAAAATGGAAAGGATAGTTATGTCGGTGGCGTTTGGGTAGATAAATGGCTGACGGCACAAAGTCGTACTTTTGGTGATTTTGCCATTTTAATGGATACAATCGCACCGAGAGTGAAGCCTTTGGAGTTTTACGGAGAAACAAAACCCTCGCCTCGGTTATCGTTTAAGTTGTCGGATAAAGGGACGGGTATCAAAACTTATAATGCTTGGGTTGATGGAAAATGGATACTTATGAAATATGATGGAAAGAAAAATATTATCTATCATACTTATGATGAACATATCACGCCAGGAGTTCATTGCCTCAAAATTATTGTCACAGATTTAAGGGATAATCAAATGATATTTGAGTCTAATTTTATTCGCTAATAAAGGTGAAATATCATATTAATTTTAGTGTTTATTTGATTGAATGATTCGTATATTATAAAAAAAAATAATAAGTAACATAATACAAATTGTAGGTTTATTCGATTGAGTGCTAACTCATTTAAAGCGCTAAGGAAGAGCTTAATAAATTATTGGTTTTTAGATTTTTAGAAGATTTTGAGCCACACTGAATATACGACAAAAGCGTATGCTGTAAACTGTTTGTTTATGAATTACAAATTATAAGTCACAAAAGACAAAATATAAAACTCTTAAACGGATTACACTATTTTAATAATATAAGGCGAAGTGTATAGATATTTGTGACATTAATTTTTGAATTTGGTAAGGAATTATATAGTTTTGTTAAACTACTATGTTTATTATAAATAATATTCCTTTCGATACATGAAACATCTAATAGAAATTTCCAAAATTGTGACAAAAAAGAAGGTCAAAAAAATCGAAATTTTTGATGATCATTCTTTAAAGCACAAAAACTCCAAGTTTAATGAATTTTATGAAGCCTTGATGGCAAATAAATTCAAAAATGATCGTGATGCGGCAACTTTCTTGTACGGTTGTAGTCCGACTGACGATAAATATCGACAATTAAAATCTCGTTTCAGAAAGCGTTTATTGAATACGCTTTTTTTCTTAGACGTAAATTTACCAGCGACCTCGTCTTATGATCGCGCGTATTTCTCCTGTAATAAGGATTGGACTTTGGTCAAAATTCTTTTGTCGAATGATGCACAGCATACCGCCGCAAGTCTGGCTCGTCAGCTATTGACAACTGCCTTGAAGTTTAAATTTGCTGATGTCATTGTCAATTGCTCTCGAATTTTGCGTCGATATGCGGCATTACAAGGCGATGAAAGAAACTATGAAACTTACGATCAATACAGCAAACAATATCAGAATATTTTGGATGCGGAGATTCGTTCGGAGGAGTTTTATCAGCGTGTAACGATGAATTACCACAAGCCGCCACACAAAAATCAAAACTTAGAGGAAAAAATTGATATTTATTGTAATGCTTTGGTTGGCTTGTCAGAATCTTACGAGTCGCCGATTATCTTTTATAATATGTATTTGGTTTGGGCGTACCGTTATGAAATGTTGAACGATTATAACAGTGCTTTGCAAGTTTGTGAAAATGCCGAGCAGTATATTGAACAAAATCCTCGGTATTATCAAGATGATAAATTAGCAACTTTTCAGCTAAAAAAAATGAATGCGTATTTACATCTGGGAGATTATAAGAATGGGAAAGTCAATGCTGAAAAATGTTTGCAATCTTTTCCCGAAGGAAGTAAAATCTGGTTCACATTCATGGAGTATTATTTATTGATGGCGCTGCACACGGATAATTATATCAATGCGTTAGCGATCTACAAGAAAGCTTCAAGTAATACAAAATTTAAGCGAATCACAGGAGTTGAGAAAGAAAAATGGAAAATCTATGATATCTATTTAAATTATATTATCGAGTCACAAGGGGCGAATAACCCTATTTTACGTGCTCAAAAACGTAAATCGTTCCGTTTGTCTCGCTTCTTAAATGATTCAATTTTGTATCCAAAGGATCAACGAATATTTACAGTTCATTTATTGATTGCACAAGTGTTGTTTTTAATTGAAAAAAACAGTTATTCGGCAGCGACTGAACGCATCGACCGATTGAAAAACTATGCGAATCGTCAATTGAAAAAAGATGATTATTTTCGTGCGATTCAGTTTATTCGCTTATTGCAACAGTTATCAAAAGTAGAATTTCGCCATGACAGCGTTAGTAATGTAGAAAAATACTACAGCCGCTTAATCGAGCAGCCATTCAAATACAGAGGTTTGTTGAATGAAATAGAAATCATTCCGTATGAGAAATTGTGGCAAATAGTTTTGGAAAGAGTGAGAAAATAAAATGTGATTTTTAGATGAATATTATCAAAAAGCCTTGATAAGTTTCCGAAACTTGTCAAGGCTTTTTGTGTACAACTCGTCATCTTCCTAATGCTCGAAATCCACTCCAAATTAAATCTAAATCGTGATAAACGGAATAGTCTTTGGCATACAACAAATTCAAGTGTTGAATAGTAGAATGTGATAATTTTGATATTTTTAATCCATCAACAGGCGACAAAATCCCTTTTTTTATTTTTGGCAAATTATCCGTTTGTTCGCCATGATAGCCAACCCACGACCTATGACTAAATAATACCGTAAAAATATTACGAATTAAGCCGATTTTTTTACGAATGAACCAAATCGAAATTGGCAAACTGACCAATAATCCTACACTAAAAATGACATCTAAAAATCGTTTATTTCGTTGATGCATCGGTTGTTTAATCGCAAATTCGATATCAATCGTATAGAGTTGACCAGCCGAATTTTTAGAACGACTACCGATGATGCTTAGACTTTTTTCGGGAACGATTTTGTATTCCACGGAAGTGCCGATTTTAGTCATCCATTTCGTAATACTTTCCGCCGAAACATCTTTGGAGCAAAAGATAATTTCATGGATTTTATAGACATGAACAATTTCATCTAATTGATAAAAATTACCAATAAAATTATCAAAATCTTCCGTTTCATTTGGAGAAACCGTACCTATAAAATTGTTATAAACTTCTGCTGCACGAATAAGATTTAGCACTCGCTCGCTTTCTGTTTTTGAACCAATAATAATAAAATTCTTCTGTAAGTTAGCTGCAAAACTAAACCTCCGATGTTGGACAAAATGAACCAACATTCGCCAACCGATAGTCGCTATTCCTGCCCACGTTGCCCCCATTAAAATCAAAATTCGAGAAGTTCGATAGCGTTCATCTAAGAAGCCATATACCGCTGCTAAAAGTATCGTACCGATAAAAACTCCTCGAGTGATTTTTCCCCATTTTTGACGATTATCATAACCACCACTATAATAAATCGCTGCTAACCAAATAATTGTATATAATGGAATATTGAAATAATTAAAATATTCAGGATAATAATCGGGGTTATCATAAAACCGAATTTCCCAAAAATCTTTGAGTGCGATCATTCCAATAATAATCAAAGTCGCATCTAAAATCGGAGCCGCCGCACGTTGAAAAAAGTTAGTTATTAAGGTCAAAAATGCCCGTAAATAAATCGCTACGTACAACATAAAAACGTATAATTTTGCCTGCTCACCTTGAAAGTGTTTTTTAGCAAAAATTATCATCGCATTATAAAAAGTACGGACATAATTCAAGCTGCCTTTTTTCGTACTTTCTCCTTTATAATGAATAATCGTCGTATCTGCGAAATAGTAATTTTTATACCCACCTTTGACGATTCTGTACGACAAATCAATATCTTCACCATACATAAAAAAGGTTTCGTCCAACAAACCAATTTCATCTAAAACGGACTTTCGCATCATCATAAATGCACCTGCCAACACCTCAATTTCGTGCGTTTCATCTTTGTCCAAATAGCCTAAATGATAACGATTAAACGTTGGAGACTTTGGAAAAAATTTCGATAAACCAGTTGTTTTACAAAAAGCCACCCACGGAGAAGGAAACCCACGTTTTGACTCGGGTAAAAACTCGCCCGAACCATCAATCATTTTTACCCCCAAACCACCAGCCTCTGGATGTTCGTCCATGAAGTTAATCACCTTTGAGAAAGTCGCTTCCTCCACGACGGTATCGGGGTTTAACAACAATATATATTCACCTTTTGAGATGCGAATTGCTTGATTATTCGCTACCGAAAAGCCAGTATTTTCCTTGTTTGCAATCAAATGAACTTCAGGGAACTTGTCTCGAACCATTGCCACCGAATCATCGACCGAATTATTATCTACTACAAAGACCTCTACCGCCAAACCTTCCGAGGCACGACGCACCGAATGTAAGACCTGTTCTAAAAAGTACTTGACGTTGTAATTGACGATGATGACGGATAATTTCATATAGAATATGCTATATTTATGATTTATGAACACAAATTTAATTATTCGACGCAATACTGTACACTTTGACGTTTTTTAATGAACAATTAATTTCAAAATCCATTATTTCAACGTTTGAAATTGATGAAAACACAGATTTGACGGATTGAATGGATTTAAACGGATTTTTCCGGTTATTTTTTCAAAAAATTAATAAACGTTTCAGAATCCGTGTTTATCCCTCAAATTCATTTCATCCGTATTTCCATTAAAAACCACAAAAATAACTATGAAAGTAGGAGATAAGTTAGAAGCGTTCAGCTTACAAAACGAAAACGACGAAACTGTAAATGTCGGAGATTATATCGGTAAACCGATGGTAATTTATTTTTATCCAAAAGATGATACGCCAGGTTGTACGAAAGAAGCCTGTGCATTTCGAGATAGTTTCGCAGAGTTCACCGATGCTGGCGTAACGGTTTTCGGAATCAGTGCTGACAGTCCAAAGTCGCATCTGAAATTTAAAGAAAAGTATCGTTTGCCATTTTCATTATTATCTGACAAAGGTAACAAAATCAGAAAAGCGTGGAAAGTGCCAACAGGTTTATTCGGCTTGTTACCAGGTCGAGTGACGTATATCTTTGATAAAGAAGGGGTTGTGAAGCATATTTTTAATTCACAAATGCGTGCAGAGCAGCACGTTACAGAATCTTTGGAGATTATAAAATCGTTTTAGAATAGTAAGTTGGAAAGCATTTTTGAAATGCTTTCCAACTATAACAAATACTTTTTTTGTGCCTTTTGTGGTTCAAAATCAATCGTCCAATTCCTCATCAATTCCATCTTTATACCTATTGACTAACTCATGCTTCCTCGTAAAATTACACCAATGACAATGCGGTTTGCCGCAGCCTTCGTAGAATTTGTGTTCATGAATTTTTTCGTAAGTATCGACAATTTGTTGCGTTACGGTTTGGACGTATTTTTGTTGAATATCAATCGTTGCAAAGTGATTTTCGCCAGTTTTTTGATCAGGTTCAACGTAGTCAATTTTACCATCTGTGACTCGATAATTTCTACTATGGAAATTTTCTAACAAGATTTTATAAAAAACGACTTGCCGCCAATAATCGCCACCAAGCGGATTCTTCTCGTTGGGTGGAGTTACCTTCTCCTTACGGAATTTTCCAGTTTTGTAGTCGATAATGCGGACTTCATTACGTTCGATTTTATCAATTTTATCAATTGCTCCCTTGAGCGGAACACCTTTGACTTCCACATTTCGGATTTCTAACTCTGCTTCAATCAATTTATTACCAATAAAATATTCCAACCGATTTTTAAAATAGACTGGCAAATCTCGTTTACCTAAATTTCGGCGACGTTCCAGCTGATCGGGTTGCAAGTGCATTTTTTGGCGTTCGAGATCCATTTCAAAATCTCGAAAAAACATATTATACGACGGAATTTCAGGATAAAACGGGTCGTGAATCCGTTCCGCTAATCGCTTCAAAGCGTAATGAACGGCCGTTCCGTAACTCGCTGCCTCGCTGCTGGTGTAAGGGACTTTCAATACATTTTCGTAATAAAAACTCAACGGACATTCCAGATAGCGACACAATGCCGTTGCCGACATCACGAAATTCTCCAAAAGTCCATCTGCCTCTGCCTTAGAAAGTGGTGCAATACTTGGTTTCGAGCTTTCGGAAACCATCAACATTTGTGCGTCTAAAATCTCCGAATTACTTAATTTTCGGTGGTCTATTTTGAGGTCTTTCGACAAAATTTCGTCAATAAACTGTGTTTTAGTTTGTTTTTTTCCGTCGGCATTTTCTTTTCCATAAGAAATTTGCAGCGACGTTTTTGCTCGGGTCATACCGACATAAAATAACCGTCTTGCCGCTTCCATTTCATCTTCTGCACCCGAAAGTGTCAGCGTATCCGGTAATTTAAAACCACGATTTCCCGTATTTTTAGGTTGCCAATTATCCGCCACACAATCTAACAAAAACACATATTCAAACTCCAACCCTTTGCTGCTATGAGCGGTTAGTAAATTCACGCCATCTTCAGCAAAAAACGGCTTTTGCAAATACATTGGAATTTGATTTTTTTCCATTAAAGCTACCGTGTTTAACAATTGTTTGACGGTGATTTTGGGATTTTTTGCCGTTTCTCGTTGTACGAAATTAAACAAAGTCGAAAGCACTTGCATCAACCAAATTTTATCGCTGCTTTCCGCAACATATTTCAACAGCCCGCTACGATTAATAATGCGTTCAAAAATCATGGGCAAACGCAAATTATGTTGATCACGAATCAGCTCTACCAATAGGTTGTGAATATTTTTGAGTTTATCGGCAGCTTCTATTTTTAAGGCTTTTAAGCGTTCGGTTTGACCGATAAATTCCCGCCATTTTAAGATTAAATCATATTCTTTTTCTCGGATTTTACGGCTCTTATCATTTGCCATAAAAACCGTCATTTTAGATAAATCTTGTGCAGAAATTTCAAAAAAATCGAAGTGTAATAATTTGAATAACTGCATTTCCGCACTGTACGGTTTTTCAAATTCTCGATGAAAATATTTCAGAATCGCCAAGATGTTTTGTGTAAACGTCAAGTCCAAAATATTTACTCGACGCTTCGTTTCGTAAGCGATGTCTTTTCGTTCTAAAAGCTTAATGAGATTTTCAGCTTGCTTATGTTTGCGATAAATCACTGCAATTTCTGACAACGGGACTTTTTGAGCTTTCAAAGCCTCAATTTTTTGAGCAATGGCCGCCGTTTCATGCACCGAATTATGGTAGGCAATAATTGACGGTTTCGTTTTCAGATTTTTTACTCTATCGTGTGCGGCATCTAACTTTTTCTCAACTTTCGCATTACCGATTTGATTCACTAAACGGAGGTCATTATTGTCAATCAAGGCTTTTGCAGTGTCCAAAATCGGCTGTGTCGAACGATAATTTTTATCCAAAATCACGACTTCGATTTCCTTTTCATACAAGTCATGAAAACCCAAAATATTTTTCACTCTCGCCCCCTGAAACTCAAAAATAGATTGGTCATCATCACCCACGACAAAGACATTTGGCTTATCCCAATAATCGGTCAACATATTCAAAATCGCATTCTGAATCCCGTTTGTATCCTGAAACTCATCAACCAAAATATACATATATCGCTCTTGATACGATCGCAATAAATATTCATTTTCCCGAAAAACCTTCGCTACCCAAAGCAACATATCACTGAAATCATAGCGTTTCGCTTTCGCTAATGCCGCCTGATATTTTGGAAACAATTCGACCGCCAAACGCAGTTTTTCCATACGTTTCTGCTCATCTTTTATTTTCCCTTCTTTTGGATCGCCTTTTTTATGATGCTTATATTTTCGTTTGTAAATAAAATCCTCTTTATACGGTAAATCTTCCAAATATTCCTGAATCTTTTGATAAATATCAGCGACCAGCCAATTTTCATTTTTGATATTATCAAACAAACTCCTCAACCGTTTTTCATACAAATAGTTATCATTTTTCAATGATTTCAAAGCATGACCATCAGGCAAATCATCAATCAGTTTGCGGATAATATCCATGCGTTCTAAGTCCGAAATCGGCTCTAAATCCCGTAACCCAAACAAATCCAAATGGTCTTGCACCACCGTGTTACAAAACGAATGAAACGTATAAATATGGACTTTATGTGCATCAGGCCCAATAAACGACAACAACCGTTCACGCATCGCAAACGCACCAGCATCGGTATAAGTCAAACACAAAATATTGTGTGGAAATACATCCGTCTGCTGCAAAATTTGCCCAATTCTCGCACTCAAAATATGCGTTTTCCCTGTTCCCGGGCCAGCAACGACCATTACCGGCCCTTCGATAGCTTCGACGGCTTTTCGTTGCTGCTTGTTGAGCTTTTTGAGTTCTTGTTTGAAGTTGTCGTTATAATCTATCATCTGCCTATCTATTCGTCCTGCTGAATTTATGCAACTTATTCCGATTTTATTGGAAATATTCCCTAAGCGTTTACGAAAATTTAAAAAGCTAAGTTAAGGAATTATTGTTTAGATTGGGGTAAGAAGCCGTTTGAGGGCATCGAATCTTCCTTTCAAATTTAGTAAAATAGAAAACGTGCCCTCGAACAAGCGTAAGAAATCTACTGCTTCATAATTAATTTACTAATTTTTTGATCACCTATATTAAAATGCAGATAGTACAAGCCACTTTTCCAATTTGATGTATTCAATTTTATTTGATTTTCGCCTTTCGGCAATAATAGGTTTTCGCTATGTATAACTTGACCGACCGAGTTGAATACTTGTAAGTAGGTCGAGTTTTCAGTCGCTACAGTTAAATCAATATTAAAAAATGAAGTGACAGGATTCGGGTAAATCACCAAATCTCGAATCGTGCTATTTTGATTAATTGTATTCGATGGATTGCTTTGTAAAAAGTTGTAGAAAAACAACGTTGTCAAATCCATAATGGAGTCAAAATAAGGCGTTTCACTAACAACGCCCCACGGCTCGTGACCTTGATTATAAAACTTATAATATTCAGTTGTAATACCTAAATTTTGTAAACGAGGTGTGATATAATTTGAACCAGATAAGGCTGGAAAAAACGGAGAACTAAATGGATTTGCAGAATCAGGCGAAACCACAAAATCATCTGTTCCATGAAAGGAAATCATCGGAACATCACCAGCTTCAATGTACGTCGTATCCACGATTGCACCCCAAAGATTAGCGATAGCAATCGGTTTATCGTTATGGATAAACGCATTACCCGAACAAGATAAACAACCCAAATCTGGTGCTGTAAACGTCGAAGAAATATTTGTTCTTTCATCATCTTCGAAATAAGCGGCGTGTATTGCCGAAATACTACCGGCACTATTTCCCATCGCAAAAATACGACTGGTATCAATGCCATAACTTGTATGATTTTCCTTTAAAAATCGAATAGCAGCCTTCGTATCTTGCACGCCTCGATAAACCGCTCGTTCTGCCGATGCCGCACTAAATGTATTGAGTCCCAAGCGATAATCAATCGATACCGCAACATAACCTTTTTCTGCAAAGCCTTTACAAACATTGACGCTATTCGGATCTTCTCTTGAGCCAAATAAAAATGCTCCGCCATGAATGAAAAGTAAAACTGGTCGAACTTGATTCATATCGCCTTGCGGCTGATAAATATCCATCAATAAATCTTGTGAGTACGTCCAGCTATTACTTATATAAGGAGCGTTCAAGGCATCTGCTGTTCCATAAATAATAGCCGAATCTGTTTTCTCAGCAATAAAAAGGCTGTCCAAATAGCGAATTTGTGCAACGCTGTTTAGCGTGATGAATAGACAAATAATCGTTAGTACTTTTTTCATAATATTCTTTATATCTAAGTAACCGTTCACAAATAAGTGTGACCGACTCTTAAAAGTGTAAAAATGCGTAGAAAGTTGTGCCACTAAATTATCATTTTCCAAAGAATAAAGTCAATAAAAAAGAATGGTAATATAAAAATAATTATTTCTGACGGTTCAGTTTTGTAGGACAGTACTTGTAAGAATTTTAAAAGATTTTGAATGAAGGATCGTCAAGAAATATTGAGCAGTTGATTTTATTAAATAAGCAACAACAAAAAAGGCATTACAAATCGTAATGCCTTTTTATGAGATATTTTAGAATTTTTATTCTCTACGCTTAACAACATAAGCGTCAATATTATCTGCTTTTAATGCTTTTGCCAGTAAATCCGCTTGACTTCTATCTTCTAACTTAGCGATACAAACGGTTTTGAAGTTTTTATCAAAAGTGATTAATTCCGCATTGTATCCTAAATCTGTAATGATTTTAGATTTTTTTTGAGCTGCATTTTCGTCTTTGTAAGCACCTGCAACGACAAAATAAAGGGCTTTTTCACTTTCCTTATAAGTCGTATTTGGTGTCGGAGTTGCTCCCTTTGCGGTGTTTTCATCATCACTCAAAAAATCTCTCTCTTTATAATCATAGGCCTTGATAGAAGGCGTTGTTACATTTTGAGGCAAATCATTTTTATCTTCTATCAAGTCATCATCATCAGACGTCAGTGCAATCGGAGAAGTCTTCTCGATTTTCTTGCGTTTATTCTCTTCTGCTTTTTCAGCTAAAGCTGGGTCATAATAAGCTTCGATAACAAATTCTGGCTCTTCTATGGTGTCGAGGTTTTCTGTGATAACCTCTTGTTGTAACGGTTGCAGAGATTCTTGTTCTACGTGCGTATCCTCTCTTGAGGAACAGGCCGTCAAAACAAGTGCAACGAAGAGGAATAATAAGCCATTTTTCATAGCGTAAGTTGTTTTCGTATTCAAAATATTATTAGAAATCTATCTTTTGTAATGTACTTATTCTATTACTTATTTCTATTTTCAGATAATTCATCAATGTGGATTATATTCTGTCGTAGAATTGTGCCAATTCCTGTGATTTTGAAAGTATTATCAATGATAATCGGCTATATAGATTCTGAAAATATAAGTCACTATTTTTGATAAGCCATCACAATTTTTGGAAATTTGCAGTTCAGAATTATGTTGATCATTACATCATGGCATGATATCAACAAAAATCATACTATAATTGATAAATTTATAGATTGATTATATTAAAAAGTAATTTAATTTGAAATAAAAGATAGAAAAGGACAAATTATTGGCAAATTAGTCGATAATTAATCCCAAATAGTGAATAAAAGATATTGAAAAACTGATATTAATACATTAAAAAAAATGTTATGCTAAAAACAACGATTTCAGCACAAGAATTAATAGCTCTGGAGGATAAACACGGTGCACACAATTATCATCCGTTACCGGTTGTATTATCAAAAGGAGAAGGTGTATTCGTTTGGGACGTAGAAGGGAAACGTTATTACGATTTCCTGTCCGCATATTCTGCGGTTAATCAGGGACATTGTCATCCTCGTATTGTGAATGCGTTGGCGGAACAGGCGAAGGTGTTAACTTTGACTTCTCGTGCGTTTCACAATGATGTTTTAGGAAGATACGAAAAATTTATCACAGACTTTTTCGGTTATGATAAAGTTTTACCGATGAATACTGGTGTCGAAGGTGGTGAAACGGCAGTAAAATTGTGTCGTAAATGGGCTTATGAAGTCAAAGGTGTTCCAGCGAATCAAGCCAAAATTATCTTCGTGACTGGTAATTTTTGGGGACGTACTTTAGCAGCGATTTCTTCTTCAACTGATCCGTCAAGCCGTGCAAATTTTGGTCCGTATATGCCAGGATATGAGTTGATTCCTTACAATGATTTAGACGCATTGGCGAAAGCCTTAGAAGATCCGAATGTTGCTGGTTTTATGGTTGAGCCGATTCAGGGGGAAGCGGGTGTTGTTGTACCGCATGATGGTTATTTAAAAACAGCTTATGAAATGTGTCGAGAGAAAAATGTTCTGTTTATCGCTGATGAAGTACAAACAGGAATTGCTCGTACAGGTAAGCGTTTGTGTTGTGATCATGAAGGTTTTAAACCTGATATTTTGATTCTCGGAAAAGCTTTATCAGGTGGCGTTTTTCCTGTTTCTGCGGTTTTGGCTCGTGACGAAATTATGTTGACGATCAAGCCTGGGGAACACGGTTCTACTTTTGGTGGCAACCCTTTGGCGTGTGCAGTAGCTATGGCAGCGTTGGAAGTTGTACGAGATGAAAAGTTGGCAGAAAATGCCGCTTACTTAGGTGAAATTTTTCGTGCGAAAATGCGTCAAATGATTGAAAAAACAGATTTGGTGACGTTGGTTCGTGGAAAAGGTTTGTTGAATGCCATCGTGATCAATGATACGGAAGACAGTAAAACCGCTTGGAATATTTGTATGAAGTTGGCAGAAAATGGCTTATTAGCAAAACCAACTCACGGTAATATTATCCGTTTCGCTCCGACTTTAGTTATGACCGAAAAGCAACTTTTAGAATGTTGTGAGATTATCGAAAGGACAATTTTAGAATTTGAGCAATAGCGTGGATGGTTGATTCCGAGGACTCAGGAACGGTTATCCTGAGTGCTCGGGAACATCTGCCGTTTATTCATACTCAAATCGAATAAGAGCTTTTTTCTTCAATCGCCAATGTTGTGCTGTTTTTTGAACGGTGCCAGGTGTTACGGTGACGATGTTTTTGATACCTGGACGAATAACTTTATTTAATTGTTTCGGATTGCCTTCTATATCACAGACGGGTTTTATGGTACGCTCATAATCCATAAAAATATCGGTGATAATTTTATCATTACTGATGATTTCAAATGTTGCCAAAAAGTACTTTTCGTTGATAAGTTTAAACTTAAAAGTACTTTGTCCTGCGATTTCTGTCTTCGAACTTTCTAAATCATAAAACGACCCATCAATTCTGGGATAAGACATATAAAATGTAAATTCCTCAGGTTCTGCTTCCTCTGTTTTTTCTTCTGGGATTTCTTTCATGACCGCTTCAACTTGTTTTTCAAGAGCATTTTTTTCGACAGTTGGCGTTTTAACAGTTGACGTTTGGCGTTTTAATTTCTCATTAATCGTCTGTGTTGAAGTATTAGCCGCACTTTTTGGTTTGACGCTGTGTGCCGACAAGTTTTTTGTCGATACTTTTTCTTTTCCGGTATTAAAATATTTACCTGCCCATTTGAACACGGTGTAGGCAGAGGAAAGTACGAAAATACCAAGCAGAATGAGGAAAAAATTACCTACGCTGAGCCATTCCCAAAAATCAAAACGTTCCTCTTCTGTATTTTCGATGCCATCGACACCTTTTATTTCGTCTATTTTAAGTTTTTCTTTTAAATAATTTTCTTTCAGTGCAAACTTCAAATTTTGAAAATCTTCATCTCCTTCATAATCGATTAAAAATTCTTGTTTGAAGATTTCCGTTAAGTTGTTGAACAAAGCCCCATTTGTGATTTGTTCATCAAACTCCTCTTTGAAACCTTCAATATAAGTCGCTAAATATCCATTATTTTCTAATTGAGGTTGTTTTCCTTGTATGAAAACCATCAAGTTTTCATAGCTACAAGGATGCGTTGAGGCATAGGTCAAGTATTCGTTTTGAACGTACGTACCTTGTTCTTTAAGCATATAGAACTTTGCCAGCTCACAATTCAAATGATCAACAGCATTTTCATAAGTGGCTCTATCAATTGTTTTTTGTGCCAAAACATTGACGACCGTCATTATTAATAATAATATGATAAAGTAAAAACGATACATGCGAATAGATTGCTAAAGTGTTGTATTATTAAATTGCTCTAATTTTATTGAAACGCCTAACGCTTTGATAATTGAATGATTTGGCGTAAATCATTAAAAAACAATTCAACCGTGTAAGGGATTCAATAATTTATAATCAATCAATATACAACAATATTTTTATTACCTACAAGTATATAATGTTATTGTTAATAATGAAATATTTATTCGTTTGAAAAACAGTATTTGAGTAGATTCAAGATACAATTTTTGAAAAATATCTAACCGTTAACATATATTTTTGTAATTTACGACTGTTTTAGTGTCATCGCTTATCGAAATAAAAGACTCCATAACACAAGATGAAGATAGAAATCACACATGATATTATTGCTAAAAAAATCTTTGAGAAAGGTTCGAAAGAAGATAAACTCTTTTCAAAAGCGAATCGCTTAGTTAGAGAACGATTCGAAGCATCGAAAGATACCGCAACTTATCTGACTGATAAGGAGTTAGAGTTTATCGAACCTCAATACGAAGCCTTAGAAGCGACTTTGACAAAAGAAATGTTCAAGTTTGTTAAGGATAGTCAGCGACAACAAACCGCACGACTGTACCGAAAACTGGCCGGTTTTGTATTAACAGGTTTTATTATTGGCATGATAGCTTTATTTCTGTTCATTTATTTTAGTGATCAGCTAAAATACTGGTCAGGAATCGACTCAAAAGCAGAGTCGTTGGTGAGCGAAGCCTTACAAACGATGCACGATGACCCAACTTATGCCCTTCATCTTGCCGGAAATGCCCTAGAGATTGATCCTAAAAATGCCAGTGCCAAACAAGTTATTTATTTACTGTATCGAGATAATATTTTTTATAAAAATCTATTGATGGATACGGCAGATCATGTTAGTGCGAACGCAGTCGCCTTTTCTCCAAATAGTCAACTTGTCGCTTTTGCAGAAAAAGATTTTGTCTATATCAACAATATCAATAAAACTTCCGTCAAAAGAAAAAAACTACATGAAGGTACAATCAATGATTTAGTTTTTGATTCGGATACGACACTGATTTCAGTTGGTGACGACAATCGCATTGTCCGATGGAGTTTTAATAGAAACGGTATTCAAGAAATACAGCATACAAACCGTGCGACGGTTGATAGTGCAGGTCTGAATATTGATATCAACGCTGTTGATGTATCTTATGATGGAAAATATATTTTTGTAGGTCGAGGGGCGGAAGGTAGTGATGGGTTATTGATTGATTTAGAACACGATACGACTATTGTTATGGATGACGTTGTAGGACGAATACACGATGTCGTTTTTACAGCACCAAATCCAGAGGCTGAATTACCGATTTTACAAGAACGCCTACTGATGATGGCTGGTGATGATAAAAGTATTTCGGTTTATAATTTACAAGGAGAACTTTTAGCTAAAAGTTTTCCTGATGATCATCCGAAAAGTATTTTTTCATTGGACTTACGTCCAAATAGTAATCAAGTGGTTACGGCTTGCAATCACGATGTGATTCGGGTTTTTGAGTTAGAGCGAAATGATAATCCGAAAGTAAGTAAATTCGATTATATTCTGAAACTCAAAAATAAACTAACAGAGCATAGTGATGCTGTTCGTTCTGTTCGGTTCTCTAAAAATGGTTCACAAATGGTGTCTGCTTCTTATGACAATACGGCAATCATTTGGGACACAAAAGCATGGGAACCTTTATATACATTGAAAGGCCACAAAGACAGAATTTTTAAAGCGGAGTTTTCTAATGATTCCCGTTATATTACAACAATAGGAAGGGATTATCGAGTGATACTTTGGAATTTAGAACTCAAAAAGCCAGATACGAAATCATATCAACATCCTCGCAGAGTCTCAGCATTACAATATTCTCGTAGCGGCAATCGAGCATTTTCGGGAACGTGGGGCAACGATAGTACACCTAATCGAAGTCTAGTTACTTGGAATACAGCGACTTGGATACCTATTAGGAAAACTAGTTTTGAGGAGGACATCGAAGCTATTGCCAGTTTTTATCAAGATTCATTATTGGTGGCTGTTGGCAAATCGTTATACTTGGTGGATAATAAAAACAATAGGCGAAAGAAAATTGGAACGGATGATGAGACAATTAAAGCTGTTGCTATTGCACCAGATGAGAGCTTTGTTGCTTATGGAGGGCGAGGAGATAAAGTGACCATTTTGTCATATAAAATGAAACGTGGTAAAAAGTATTTGAGCCAAAAAAGTGTGTTGACGATACGAAAAGATAATACTAAAACGCCGCAAGATGGTGATATTTATTCTATTGCGATTTCACCGGATAGTCGATACATTATTATTGGTCGACGCAATCGGACTGTTGTGATTTGGGATATTAAAAAGAATGTTCAACTAATGCCACCTATTATCGCACACGATTTTCTTTATGAAAGAGATAATGAAGTGTACACTGTTAATTTCATTGATAAAACGAAATTTTTGACGACCGGAAGAGATAACACGATTCGTCTGTGGGAAATCAAGCGTAATGAAGGCTTAGTTAGTTTAGTTACCAAGAAAAAAGGTCACGCAGGTGGTATTCGATGTTTGGCGACACATCCAGAACTGAGTTTATACGTTACCGGCGGCGGAGATAGATTGATTAAATTGTGGGATATTGAAGGGAATTTGATTCAAGTTATAGACGCTTTTTATGATGATAACGATCATTGTACGGGTGATGAAGATAAGTGCAGAGAGGATTATGGCGTCGTCACAGGTTTAGCTTTCTCAAGAGATGGAAGTAAGATAATCATCGGAATGGGAAACGGCAAAGTAAAATCTATTTACACTATTGAGGGAGCCTTATCTAAAAATGAAATTTATACGTTTCCGAAGTAGAGTTAATCTAATATTAGGACTAAAGTTATCATCATGTTTGAGGCTATATTTTCAGAAAATCAAGATTTTGTCGCTTGGAACGCACATCATTGGGGGGCGATTTTATTTTTTGTCTTATTCGGTTTCTTATTAATTCGTACCGGACAGTCTTTGGATGAAAAAGGTCAAACTCGATTAGGTGTCGGTATGGCAGTTGTTATCCTTTGTTTTAATATCGCTTATATTTCTATTATTGTTGCGAAAGGAGAATTTGATTATCGAACAGATCTCCCGCTTAATTTCTGTGTGATACTGCCTTATCTTATGCCTTACGTCATGTATTCTAAAAACAAAATTATGTACGGCATTATGTATTTTGGAGTTTTAGGCGGTACTTTTCAAGGTATTATTACACCACATTTAGACGGTATTGGTTTTCCGAGTTACGTTTATATAAAGTTTTGGATCGAACACGCAGGTTTGATTATCCTGATTTTATATGCTACAATTGTTTATAAAATGCGACCATCTTGGAGGGATTATCGCAATGCAATAATTTTCCTATTCGGCTACTTTTTTATTTTTTTGATGTCAATCAATTATCTAATTGGCTCAAATTATGGTTATACGATGAGTAAACCACCTAATGGCTCTTTATTAGACTTTTTTGGCCCTTGGCCATTGTATATTATTGTCGCAACTTGTATTGCATTTCCGTTTTTTTTCTTACTATATTTTCCATTTTTTTGGAAGGATAGAAGGGCGAGAAAGTTATCTTAGCTTGACTTTCGGGGCAATAAGGTATTTAAAATACCGGTATTGAATATCTTAAAGCGTTTTTATCGCTATAATATGTAGTCTGACTTGACGTAATTTTATTATTAAATATCTGTTATCCATTCATTAATTACTACATTTGTGGAAATTTTTTCAAAACAAACTAACTAATAGAAAACGATAAATTATGATCTATTGATTAGAGTAGCTCATGGTTTATGGTTCATAGTTACAAACAATGACAAACGTCAATATCATATCAGGGCAAGCCACGCAATATTTATCCGAAAAAATTGCTGACTTTTATGGTCAACCTTTAGCAAATATAGAAGTAAAAACATTTAGTGATGGCGAAATGCAGCCCGTCATCAATGAATCCGTTCGAGGAGCTTATGTGTTTTTAATTCAATCTACGATGGCACCTTCCGATAATTTATTTGAATTATTATTAATGATAGATGCTGCCAAAAGAGCATCTGCCGGGTATATTACGGCAGTTATTCCTTATTTTGGTTATGCTCGACAAGACAGAAAAGACAAGCCTCGGGTTCCGATTTCGGGTCGATTAGTAGCAAACTTGTTGGAAGCTGCGGGGGCAAATCGTATCATGACAATGGATTTGCACGCTGACCAGATTCAAGGCTTTTTCGATATTCCTGTCGATCATTTGCAAAGTGATGCGATTTACATTCCGTATTTACGAAGTCGTGCAGATATCAATATGGATAATGTGATTTTTGCCTCTCCAGATGTAGGTGGTGTGAAAAGGGCGAGAGCTTACGCACAAATATTTGAAACAGACTTGGTCATCTGTGATAAGTATAGAGAAAAAGCAAACGAAGTGAAAGGTATAACAGTTATCGGTGAGGTCGATGGGGCCGATGTCATTCTTGTTGATGACATGGTCGATACCGCAGGGACACTTTGTGCTGCGGCTGATGCTTTGATTGCAAAAGGTGCAAAATCGGTAAGAGCGATCATCACGCATCCGGTATTATCGGGACCGGCGTATGACCGTATTGAAAAATCGCAAATAACAGAGTTATTAGTATGTGATACGCTGCCGCTAAAGCGTCAATTACCGAATATCACTCAACTTTCTGTGAATGAATTATTTTCTCGTGCCTTACGGAATGTTCATGAAAATCGCTCTATTGCAGCGTTATTTCAAAGTGTAAAAGGAGGACGTTCAATCTAAGAAGACAGATAGGAAAGTTAAATTGAGTAGATTTAACGCTCAATATTTTTTGATAAAACGCTAAGAGAATTTTCCCTTAGCGTTTTTGTTTGTAGCATTTGATAGGTTTTCTACTATAATGTTCTTTTTACATGAACTCTACTCCATAATATCCAAAATTCCCGTCAAAGGAATCACCAGCCAGTCAGGACGACTTCCTAACTCATAACCCATCCCGAGGTTTCGGGACGGCTTTTTCTAAATTATTTTCTTCTTTTTTCTTGATAATTGAAAAGTTTAAAATATATATAAATCTATTTTTACGCTAATATGTTAAATTTTAATTCCATCTCAAAAATATTATTCTACTCCTTGGTTTTATCAAAAAAATAACATAATATTGTGGAATACAAAAGCAAGAACCCAAGAGATTGTGTAGTATGATAATTCTTAAAATCTTCTTTTTGTAAAAAAATAATAACACATAATTGTAGAAATGTCTGCAATGAAATGGGTAAAAAAGTATCGCTCTCGAATGTTTTTCAAGTAAAATTGAAGAAAATGAGACGAAACAGTAAAGTGATGGCAAAAAAATAAGGACTAACGAAGTGTCGAGGCTTCGATAGTCCAATTCATACATATTTTTCAATATATAAAAAACACTTAAAGTTATGAAAAAATTAACTTTCTTACTAATGATTTGCAGCTTTTTCGCTGCGACAAGCGTTTTTGGGCAACAATGGAACGGTCCTTCAAATACTGGAAGTGAAATCTACCGTACAGGATTTACAGGTATTGGAACTACAAACCCTGATGCTTTATTACATTTAAAAACTGAGCCTATTTCATTACCTTCAGGAGGAGAAGAGCCTATTACCTATATTCCTGTAGGTATTAGATTGGAATATTACTCGCCCAGTAATACTACAAATTACCATTGGAATATTAATTCAGGTTCAGGTTTAAAATTTGAATACTTCACTAATCAAGGTACACCGACAGAAGTATTGAATATCACACAAGGAACTATGACGTATTACGGTTCTAAAATTATATTAAAAACCAACGGTACAAATCAGTTAGCACTACATAATGACGGTCGCATACATGCACGAGAAGTAGAAGTGAACTTAGATGTCATTCCTGATTATGTTTTTAAGGATGATTATGACTTGATGCCGTTGACAGAACTTCGTAAGTTTATCGACCAAAATCATCACTTACCGAATATCAAGTCTGCTGCTGAGTACGAAGCCTACGGACGTATTCCTTTAAAAGAACTCAACCTAAAACTATTAGAAAAAGTAGAAGAACTCACACTCTACACTTTGGAACAACAAACTCAAATCGAAGCACTACAAGCAGCTAACGCAGAAATATCAACACTTAAAAATCAAATGGCTGAATTACAAAAAGTCTTAGATGATTTGAAAAAATAATTATTAAATTTTTAAAACAAGATTATGAAAAATATAGCACTAATTTTATTTCTAAGCATTATCGTTTTTATATTGGGTTGTAATAATGATGATACTTCCAAAGTTGATGATACTTCCAAAGTTCCTAATTTGTGTAATATAAACATAACATTAAATGAATCATTTGTAGTAAATAAAGAGTGTATGTATACTTATATATCCTCCGATAATGACACTATACAAATAGCCTTAGTTGATATCGCAGATTATCGAGATTATGGAGTAGTGTGTCAAGCCTCTACAGGTGGTTATGCAGAAATTTCAGTAAGTGCTTTTGTAAATGCTCAGCAAAAGCTTAAAATATTTACTTGGCCAGGGTGCGACGGACCTGAAGAATACAATCCAAATATGAGTACCCTGCCTGAACTTCAATTAGATAAAGGTTATATGCTTAAATTAATGAAAATGTATCCTTTGTCAGAAACACAAGAAGAATCTCCTGAATTAGAGGAGGAATATGGCATTCGATTAATTATTATGAAATAAAACTATTATGAAACATATATTATTTGTTATTTTATTCACATTTTAATTCTTTATAGTTTGGGGACAATATGATTGTCACAATAGTATTGACGATGAAAGGGTTGCACAAGTACAAAAAATTCTTAACCAACAAATCAATAAGAATTATTCGGGACAACACCCCATGGTACGTTTAGCATTACACAACGTTCGTAGAACCGATGGAACAGGTGGAAATAGCTGGACGGCAATCAGAGACGTTGTTGATGGCTTATCAGATTTTTATAGTCCTCATGATATTTGTTTTACCGTTATTTCCGAGAATAATATAGATAATGATACTTATTTTGGAATAACTGAATTTGGAGGAAATCCTACTTGGGAGGACTTAATCACAGTTGATAGAGTAAATGGAGCTATTAATGTATACTTTGTAAGTGATGCAGGGCAGGGCGGACGTGCCACAGGATTTTTATTTGGTGATGACTTTCCTACAGCAACTTTAGCTAATACCGTGACTGGAGGAGATAACATAGTACGTTCTACATTTAACTCTGCGGTGTTGGCACACGAAATAGGACATTGTTTAGGGCTATTTCATACTCATCAATTTCGTGCTACCATAGATAATGATGGTAATGTTACTGCTATCATAAGAGAGCAAATTCCTCGAACGGGGAATTTAGCTAACTGTACAACTGAAGGAGATTTATTATGTGATACACCCGCCGACCCAGGATTAAGCATTTCAACTGCTAATGTTGACAATGAAACCAGTTGTAGTTATATCGGCGGTGCGACACTAAATAATTTAAATTATGCTCCTGATACAAGAAATGTGATGAGTTACACATTACCTGCTTGTATGCAATCATTCACAGTAGGACAAGGTAATAGGGCAAGAGATTTTATCTTATCGGGTGTTGATTTAGATGATTATGTGATAAGAGAGGACATTACCATATCGGGTACTTTCAATGACAATCGTTACTACGGAACGGAAAATACGATTACCTCAAGTATTAATCATACAGGAGGAGAGGTTACTTATGAAGCTAAAAATAAAATTACACTACAAGATGGCTTTAAAATTAACGCAAATACTAACACTTCTTTTCATGCAAAATTAGGTGTATATAAATGTACAGAACCATTAACACCTAATTTTGGTCGAATAATATCGCAAGGTAATAACACAATTCGAGGTGTGAACTTTTTACCGTCAGAAAGACTAAATTTCTCAATGTTTCCAAATCCTACAAACGGTTCGTTTACGATGAATATTTTTATTGCTAATCATCAGCAAGTTGAGATATTTGTAACGGATTTAACGGGTAAAAAGATATTGACACAACAGAAGGAATTGGTAAGTGGGACAAACGAACAACTTGAGATAGATGTATCTGCTTTTAATCAAGGTATTTACTTTGTTACAGTAAGAACTAATACAGAAATTAAAACACAAAAATTAGTTGTTGAATAAAAAGCAAAAGCCGTTTCGAGATTTCGGAACGGCTTTCCAATATCAAACTATTAAAATCTTCTACTCCATAATATCCAAACTCCCCGTTAAAGGAATCACCAGCCAGTCAGGACGACTGCCAAGTTCATACCCCATCCCGAGGTTTCGGGACGGCTTTTTCTAAATTATTTTCTTCTTTTTTTTTGACAATTGA
>CBFIHR010000028.1:0-48379 GCA_965662365.1 Saprospiraceae bacterium
AGTTGATGTATTAATTGGTATTTTTTTGTTTTAATACTCATTTGATATGAATTTCTTAAATTTGATAAGTTTAAAAATCTTGAAAATATTGATGCTATCCAAATGGTATGATAGGAAAAATATGGCAATCGCAAGAAAAACTGTGGCGGTACGCTGTACCTCAAAAAACTGAGAAAACATTCGAATTCTACAAACGGTGTCGGTTCTCTGAACCTTTTAACCATCAAAATAGGTACAGCGTACCGACTCTGTTTGTAGAAAATCGTGATTTAGACCATTTTTTAAGGTTCGGAGAACCGACACCGTTTCTTGCGATTGCCATAATAGGAAAAATGATTTATCTATGAAACCAATAGTTTGCCAACCTACGTTATAGTTGTTAAATTTGATGAACCGATAGCAAAAACATTTTACTATGAATAAACCACAAAAAGTAACTGACTTACACAATCAAGCGATGGAAATAGCCGAAGAAGGCTATTTTGCACAATATAAAGGAGATAAAGTGGCAGCAAACTCAAAAGACTTACGAAAAGAAGTTGATGATTTTGTAGAATTTCTGTTTAAAAAATATGCTAAGACAGCATGATGATATTTTTTGAAAAGCCTTTGACGGGAGTTGAAGGCTTTTTCAATTCAAACTTTATAAATTGTTAACAGGCAACATTCAAAAAAAACTTAATTTTGATTGTAATTTTGTGTTTCAATAAAAATTTAAAAATCAAACAAATAAGATGAATAATTTACATACAGAAGTTCAAGAGTATTATGGTACTGAATTGCAAACTTCCGACGATTTAAAAACGAATGCTTGTTGTACGTTGACAAAGCCGCCGAAGCATATTCGGGAAGCGTTAAGTAAGGTGCATGACGAAGTACAAGCGAAATATTATGGTTGTGGCTTGACGATTCCCTCTGCGATTGAAGGGTTGAAAATTTTGGATTTAGGCTCGGGAAGTGGTCGTGATTGTTATATTGCCAGTCAATTAGTTGGTGAAAATGGTTCGGTTGTAGGGGTTGATATGACAGACGAACAGCTTAATGTTGCGAATAAATATATTGATTATCATGCGGATGTATTTGGTTATTCAACTTCAAATGTCAAATTTATAAAAGGTAATATTGAGCGTTTAGATGAGTTGAATCTGGAGCAAGGTTCGTTTGATGTGATTATTTCAAATTGCGTGATTAATCTGGCGAAAGATAAATTGAAAGTCTTAAAAGATGCTTACAATTTATTAAAACCTGGTGGCGAAATGTATTTTTCAGATGTGTATTCAGATCGTAGAATCCCACAAGCATTGCAAAATAATCGGGTACTTTGGGGCGAGTGTTTAAGTGGTGCTTTGTATTGGAATGACTTTTTGAATTATGCTAAAAAAGCTGGTTTTGGCGACCCGAGAGCTGTTGAGGATAAACCGATTACGATTGAAAATGAGGAAATTGAAGATTTGGTTGGTGATATTGAATTTTACTCGGTGACGTATCGCTTAATGAAAATTGACGGTTTAGAATCGGATTGTGAAGATTATGGTCAAGCGGTGGCGTACAAAGGTGGCATCCCAGAAAATGATTTGGCGTTTGCATTAGATGATCATCACTATTTTCCGAAAGGAAAAATTATAACGGTTTGTGGCAATACGTATAGAATGTTGAATGAAACTCGGTTTGAAAAATATTTTGATTTTTATGGAAGTTGGGATACGCATTACGGAATTTTTGAGGGCTGCGGTGGCAATATGCCGTTTACACAGTCGGAGAATAGTGAAGCGGGAAGTTGCTGTTAATTGATTGAAGTATTTCGGAGTAAATAAAAGGAATAAGAAACGATAATTAATAATTGATTTGTTTCTTATTCCTTTTTTTAATTCTTGACTTTATTTTGAAGTTGTCTTACTCGGCAATCAACTCGAAATCTGTACGGCGATTTTCTGCTCTACCGGCAGCGGTTGAGTTATCTGAAACGGGTTTTTCAGAACCGTTACCGACGATTACAAAACGATTTTCATCAAAACCATATTCTTGTTGTAAATATTGAGCGACAGATTGAGCTCTTAAGTAGGATAATTTTTTGTTACTGTTGGCATTTCCAACATTATCGGTATTTCCTTCGATACGAATACGAGCATTCGAGAAGGTTCTTGCGATGTCTGCGAACTGTAAATCAATAATCGTTTTAGCGTTCGCATCTAATTTATATTCACCAGAACGGAAGCTAATACTCACTTGTTTTGAAGAAATCGCCTCTTTTTGCTCATCTTCCTTTGTCACTTTCGTAAAGGTTTTTTTACCCTCTGCGGCTTGTCCTTCTTCATTTGCTAAACGAGCAGCTGAGACAATATCTTTATTCGTTACTAAGCGATAACTCGGGACTCTACCTTGAACATATCCTAATTTTTTATAGATTGTTCCCATTTTGTTATATAAATCTTCGCCTGTTACACCGTTGTAATCACGGTTCATGCCGAAGAAGTTTTCATTATCGCCGTGTGTTGTTAGGCGTACATTATTGATTGCGTTGTACGCAAAGTCTTCTGGCACATTTAGACCATTTGCTAATATTTTTGAAGCCTTGACCTTAGCATCATCAGATCCATTGATTTCAGCTGCTCCACGCATCCAGCCATCGTATAATTGCTCTAAGCGTTCTTTGTTTGCGTCGATAAAGTCTTTCTTTGCAATAAATACATCGGCAATAATATTAGAAGCATTTTTTGTGTTTTCCAATACTTTAGCACCACGAATTTTCTCTACGCAATCTTGATCATCAGGACTCCAAACTACTGCGGCATCAACACTTCCACCTTTGAAAGCATCAGCGGCATCAATCGCACTCGGCACTTCGTTAATGGTGACATCTTTTGGCGTTAAACCGCCAGCATCTAATAACCAAATTAAGAAGGTATGCGATGGAGACATCGGTGCAACTGCGACCGTTTTACCCTTTAAATCTGCGACGCTATTGATACCACGACGAACTACAATTGCATCTCCACCTCTTGACCAATCCGCCTGAAAAACGACTTGAGGCTGGTATTGACTTAAACCACCCGATTCGGTAGGGAAAGCATCAATTGTACACCATAACAAATCTACTTCATCTGCTTTGAAGGCATCACGAGAGGCATCAAAATCATCTAAGACGTGAAACTTTACTGCAAAACCGTGATCTTTATAATAACGAGAAGCTTTTGTCGGTTCAAAACCATTATTCCAGTATTGTCCCCCAGCATAGCCACCCCAGGTAACCACTCCGATATCAATAATATCATCTTGATTTGTGACTAAATCGCCAGTTTCAACTTGTGATGTTTCGTTGCCATTATTGTCAGGTGCAGGAATTAATCCATCTAATAGTCCGAATTGTGTTGCAGCATAATATCCACCTCCAACAACTAAAACAACTATTAATAATTTTGCAAACGGTGTTAATCGAGTTCTTCGTGCCATTTTTTTATTTTGAGAGGACTGACAGAATATTACAGGATAGCTGCAATTTTCGTAATCCGATATATTTATGAATTAATAAAACAGGATTTATAGACGATTTTAATAGGAAATCAAAAAATCCTATGAAATCCTATAAATCCTGTTTGATATATTTTACTCAAAGAATTTGTTATACTGATTATCGTGAGGAATTTCAGTTGCTTTTTTAATTGGCGCATCTAAATCCAGTGTGTTTACATCATTATTAGCATCTAACAACAAAGTTTCTTTTTCGTCACCCAATAGGAGAGAAGTTCCTTCTTTTTCCCATTTTTCTAATAATGCTAAACCTTCTTCCTCAAAAATTCCATTTTGTAAATCGACAGAATCCATGAAGCTTGTTGATAAATCCATGAAACGCTCCATTTCACCAATTTTTTGACTAACGTCTTCCGCAATCGCCTCTAATGCCATATCAAACATTTCACGTTTGTCGCCATTTCCAGAAATGATGCTTCTTGCAGATTGCATTGCAGAGTGAGAGGCAAGTATCGCTTTGCGTTCTGTTTCCTTTACAGAAACTTGATCTTTCAAGTCTTCCAACATGATTTCAGAGTTCTCATACATTTTTACCAAAACACGGTAAAGTACCTCCATTTTTTTGTACAAGTCTTCTAATTTCAAGTTCGACTCTTTTAAGCGACCAGCTTTACGAGCCTTTAAGACCATGATATTTTGTTTTTGACGTTCTTTAGCTTTGTTTGCTAAGGCCAAATTATTATTAATATCTTTCTTGTTTTTATTAATGGTCTCTTGCAACTTGTGCATTTGACCACGTAGGATTCCAACCTGCTTATTCATATCACGTAAGTTGCTACGCAAATCTTCGATGTAAGATTTTAAAACGCCAATCGGATCAATTTGTACAAAAATTCCGGTAATCCAACGCATGACACTTTTGTAGCTATACCAGATTAAATTACGCATTTTGGGGTCGAAAACCATATATAGTAATGCTGCAATTCCGACAAGCATTATACCTAAGTAAAGCGTGTCTTGTGCTAAGTCAATTAATACAGGTAAGGCACTGTATAAAACAAATCCTAAACCTCCAATAGCGGCTAATCCAAATATTGCACCTGTAACTCCTTCAGGTCTTTGCCAAAATGATTTTTTTGGCTTCATGTTTTGAGCATCCATATTATAGTAATTAGTAAATAGTGATTAGTGATTAATAGTTAGTCGTTTAACTACTCAACGCTAAGTATTTTTTATTAAATAAATTATTTTTTTACTTCCTCTTTTGACGAAGGTTGATTTCCTCCTAAATGTTTTTTCATATTTGCAACATCTGTTTTTATCTGACTGACAACTGCATCATAAGACATCATAAAGTCATTTTTGGTTTTGGTGACTTTAGCGGTTTGTTTAGATATTTCAGCGTTTGTTGTCATTATTTCCTGTTGCAATTTATCAATTTCTTCTGTCAATTGCTTGATTTGTGCTGCTTTCTGTTTTACTGTGTTTTCTAACTGTTTGACTTGCTCCTCTTGAGCATGAACTTTTGTTGATTTTTGTTGTGCTAACGCCTTATTGAATTTTTGTTCTTCTTGAGTTAATATTTGAAGGTAAAAATCAGCAGAATCCATGATTTGTTTCGTCGTCACGTTCATCGAGCTGGCCATTGCGAAAGCAGATTTGAAGCGTGTGGCTTCGTCCATCGGCATTGCACTTAACGATTGTAGTGATTTTTTGAACTCTAAATAATCAAAACCGTCTAAGTTATTTTTCTCTAAGGCATCAAAAAGAATTTTTAGAAACTTATCGTTGACTTCTCCTTTCACATCTGTGCCACCTATTGTAGGCGGCGTTTGAGTTGTTGTTTTTACGATAGAATTTCCCTTCGATGATATTGCTGATTTTGTGCTTGTTGTTTCCACTTTTTGTGTTGACTTAGCAGGCACGTCTTCTTCAATTATGAATAATGATTTTAATTTTCCGAACATATTGAAACATACAAGTTGTATTCATTTTAAAATTCATAAAATAAGTAGGCGAAATATCCACAAATTGTTGAGTGAAACAACATAATAGTAGATAAACAAATTTAAAAACTCTACAAACGTAGATAAACTTATTTTACATGAAATAAAAACTCCAATAATACGAAATTGATTTTAATAATTCGCAGTTATCCTCCATTTTTTAGAATTACAATTTAAAAATTCACCGTTTACCCTTAATGAAACGTTAAATATCTGAAAATGTCTTTTAAAGTATCCGTTTTTCATCTTTATTTCTAAATAAAATTAGGTTGATTGAATTATAAGATTACCTTTGCACTTTATTAAATTATTAAATTATTATAATGCAAAAAGGTACAGTTAAGTTTTTTAATGAATCAAAAGGATTTGGTTTCATTATTGAGGACGGTTCGAACACAGAACATTTCGTACACGTTTCAGGATTGATCGACGATATTCGTGAAGGCGATAGCGTTGAATTTGAACTAACAGAAGGTAGAAAAGGCTTGAACGCAGTTAACGTACAAGTACTGTAAACTTCTCGTTTGAGAGATACTAACTTTCAAGGTTAGTTTGATATATTAAAGTTTTAGTTTGAAAGAAAATATTAACTTTATTATATAGAAAGCCCGTCAGAAATGACGGGCTTTTGTTTTTTATACTTCAGAATAATTGATTTGCTAACAAGTGTCGCTTATTTTCTCATTCTCAACGGAATCACGGCTGTTCCTTATTTATTTCTTTAACTTCAATTTTACATAGACTGGTTGATGGTCGGAATATTCAAAAGTTTGGTTAATTGTTCTAACTTTCTCTAATTGTAAATTTGGAGAAATCAAGAAAAAATCAATCAAGGTTGTAAATGTTTCACCATCTTTATAGACTTCCGTCAATTTTCGATTCGTAGGAGTTGTCGTGTCGTATATCCAAAGCCAATCTTGAGGCAAATAATCGACAGGAATGCCGGAGGTTTCATGGCCTTCCCCTTTGCCCGGTGCAAAAGTATCAAACATGAAATTTGGAGGACATTGATTCCAGTCTCCGCCGACAATGACATAATTTCCTTTTTCGTATTCTTTTAACACATAATTTCTTAAATAAGTCATTTGTTGAGCTTTCAACTCTCCGCCTTTATCATAAGCGGAATTATGTGTATTGATGATAATCAACTCTTTATCATTTTGTACTTCGAAGCGTTGTGCCAAAAAGCATCTGTCTAATTGAAAAATACGAGTTGGCCAGCCATAATTACCAGGAAACTGATAACGAGTTGACTCTTTCGGTTGATACTTGGCGTAAGATGCCAGACCAGCTTCGACTTTGCCCATTGTATTCCAAAATTCCATAACGGGAAGCGGCACACGTTTGACGTTAAAATTCATGGCATAAGCACCTGTATAATCAGGGATACCTTTTTGAATTGCTTCAAACTGATTGACCTCATAGCTACGTTTTGCCTTTGTATCTACTTCTTGAAATAGATAAAAATCGGATTTATTAATTTTTACAAATTCCTCGATTGCAGCTTGATTTTTATCAAAGTATTTTTTTGGTGTTGTTACAGGGACACTTGACGTTAAAGAACCATCGAGATCATAGAAAAAAATGGTTTCTTTGCCCAAGCCTCCAAAGCCAATATTCCAAGTAATCAAAGAAATAGTGCTATCTGTAATGATATTTTCGGTAGCTTGTCCAATCATATTTGCCGAAATTTTTTCTTCAGGCTGATAGTCTGTAATCGTTCCGTGTATGAGGACAATAATGATGTAAAGGAGAAATAAACCTATTACTCCAAGTGTGATTCTCAATATTTTTTTAGCTATTTTCATAAGTATTATTTCAGTATTTTATTTTTTTGTGGTGATTTCTTGCTCAAAAGTATCATCTTTTTCTGAAAAAAATGTCATTTTATTGATTTGACGGAAAGCCACTAAAAAAATGATTATTTGAATGACGACTTAAAGGAGCATTTAAGTAAATTTTATTCAATCTATATCCAATCTATCTTCAATTTTAATTGAAGTTGTGGCGTAGTTTTTATTAAAAACCACTATAAAATCGGCGTAAAATTTCGATGTATTTGTCTTTTAATAATTTAAAGATAATGATTCAAAAAAGCTATTCGCCAAGCAACTGGAACTACTTGGCGAATCAAACAACGAAAATAATTGACGTAAGTTATAGGAGCAATTCTAAAAATCAAATTGAAAAGCTAAAACTGGTATAAAATCGCCACCAGGATAGTTTAAGTTTTCTAACGTGTTGGATAAAGCATTGTAGCCAACAGCATTGATATTTCTCTGACTGGTTAGGTTTTGAATATCTAATGAAATTGAGCCGGAGAATTTTTTGGCATTATAACGATAAGCCATTCTTGCATCAATTCGGAAATATGCAGGCACTTGCTCGCTCCATTCTGCACCCGCTAATGGCACATATCGACCATCAGCAGCCGAGGCCACAGGGTCATGTGGTGAGTAGCGGAATCCGCCATTATACAAAACTCTCGCTCCAATTTGCAGCGTTCTTGCTTTTTTAAACTCAAACTCACGACCTAAAGTGTAGCTGGAAGTCCAACGAGTTCCAAACCTCGTATTGCGTTCGATACCATCTTGCGGAGTGTATTTTGATTCAAATAAGGATCCCGTAAACAAGAAGTATGTTTTATTAGAAAAGAACTTTTCGACAACTACATCAACGCCATAATTTCGACCTGTTCCTTCACTTGTTGTTTCAAAAAAAGCAAAAGACGCCTGATTATTTAGCATCCAATAATTACTTTGCTCGCCTGTATTATCAACAGAAATCGGCACTTTATTTAGACTTTGATAATATAATTCTGTGGTGAATTTGATTTGTGAACGAGTCAAAAATGTATAGGATAAAACCGTATGCCATGAGTTGATAAATTCCATATTAGCGTTTGGACGATTGACGGTAATTTCTCCATTTGTCGTATCATTTTTGGTATAAAAATAAGCCGCCAACGGCAACATTTGACTGTGTTTTCCAATGGCAACGCCCAATGTGTGCTGTTCATTGATTTTGAATTGATAGGATAATCTTGGGTCAAAAGCTGCCGTATTATTCAAGCCTAAATACAAGGCATGAACACCAAAATTAATTGTTTGTCGAGGGTCGGGTTGATACGTTCCTTGTGCGTAAGTTTGTAGTGTTGAGGTGAAACCATTACCCGAGAGGGAAATATTATTATTTAAAACGGTTACATCAGAAGACGAAAAACGAGGTACAGATGCTTTGAAAAAGTTAAAATTGATATTGTGGTTCATCATACCAATTTTATATTTGAAAATCTCGCTGACTTTGCGGTTATAATTGACGGAAGTCGAAATGCGATTGTCTTGATAGCGTTCTGTATTATAGCGAAAGCGTTCATTTTCAGCACGACCGACCGTATCGTATTGCCAGTCAATTACGCTGTTATTACTAACGATTGCTGCTTTTAAGAATGACTTTTCGTCAATTAACCAGGTGTAGGTTGCCCCGACAATTCCTAAATTTGAGACTCGATATCTGTCTTCCCAATGATTGGCAATAGAGGAATCTCTGTCGTCAAAGTTAGTAACAGGTTCATAATGCTCGGTACTTAGGCCGCCCATTCCGAAGATGGTAAATAAGTGTTTTTTATCTTTAGAATCCATGGATACATTAAAAGATAAATCTTGAAAATCATTGCTGATGCGTTCGCCCAGAAGGTGCAAACCGGCACTATTTAATAAGCCTAAAGTCGAATAGCGATAGTTGAAAATATAAGAAGCCCGTTCTTTTTTTATTGGTCCTTCGGTCGCAAAATCTAACCCCAAAACACCAACTTTCACCCGATATTCTTGGTCATATTTATTCCCTTTTTTAAAATGTACATCGAATGCGCCCGATAAGGCATTGCCATATTCGGCAGGCATTCCGCCAGAGAAAAAATCGGAACGCCCTAATAATTGAGCAGAAAAAACAGTAATACCGCCACCAGAAGTACCTGGTCTTGCAAAGTGATTTGGATTCGGAATATCGACTCCTTCTAAACGCCATAAAACACCAAAAGACGAGTTGCCTCGGATAATCACATCGTTTTCGGTATCGTCGCCACCTTGTGCAACTCCTGGAAAAGATAAAGCCATTCGCCCCATATCATTCACACCGGCGGGCATTCGTTCTGTTTCTTCAACGGAGAACGACCTTGCACTCACAAAAGCAGATTCATTCAAAGGAGCATTATAATCTAATCTTGTGTCAGAGATCTCGATTTCGTCCATATCTACTCCCGAACTCATTTCGATTTCTATATAGATTTCTTTCGTAGAAGATATAATTAAAGGCTCGCTTCTATAATTCTGATAACCAACGACTTGACAGTTTATAACATGTCGTCCTAAAGGTATATTTTCTAATAGAAATAATCCGTTTTCGTCAGAATATCCACCGATGCCAGAGGTGTTATCGTCAACGGATAATAAGGCACTGATAAGTGGCTGTTTCGTGTCTTTATCGATGACTTTCCCTCGAATATTTTGTGTTTGACCAAAGGCTGCAAAGGTGAAACAGCACAAAAAAGTAGCTATCAATAGAGGTGTTTTTCTCATTGGTTTTAATATTTGGTTTAAAATTTATTTGGTTGTTTCTGTAAAATTTGAAAACTTTATTGAGGAATGATTTTTTAATCTCTCGCTTAGTTTTTTATTGGTTTTACTATTTTGAAAGTGTAAGATATTTAATTGTGATAATGTTCTATCAAATTTCATCATCTTTTTTGTCGTGTAAAAGTTAAGTTACAGATGTTGTGTGCAAAAATTTATAATTCGATCGCTTTATTGACTAATTTTGATAAGAATTATTAATCGTATCGTTATGAATTGATTTGTTCAAAAAATAAATTAACTCATCAGCGGGCTTACCAAATGTCTATGAATTTTAAAAAGTACTATTTATTAAGTATCGCTTTATTTTTTGTTGCTTTCGCTAATGCTCAATATGATTTGAGTTCTCCTAAAATTAGTCAGCGATTGGCAGAGAGCGTCATGCAAAATCCTGATGAAACAACGGATGTTATTATTCTTTTAGCAGATAAAGTAGATGTAGAAGCGCTACGTAAACAGTTTGATGCAGAAAATACTTCGCTTGAAGTACGGACTGAAACGGTTATTCGCTTATTGAAACAAAAAGCAAATTCGACACAACCGAACTTAATCAATGCACTTGCTAATTTCGGCGTAAGCCAAGATAAAATAGAACGTTACTGGATTGTCAATATGTTGAAAATCAATGTAGTATTAAGTAAAGTTCCGACTTTGACTAACTTAGATGCGATCGCTTATCTGGATGTTGATGGTCGGTTGGCTTTAGATGAATTTACGACTGAAAGTTGTGAAGATAAAGTAGAAGGTATTGAGGGAATTACGGCAGTCAATGGAATAGAACCAGGTTTGGCGGCTATCAATGCACCTGCGATGTGGGCGTTAGGTTATACTGGTTTTGGAGCGAAAGCTTTGAGTATAGATACTGGTGTGGAACAGGGACATCCTGCGATTTCTTATAAATATGAAGGTTTGTTTACGAATGACGCACAGGCTTGGTTTGAGTATAATGGTGGAGCGACGACGCCAAACGATTGTAATGGTCATGGAACGCATACCGTCGGAACAATGCTTGGCTTAGACAAGGCGACTAACGATACGATTGGTGTTGCTTTTGATGCAACTTGGATGGGCTCAAAGACTTTATGTAATGACGGAAGCTCGGCAGATAATATGGCTACGTTTCAGTGGGCGGTTGATCCTGATGGTGACTCTACAACAATAGAGGATATGCCGACGGTGATTTGTAACTCGTGGCATGATACTTCGGCGATTGCGTCGCAATGCGGTGGCATGTATCAGAGCTTGTTTGATGCGTTAGAAGCGGTTGGTGTAGCTGTTGTATTTTCGGCAGGAAATGCTGGTCCCGCTCCTTCAACTATTACTGCTCCTAAAAATGTGAATAATGACATTGTTAGCGTCTTTTGTGTAGGGGCGTTGAATGTGACAAGTGTGAGTACAACGATTGCAGGGTTTTCGAGTCGTGGTCCTTCGATTTGTGGTGATACCGGCTCACTTTTGATAAAACCTGAGGTGTCGGCGCCTGGAGCTGGTGTGCGTTCGGCAGATTTAGGGGGAACATACTCGCAAAAGTCTGGTACTTCAATGGCTGCTCCGCATGTTGCGGGGGCGATTATGTTATTAAAACAAGCATTTCCAACACTTACTGGGCGTGATTTAAAATTGGCATTATACTATTCTGCGATTGATTTAGGCGATCCTGGAGAGGATAACACCTATGGAATGGGGCTGATTGATGTTTATGCGGCATATCAATACCTGGTGAATCAAGGTAATATTCCTGCGAGTCCTTATGTAAGTAGGGATTTGGCTGCTCAAAATTTAGAATTAGAGGAAGTTGTTTGTGGTACTAATTTGACGATTTCACCAACGGTTGAGTTTATAAATTTAGGAACGGATACGGTTTATAATGCAGTGATTCGTTATACTTTGTCTTCGGGATTGACAAATACCGTTCAATGGAATGGAGTAGCCGCTCAAGGAGATACTATTTTTGTTTCAACTGGTGCGGTGGCGTTGAATAGTGGCTATTATGATTTTGAAATCGGTGCAGAGTTGATAAATGGACAAGCGGATGAACGATTGAGTAATAGTAAGTTGTTCAAATCATTTTTGTTGGTAGGTTCGGAAGAGATAACGACTTATAATGCTGATGTTTGTATTGGTTCAGATGCTTTATTGCATGCCAGTCATTCTTCTGCAACTGGTGAAATTTATTGGTATCAACAGCCTTCTTCTGTTGCTCATATCGCTGTTGGTAATAGTTTGACGATTCCTAATTTTCAAAGTGACGTGACTTATTTTGCGGATTTGATTGAAAATAAATCGGTAGGATTAATGGATAGTTTGCTTGGAAATGGTTATGAATCTGACGATTTAGATATTTACTTAGAGTTTGACTGTTATACACCGTTTACCTTAAAGTCGGTTAAAGTTTACACAGGTACAACTGGGGGTAGAAGAATCGTTCTGCGTGATGAATTTGGTAAAACCATTTTTCAAAAAATATTGATTTTATCGCAAATAGGTGAAAATACAATCAACTTAAACTGGAATATTCAAAAAGGGTTGAAGTATCAGTTAGGTGTAGATTTGGCCTCTAATTATTATGTGGATACGCTTGGCGTAAATTATCCCTATATTATAGAAGATGTTGTGAGTATCAAAAATTCGAGTTTAGGACAACAGGCGTATCCATTCTTTTATGATTGGCAAATTCAATATGGAAGTCCTTGTGGCCGAGTTCCCGCAACGGCTTTATCTGCGATGGGAACAATGCAAACTGATTTTTCTTCGTCTGTTGATTTTATTGACTTGGAGACAACAAATGGGGAGGTGACGTTCACCGATAGTTCACAATCTGCGTTCAGTTGGTTTTGGGATTTTGGAGATGGTAACACCTCGACAATTCAAAATCCAACGCATATTTATACACAACCTGGCGAGTATAAAGTTCATCTGAAGGCAATGAGTACAACGGGTTGCAGTGATTCGAAGATGAAATTGATAAATGTCGTTAACTTCCCTGTATCGACAGCACCAGTTGATATTTCTAATCAAGACATTCAAATATATCCAAATCCGACAAACGGTATTTTAAATATCACTTTTGCTAATAATTTTCAACGCTATGATTTAGCGATTATGAATGCCCTTGGGCAGCCTGTTTTGGTGAGAAAGAATATTTCAACCGATAATTTGCAGTTGAATATCGCTGATTTTCCAAAAGGAATTTACTTTTTACAGGTGCAAATTGGGAATCACAGAGTTGTCAAAAAGGTGGTGAGTTATTAAGTTAAAAAGGGAAAAAACAGACTTTGATGCGTTATACGAGGGAGATAAAGTAGGTTAATTGTTCGACTTTAAAGAATTAGAACGAACGACCTACTTTATCGTACTCGATTTTTAAAATTCTATATTTTATTGCAAAATCTCGTGTCCCATTTTGTCTCGTTTGGTCGCTAAATATTTTTCATTATGACAATTTGGTTCGATTTCTAAAGCGACATTTTCAACGATTTCTAAGCCATAACCAATCAAACCGATACGTTTTTTCGGATTATTTGTCATTAATCGAATTTTAGAAACGCCTAAATCATTTAAGATTTGAGCTCCAACGCCATAATCTCTCTGATCCATTTGGAAACCCAATTTGATATTTGCTTCAACAGTATCATAGCCTTCTTCTTGCAGCTTGTAGGCTTTAAGTTTATTTAGTAAACCAATTCCACGACCTTCTTGACGCATGTATAAGACCAGACCTTTTCCTTCTGCCTCGACTTTTTGCATTGCTTCATGTAGCTGATCGCCACAATCACAACGCATCGAACCCAAGATATCACCGGTTTCACAAGAGGAATGTACCCGAACCAAGATCGGCTCATCTTTTTCCCATTCGCCTTTTTTGAGTGCCAAATGCACCTCGCCAGTTGTTGTTTGTGTATAAGCGATCAAATCAAAATTTCCATATTTTGTAGGCATTTCGACCGCTACTTGACGCTCAATCAAGCGTTCGTGTTCCATTCTATATTTGACCAAATCTTTAATGGTAATGACTTTCAAATCAAATTTTGCAGCAATTTTGATTAAGTCGGGCAAACGAGCCATTGTACCGTCTTCATTTAAGATTTCTACCAAAACACCAGCAGGATAAAAGCCCGCTAATTCTGCCAAATCAATCGCAGCTTCGGTGTGTCCTGTGCGACGCAAAACGCCTCCTTTTTTCGCACGAAGCGGAAAAATATGACCAGGACGAGCATAATCACTTGGTTTCGTTTCAGGATTGATTAAGGCTTTGATTCCTGTTGCTCGGTCATAAGCCGAAATTCCTGTTGTACAACCTTTTTTTAAATAATCGATTGAAACGGTAAAACCAGTCTCGTGCATTGCCGTATTATTAGAAACCATCATGGTCAGTTCCAACTCATTACAGCGTTCTTCGGTCAGTGGCGTACAGATTAAACCTCGACCGTGTGTTGCCATAAAGTTGATAATTTCAGGGGTGATTGTTTCAGCCGCACAGATAAAATCACCTTCATTTTCACGATCTTCATCATCGACTACAATAATTACCTTTCCTGCTTTAATATCAGCAATTGCTTCTTCGATTGTATTTAATTGATATTCCAATTGTTTTAGTTTTTAATGTTGTGAATTGAAGCAATGGCTACAATTTTCAACTTCAGTTATTTAGATTATTATTAGTGTATCGTTTAATAAATAATTGAACAGTTCGGCACAAAGATAGTTCTTAATCACTGAAAAGGGTTATCTCCAATTACCATTTTTTAAGAATGCCGAAAGCGTCCCGCAAGGATAGTCATCGGGTTGCATTCATAAATTTGCCAAAAAACATGCTTCCAAAGGCTTGACATAATATTCCCAGCTGTAATTATCCCGAACAAATTCCAACCCGGCCTGACTGATGTTTTCAATTTGATCTTGATTATTTAATAACAGCTTGATTTTTTCTACAAAAGCATCATTGTCGTCTGCCAGAATAATCGCTTTATTGGGTGTCGCACCGATGGCGTTATTGACTAAAGTCGTAGTAATACAAGGAATTTTCATCGACATCGCTTCCAATATTTTGTTTTGTTGACCAGAACCCAAAAAAAGCGGTGCGACGAATATTTTTGCAGAGGCATAAGCTTCTCGAATATCCTCAACCCAACCGGTAACCGTTACATTTTCGCTCGCAAAACTCTGCACCAAAGCCGTCGGTCTTGCTCCTGCGATTAGGATTTTAATATTTGGAAAATAAGTGATTAGTTTTGGTAAAATCTCTTGCACCAAATAGCGTGAACCCTCTACATTAGGTACATATCCCATATTGCCAATGAACGCAATATCATACGCTTTTTGAGCAGTCGGAATCGGTTGAAAGAAAGTCATATCAACGCCATTCGGTACAATTTTGACTTTTTGCTTATCTTTCATTTGTAGATACGCTCGGTCTTGTTCAGAAATGATTGTGTGAAAATCAAAATCGTTAAAAACCGCATTCTCGTACTCGACCAACTTTTTATATTCCCGTCGCAAAATCGGTCGAATTATCGCATTGGCATTTTCAGACCAACGCTTAGTTCCTATCGAAAACGTATCCATATAATCAATCGTTTTCGGAATATCCAAATGTCGCACGAACTCCGCCATTCGTATCAATTGACAAAAAATATGGTCGGGTTTTTCTTTTCTGGTAATTGCTTCAATCTCGGCTTGAATCCCTTTGTCAAAAAAATAACCAATTTGAAAGGGTAAACCATTCTTGAATGCCAGCAACATATTTTTTACAATCAATAACTTAGAGCGATGAAAAGGATAAATACGGCTACAATATTGCTTAACTTCCTCATAATCATGTGGATGAATCGCCTCATCGGTTAAAGACACCAAGATAATCTCAAACTTTTTGGACAGCACTTTGATTTGATAAAAAACTCTCAGTTTGTCTCCTTTCTCCAACGGGTACGGAAAGCGAGTTGTCAAAACCATTAGTTTTGGTTTTGTAACATTTATATGTGTCGTCGTTTCTTGCATAATTTCGTTTTTTGAACCCATCTCTAACCTTCTCCCAAGTACTCGGGTGAAAAATTTAGGATAAATTCAAATTTTCATAGTGTGCTTTCAATCGCTTCGCAATTTTAAAATTATCGAAATGCTCGTTGACAAATTGTTTCCCATTTTCGCCAACTTCCTTTAGTTTTTCAGGATTTTGAATGCAAAAATTGATTTTTTCAATAAATTCTTCTGCCGTATTGACAACAAACAAATGTTCGCCATCAACAGCAGGAATCCCTTCAACCCCAATCGAAGTTGTCAAAATCACTCGTCCCAAAGCCAAACCTTCCAAAATTTTAACCCGCATTCCGCTACCTGAAAACAGTGGCACAATCATCATCGAATGCTGATTGATAAAATCGACCGCACTTTCTACTTCACCATGCACCTTAAGATTTTCCATCTCTAATTCTAATAAATGCTTCGGTGTATTTCTGCCAGCAATATGCAGTTCAGTGTTTTTTAATTGAACCATGACTTTCGTCAAAAACCATTCTACGCCCTCCAAGTTGGGGAGCCAATCTAAAGAGCCGATAAAACTCACTGTTGGTCGTTGTTCAAAACTTTTCCAATTCGGTTGATAATGTGCCGTTTCTAAACCAATTGGCGTGACTTGTCCAGTGCCATTAAAGCCTAATTTTCGGAAATAATCCATATCTCGCTGCGTGATAGCGACCAAACTATCAACTTGATTATTTTTTTCTAACTCAAACTGCTTTAACTGTTTTAATAAACGACTTAAATACCATTTTTTTAAACCAGACTTAGAATTTTTGACGATTCGTTCCCATATTTCATGTTCAACGTTATGCGACCGCAAGACGATTTTTGCTCGGCTTTTAGTGGTCCCAAAAATATCTTGTCGAAAATAAATCAAGGTTTGTAAGGTTTCAAATTGAATAATATCAAAATCTTCTACTTGAAGTAAATCTCGAATCTTTTGTGCATATTCAGCTGATTCAAAGCGACTTAGAAAATAATTTTCTCCCTTGACCAATGCTTTTAAGGCATCAATTGGGTTCAACCGGTTGTCAATCTCTATCGTATGAATTGCTTTATAATGATTGAAACTTTCAGGTAATTCTTCAATATTGACGTAGTGCTTTGTCGTATTCATTGCTAAAAGCGTCACCTCGCAACCTAATTGATTTAAGGCTTTCGCCAAAAAAGTCACTGCGACAGATTCCCCGTCTTTCAGCGGATATGGAAATTTTTTACACAATTGAAGAATTTTCATTAGTAGTGATTAGTCCCGAGTCCTCGGGAGGTGATTAGTGATTTGTTCATTCAGAACTTATTTGAACATTCTATTAATCACAAAATCTTTTTTATAATTTTGCGGCTGCAAATTTATAGATTTTTACGTTGATAAGTGACTAATCACCGCCGAGATTTCGGAACGGGCGAATCACTATCGCACTAATCACCAAAAAAAATGTTCAATAATAAGAAAGTCATAGTCGTACTACCAGCATATAAAGCCGCAAAAACGCTCGAAAAAACCTATCGTGAAATTCCATTTGATTTAGTTGATGACGTGATTTTATGTGATGATGCCAGCCCCGATGATACTGTTGAAGTCGGAAAACGATTGAATATTAAACACATTATTCAGCATGATATCAACAAAGGTTATGGTGGCAATCAGAAGTCGTTATATAACAAGGCATTAGCACTTGGCGGTGATATTATCATTATGTTGCACCCCGATTATCAATATACGCCAAAATTGATTCCTGCGATGGTTTCTATCATTGGGAACAACTTATATGACGTAGTTTTAGGTTCTCGTATCTTAGGAAATGGTGCTTTAAAAGGTGGAATGCCGATGTATAAATATATAGCGAATCGCTTTTTGACGCTTACGCAAAATATTTTGATCAACCATAAATTATCGGAATATCACACTGGTTATCGTGCGTTTAGTCGAGCGGTTTTGGAAGGCGTTAATTTTAATGAAAACGATGATGATTTCGTATTTGATAATGAAATGCTGTCGCAAATCGTTTATAAAGGTTATGGAATCGGTGAAGTGACTTGCCCGACGAAATATTTTGAAGAAGCAAGTTCGATTAATTTTCAGCGTAGTGCAAAATACGGTTTAGGTGTCTTACGAGTGTCGATAGGGCATTTTTTGAGTAAGTTAGGTATTCTAAAACTGAAAATGTACCAATAAAAATAAATGTACTTAAAATCATAAAAAGCCTTGAATCATAAAACTTTCAAGGCTTTTGTTGTTCTTGCTCTGCAAGGTTTTATATATAATACAGTGTTACTTTTCAAAATTAGAACTATGAAAAGATGGCTAATTACATCAATTATTATAAACATTATATTGTTGCTATTCATCGGAATTAGTAATATCGTGTCAACTTCTAAGTATAAAGAAGAGGTACGTAATTTTCAAATTGACCATTATTTAATGAAAAATAACTTAAACGAACAGATGACAAAACAGGATAGTGTGATTGTCTTTATTGGCGATAGCCAGATAGAATATTGTAACTGGAATGAGTTGTTAGAACGAGAAGATATTTTGAATCGAGGTATTGCAGGCGACGTGACTTCGGGTGTTTTGGCGAGAGCTGCAGAAGTCACTCGTCATAATCCTACAAAAGTATTTATTCAAGTTGGTACGAATGATTTGGCGATGGGAATTGCTGAAGAACAAATCATAGAGGATTATAGTCGGGTGATTGAAGAAGTTCAAACAAATAGTCGGGCGGAGATTTTTGTAAATAGTATTTTACCCGTTCAGGATCTGCCGGGCGAGTTTTATCGAAATAGCGAAATCTTGTCTTTAAATCGGGTACTAAAACAACTTTGTGCTGCAAAAGGTGTAACTTTTATTGATTTGTCTGATCAGTTTACAGACGATTCAGGTAATTTGAATCAAGCATTCACAAATGATGGTTTGCATCTGAACGCAAAAGGCTATTTGATTTGGGCAGATATCTTAAAAAAATTCGTGAATTAATCAAAAACAGTAAAATGAAGTCTTATTTTATTTTATTACTATTATTAATCAATAGCTGCCTTGTAATGGCACAAGATAGCGTTACGACAATCGTATTAGTGCGTCACGCAGAGAAAGTAGAGAATGGTACAAAAAATCCGACTTTAACCAAAGAAGGGGCGGTTCGTTCTATTCAGTTAGCGTATATGCTTCGAGCAGATTCTATCGCTGGTGTTTTCTCTACAAATTATGAACGAACCATCAAAACCGCAGAACCGACCGCAAATTTTCATGAATTGCCAGTTAAAAAGTATTCTCCTGAAGATCATGAAGCATTTATTGATAATTTATTGATGCAATATCGTGGAAAAAAAGTCTTGGTTGTTGGTCACTCGAATACAGTTCCTAAAATACTCGAAATTCTTACCGGGAAGTCATTCGATAACATCGAACATTATATGTATAATGATTTATTTGTGGTGACGACTGTTAATAAAAGAGAAGGTCAACTGTTGCATTTGAAATATGGTCAAATGTCTGAGCCTCCAGTTTTATACAACGTTGATGAGGATAATATTGGCGTACAAGGTTATGATGTGGTGGCTTATTTTAAAGAAAATAAAGCAGTAAAAGGAAATAAATATATTTCGACAACTTATGATGGAGTGACTTATTATTTTTCTTCGCAAAAGTATTTGGAGGCTTTTGTCAAAAATCCGATGGCCTATATGCCGCAATATGGAGGCTGGTGTGCTTATGGTTTTTCGATGTTGGCAACTGATGGCGAGGTTGGAAAATATGAGGTGAATCCCGAGGTTTTTAAAGTGGTTTACGGAAGCTTATATTTATTTAAGAGTGAAGCGGATTTGAAATATTGGAACTCAAAATCAGATTATAAAAATGTTAAAAAAGCAGATATCAATTGGGAAAAGTTAAAAAAGCAATAACATCAAAAATAATAAACTTATTGAAAATTGCCAAATTTCGCTGTTTTTTTATCTTATTTTAATAATATTTTACTTGTTTTGAATGTGACTATTTGCAACACTTATCATGTTAAAAAAGCTTTATTAGACGCTTTCTAATACAAAAAACATTCGCTATCAATGAGTTATATTCTTGTGCTTAATGAAATGTTAATAAGGTTTTAAAACCTTTGTAATACAAAATATCGCATGTAGTTTTGCACCATGAAACGGATTTTGTTTTCTACATTATTGGTTTTGGGTAGCTACGGCACAGTGAATTTTTTAGAAAGAAATGTCGTGGAAAAAATTCCATCTACTCTCAGTAATCGGGTAGATGAAACGGGAAAAGTCTTGGACGCACCAAAAATAGCTGCTAAAACTTTCTACTCGTTAGAAGAAGAGTATGTACGAATACCGCATCCTTCGAGAAGCCTTACTCAAACTATAGACAAGCAGATTACCATACTACGCCGAAAACGACCTTTCAAAGCTCAACCTAAATTTACAGGGTTGAAAATGAATCAAACAGCTTTACGAAAGAAGTTATTAGAAACGGCAGAAAAATTACGAAAATGGACTGATGAAGGAGCGGATGAAGCTACTTTTCATGAACAGTTCGAGTTATACAAGGTGAATGGTTTCGACCAGAGAGGAAATATACAGTTTACAGCTTATTATACGCCGATTTTCAATGTGCGTACAACATCGGACGAAGACTTTCAGTATCCGATAATTAAGGTGCTTCCGACAAAAGATTCTATCACAAATAAAAGGTTGACAGAAACGGTTTGGACAGATGATCCGAAGACTGCCGCTGCTATTCGGATGCAGGGTTCAGGATTCATTAAATATTCTAACGGACAAAAAGAATTATTGAATTTCAATAGAGAACTCGTCAAACAAGCTCAGCTACCAAAAGATAATGTAGTTGGTGAAAATGTTTTTGTACAATACTTTAACTATCCAAAAGGTTCGACAGGCGTACCTTTGACACCTCAACATTCAATAGCGGTCGATCCGACCTTGATTCCTTACGGAAGTTGTTTGTTGTCTGCGACACCTGTCATTGGTAGTAATGGCAAGTTCGTTCGTCACGAATACAAACTACTTTTTGCTCAAGATACAGGAAGTTTTATTAAAGGCATGCACGTTGATTACTACACAGGTGTAGGAGACGAAGCATTGCGTCAAGCAAGATTAATGAGGCATTACGGTAAAATGTGGCTGATTATGGCCAAAGATGAAGTGACTGAAAAACAGGCGAAATTGTAATTTTTTAATAAAATTGATAGGAATAAAAAAATCCATCATGCGAAAGTATGATGGATTTTTTAGTTTTGATATCTTGCTTTTGGTTAAAACGTGATGAATTGAATAAATTCAACATGTTTCGATAGATTTTTTATTCAAAAAGATAATAAATGAGAATCATAACACTACTATTATCAATACTTGTATTGGCGGGTTGTACGGCAATGAAGTCAGAGGAAAGTATGCGGAAACTGGCAGATGAATTGGCACATCAATATATTATTACGGACGGTCACGTAGATTTACCGTATCGTTTGCGAGTGCAAAATTTTAGATTACAGAAAGAATTTATTGGAATTCCTATTGAAACGGATAATGGTGATTTTGATTATGTTCGAGCGAAAAAAGGCGGTTTAGATGCACCGTTTATGTCGATTTATATTCCATCAAAATACCAAAAAGAAGGTGGGGCTAAAGGATTGGCAGATACTCTGATTACGATGATTGAAGATATTTGTGCAGCTTATCCCGATAAGTTTGGCATTGCTTTTACGCCAGACGACGTTCGAAAGTATTTTAAAAAAGGAATGATTGCCTTGCCGATGGGAATGGAAAATGGTGCGCCGATTGGCGATGACTTGACGAATTTAGTCTATTTTAGAAAACGAGGAATTAGTTACATCACGTTGACACATGCGAAAGACAATCAAATTTGTGATTCGTCTTATGACGACAAACGGACTTGGAATGGTCTAAGCCCTCATGGTCGCAAAGTCGTGAAGGAAATGAATAAGGTGGGCATTATGGTCGATATTTCTCATGTGTCAGATTCTGCATTTTATCAAACATTAGAAATCACAAAAGTTCCTGTTATTGCTTCGCACTCTTCTTGTCGAAAATACACACCTGGTTTTGAACGCAATATGAATGATGACATGATTCAACAAATGAAAGCGAACGGTGGCGTGATTCAAATTAACTTCGGTTCTACATTTTTAGATTCTAAAATTGAGGAACAAAATGCAGTATTTAGACATGAATTGGATTCAATCCTAAAATCGTACGATTTGACACCGAAAGATGACGAGGCAAAACCGATTATTGAACAATTTCAAAAAGATAATCCAAAACTATTTTCTGATGTAGAAATGGTCGCCAATCACATTGATCATGTGGTAGCATTGGCAGGAATTAATCACGTTGGTTTGGGGTCAGATTATGACGGTGTCGGTGATAGTTTGCCGACTGGTTTGAAAGATGTTTCGCAGTATCCAAACTTGATTTATGTCTTGTTACAACGAGGTTATTCTAAAGAAGACATTGAGAAAATTTGTTATAAGAATGTGTTTAGAGTTTGGCAGCAAGTTTTGGATTATGCAGAAGAACATTAGATAAACAAAACAGAAACGTTTGAAGGTAACGATTCTATTTTATTTAAAAGTAACATCAATAAATGGTCAATAAGCTGTTTCGAAAGTCGAAGGAACAAATCTGTGCTTTGCTTCGACTTTTGAGACAGTTCTCTTAAAAAATTAGGTCAGATTATTTGTCTGAGATACTGCTAAAATTAAAATTTAGATATAACTGATTCATTTGATAAATACATTCTCCCCAACCTTTTTTTAAGTCAGAGCCGTTGATGATTTAGGCAGGAGTTTTATTAATTTTTTATTTTCTTGTGTAATTCGTGGAAATTCGAATTCAGTTAAAAATCAATCGCTATGAAAAAAATAAGCCTAATATTTTTCGTTTTGCTAATTACAATGGCATTCGTTATCACCCCCGAAACGAATCCAACTTTACGTTATATCAAAGGTCAAATCCGACAACTGACGAATGCGAAACAATTTGAAAATCTCTATTTACAAACTGATAAACCGCTGTACGAACAAGGCGAAACGGTCTGGTTTTCTGCTTTTGTTCGTCATGCAACGGATTTTAAAAATGCGGAAAGTGAAATCGTTTATGTCGAGTTGATTAATCCTAAAGGGGCAATTGTCGTTAAGCGAAATTTGTTGATGGAAAACGCAGCCGTAACTGGCGATTTTCAAATTACAGATGATTTTGTAGGTGGAATTTATAAAATAAAAGCCTACACTAAATGGATGCAAGACGTTCAAAAAGAAGCATTTATAAAAGAAATTACGATTCAAGATGTTGTTTTGCCTAACTTGTTGATGGATTTAGACTTTCAAAGAAAAGCCTATGGAAAAGGGGATAAAGCATTTGCAGATTTAGAACTCAAAACCTTAAAAAATCAACCTTTGGCGAATACGAAAATCAAATGTTCGGTGCTTTTTGATGGTATAAATAACGCCCAATTTTTTCAAAAGATAGACGAAAACGGCAAAGCGATTATTCAAGTTAATTTACCAATTGACCTGACAACGAACGACGGTTTGTTAAATGTAATGATTGATTATGAAGGTCAAATCGAATCTATTTCTCGCCCGATTCCGATTATTTTGGGTGATATTGATGTACAGTTTTTGCCCGAAAGTGGGAATTTATTGGCAAATACAAAAAATAATATAGCCTTTAAAGCAGTCAACGAATTTGGAAAAGCTGCGGATATTGAAGGAGCGATTTTTAATAAAAAAAATGAAATCGTGACTTATTTTTCTTCTTATCATTTGGGAATGGGAAAACTGGAATTAGAACCTCAAAAAGATGAAAAATATTACGCTAAAATCTTGTCGCCTCGTGGTATTGATAAAAAATATGAACTGCCCGAAATTGATAAAGAAAATTGCATCGTTCAAATTAATGATTTTCAATCGAATGAAATTGATTTGACGGTCATTTCTAATTTGAATAAAACGCTTTACGTTTTATTAGAAAATCGTGGCGAAGTCGTTCACACCGAAGCAATCAAACCAACTAAAATACCTCAATATCAATTCAAAATTCCAACGGACAACTTATCGATCGGAATGTCGAGAATCACGGTTATTGATGAAAAATACAATGCCTTAGCTCAGCGTTTGGTGTTTTTAAATCAAGATAAACAACTCGATATTTCCGTAAAAACGGAGAAAGAATTGTACTTACCTCGTGAAAAAGTCAAAGCGGAAATCACGGTAAAAGACCACAACGGAAATCCAGTTCAAGGTAACTTTATGATGTCCGTTGCTGATGAAAATTTATTGAAATTAGCAGACGATAAACAATGTAATATTTTATCACAAATGTTGTTACAATCGGACTTAAAAGGCGAAATTGAAGAACCGAATTTTTATTTTGAAAAACAGTTAGCAACGGATAAAATCGACCGACAAAAAGCATTGGATTTATTGATGATGACGCAAGGTTGGCGACGTTACGAATGGTCGAAAATTCGGACAGCTCCGGTGAAAATTCATCGCAAAAAAGAGCAAAAAATTATCGCAGGAAAAGTCATTGACATCAATGGAAATTTGGATAAAACAACGATAGAAGTTGAAGGAATAGGAGTTTTTACAAAGGTAGATTATAACGGAGATTTTGAATTGAAAAACGTCGATTTGTACGAACCAAAAACCTTGATTCTTAAGAAGCGAAACCAAAAGTTGGAGCGAAAAATTACGGTTAATCGCTATCGTGATGATTTGGAACTGTATTTTTTGCCGATTGAAGGGCGAATCTGGGACGAAAATACAGAAGAGCCAATACCTTTTGCGAATATATTTATCGAAGGGCAGAAAATTGGTGTCACGACCGATTTCGATGGAAAATTTGACTTGCAATTTTTACTTCAAGAAGCTGCAAAATTGAAACTTGAAAATCCTGTTTTTCGGATACAATATATTGGTTATCATACAGCGAAGTTTACGTTGGAAGATTTGGAGAAAAGCAATAAAGAGATTTTTGATATTTATATAGGACAAAATAATATGGTTTTAGAATCCGTCGTCATTGGGGCGAGACGTTCAAGAAATACAACAGATAGGCAATCGAGAGAAGTAAAAATGCCTAAAAAATTACGTTCCAAAAAAAATCGTAAGTCGCAATCAGAAACCAAAAAACCAGCCGAAAAAGGTAAAGTTAATATCAGTAAATTTAGCAAGATTTCCAACGAAAAAAATGATGAAAATTCAATAGCCGAAATTACGGCAACTGATGTTGTTTATTACTATAAACCTCGCACTTTCAAATCACCAAAATATAAAACACAAAAGCCAAAAACTCGTACGGATTTTCAAACGACTATTTATTGGAATGGAAATGTACAAACCGATAAAAATGGCGTTGCAACTGTTGAATTTACCAACGTTGATGTAATTACAACCTATCGAATAACGGTTGAAGGATTTGGACAAAATGGTGATATTGGCTTTCACCAAAACAGCTTGGTGAGTTCGATGCCGTTTGCGTTAAAACTCAAATTACCAACACATTTAACCGATGGCGATTTGATTGATTTGCCAATTACGTTGGTGAATAATTCGGATAAAAAAATTAGCGGAAAACTGAAAATTGACTGGCCGTCAAATTTGAAAAAAATTGAAAGATTTGAAGTCAATCAAACTTTAAAATCAAACGAAGCTAAAACCGTTTTTATAAAATGTCAGGCTTTTGTTCCGAAAGTTCAGGAGTCGGAATTTTTAAAAGTTAGTTTTAAAAATGGAGAATGGAACGATGCAATTGAGCGAAAAATTGAAGTTAAAAACAATGGTTTTCCTGTAAATATGGCTTTTGCTGATGCGAATGTGATGGAAAAATCCTACACGGTTGAAATCAACGAACCGATAGAAAACTCCGCTAATATTTCTTTGAAACTTATGCCGACGGTTCTTAATCAAGTTTTTAATGATTTGGAAAATATGATTCGTCAACCTTACGGCTGTTTTGAACAAACTTCTAGTTCTAATTATCCCAATGTTTTGGCGTTGCAATATATGCGAGAAATGGACAAAACGAATCCAAAAATCGAAGCAAAAGCCTTAAAATATTTGACGGAAGGTTATAAAAAATTAACGAGTTTTGAATGTAAAAATGGTGGCTTTGAATGGTTTGGCAATGATCCGGCACATGAAGGTTTGACGGCTTATGGCTTGATGCAATTCGTTGATATGCAGGAAGTTTTCCCAGTTTCGCCATTGTTAATTAATCGTACTGCAAAATGGTTGTTGAGTCGTAGAGATGAAAATGGCGGTTGGCAAATGAACGAGCGTTCATTACATTCTTGGGCAGCAAGTCCAGAGATTTTTAACGCTTACATCACTTGGGCAGTTTCGGAAGCTGGTTATGTTAAAAAAATAAACAATGAACTCGATAAAACGTATAGCGATGCGATAAAAACGGAAGATGTTTACGTGATGGCATTGGCAGCAAATGCGTTGCTCAATGCTAAAGATAAACGAGGAAAAGAACTTTTGGACGACATCGAATTGCGACAAAATGATAATGGAAGTTGGGATGGTTTAAAACATTCGATTGTGTATTCAAAAGGTCAAAATTTGACGGTGGAAACGACCAGTTTGGTGATGTTAGCGATGATGAAAGACAATCGATTTAGTAAAAAACTTCGCAAAGCCAATGACTTTTTGATGAAGTCTCGAAATTCTTATGGTTTTGGGAACACACAATCGACGGTGATGGCTTTAAAAGCGATTATTGAATACGCCAAAAACGCTCAAAAACCACAAAAGGGCGGACAAGTTGCCGTGTATTTGAATGGCGATAATATCGGAAATTTCACGTATTCAGAAAATCAAACGAAAGACGTTTTCTTGAATAACTTAGTATCTAATTTGCCGAAAGGCCAACACGAAATAACGGTCAAATTTACGAAAACAAAAACGCCAATTCCGTTTCAGATTAACTTGAACTATGCGACAACTTTACCGCTAAACGACAAACATCAACAAGTTGATTTGACGACAACACTCACCAAAACTTCTGTTAAACAAGGCGAAACAATTCGCTATCAAATTAAAATTAAAAATGTAAATAATATAAACCGTAACAATCCGATTGCGATTGTTGGTATGCCAGCTGGTACTTCACCGCAAATTTGGCAACTCAAAAAACTCCAAAAAGAAGGTATTTTTGATTATTACGAGATTTTTGACCGTTACTTGGTTTTTTATTACCGAACGATAAAAAGCATGGAGACAAAAACGATTAATTTGGATTTAAAAGCGGAGGTGAAAGGTAAGTTTTCTGCCCCTGCGTCGTCGGCTTATTTGTATTATATGTCAGAATATAAGACGTGGACGAAGGCGGAAACATTGGAAATATTGTAATTATAAACTGGACGCAAAGACGCTGTGACGCAGCGTCTTTGCTTGCACTCTTTCCGTCATTTTTGATAAAGAGAAAGGAACAAATAATTAGATTTTCAACTTATAGAAGTTGAGATTTATCCCTTTTCCTTGAGGAGAAGGTTAGGATGAGGTAAAAATTACCCAAACAACTTCGCTTTAATCGACCTTGCATTCATCTCCGCAATATTCGCAATCGAAATACCTTCTGGGCATTCGACTTCACACGCCCCTGTGAACGAACAATGACCAAAACCTTCTGCTTGCATTTGTTTGGTCATATCTAAAACTCGACGATTTTCCTCTGGTTTACCTTGCGGCAACGAATTTAAGTGATTGATTTTAGCAGAAGTGAACAAAGCTGCCGAGGAGTTTTTACAAGTCGCTACGCATGCACCGCAACCGATACAAGCCGCTGCGTCCATGGCTTTATCCATGATTTCTTTTCCTATTAAAATAGAATTGGCTTCGGGAGCAGTTCCGGTTTTAGCACTGATGTATGCACCTTGTTCGATGATTCTATCGAATGCCGAACGGTCAACGACTAAATCTTTAATAATCGGAAAACTCGCTGCACGCCACGGTTCGACCGTAATCGTTTCGCCATCTTTGAAACTTCTCATGTGCAATTGACAAGTCGTCATATTGGCGTGTGGACCATGCGCTCGACCATTGATAAAAACGCCACATTGACCACAAATTCCTTCCCGGCAGTCATATTCGTAAGCAATCACTTTTTCGCCTTTCAAAACCAATTCTTCATTCAATTGGTCTAAAGCCTCTAAAAATGACATATCTTCCGTAAGGTTATCAACGCTATATGCCTTAAAATCTCCCGATTCTTTCGGGCTATTCTGTCTCCAAATTCGAAATGTTACTTTCATAGTTTCTTATTTATTTACCGTCAAACGAGGTACGAGCGACCGTTTGTCGTCAGCCGTCCACGGTCTTTATTTATAACTCCTTACGGAAGGTTTTACAAATTCAAAATCTAATGCTTCTTTGTGTAATTTAAAATCGCCATCGACATATTCCCAAGCGGAAACGTAAGAATACGCTTCATCGACACGAACGGCTTCGCCTTCCTCCGATTGATATTCTTCACGGAAGTGTGCACCACAAGATTCGTTACGCTGTAAAGCATCGGTACACATTAATAATCCTAATTCAATAAAATCTGCGACTCGTAAGGCTTTTTCCAATTCCATATTCATTTCGTCTGCTGTTCCGGTGACTTTGACATCATTCCAGAATTGTTCTCGAATCGCTTTTATTTGCTGAATGGCTTTTTCTAAACCAGCTTTATGGCGACTCATAGCACATTCTTGCCACATGATTTTGCCCAATTCACGATGGAAATGATCAACGGTTTTTGTGCCGTTGATGGAAAGTATGCGTTTGATGTTTGCTTCGACTTCTTTTTCTACTTTCGTAAATTCAGGGTGATCGCTTTTTACAGGTTGCGATTTTAATTCAGAAGCTAAGTAGTTATTGATGGTATTCGGTAAAATAAAATAACCATCAATACTGGCTTGAAGTAAGGAATTGGCCCCCAAACGATTTGCTCCGTGGTCAGAGAAATTACACTCGCCAATAGCGTATAAACCAGGAATTGTCGTCATCAATTCATAATCGACCCATAATCCACCCATTGAAAAGTGAGCTGCAGGAGAGATTTGCATTGGTTGTTGATAGGCATCGATTCCTGTGATTTTTTTATACATTTTGAAAAGATTGCCGTATCTATCTTTTATGGTATCAATTCCAAATTTTTCGATGGCGTGTTTGAAATCCAAATAAACGGCATTTTTCAAACGACCAACACCAAAACCAGCGTCAATTCTCTCTTTTGCTGCTCTTGACGCAATATCACGAGGGGCTAAATTTCCAAAACTCGGATAACGTCTTTCTAAATAATAATCTCGTTCATCTTCTGGAATATCGTTGGCTTTTCGAGTATCATTTTGTTTTTTGGGTACCCAAATTCGGCCGTCATTTCGCAATGATTCGGACATTAAGGTCAATTTGGATTGTGCTTCACTTGATTGTGGCAAAGCTGTTGGGTGAATTTGTGTGAAACTCGGTGCTGCGAAAAATGCACCTCGTTTGTGTGCTTTCCAAATTGCAGAACCATTGCAGCCGATAGCTAAAGTCGATAAACGAAAAACTCGTGAATAACCGCCAGTTGCCAAAATGACTGCATCAGCGGCATAAGATTTGATTTTGCCACTGACCAAATCTCGCACGACAATTCCTTTTGCTTTGCCGTCAATGACGACTAAATCCAACATTTCTGTTCGTGGAAACATTGTGACTTTTTTTGCACGAACCATTTTTGATAATTGCGAATAAGCGGCTAATAATAACTGTTGACCAGTTTGCCCTCGTGCATAAAATGTTCGCTGTACTTGAACGCCACCGAAGCTACGATTCACCAGAACGCCGCCATATTCTCGTGCAAACGGAACACCTTGCTGCGTAAAATGGTCAATCAGCGGAGCAGATAATTCTGCCAAACGATAGGTGTTCGCTTCTCTTGAACGAAAATCGCCACCTTTCAGCGTATCGTAAAACATTCGCCAAACGCTATCGCCGTCGTGTTGATAATTTTTGGCCGCATTGACGCCACCTTGAGCTGCGACAGAATGTGCTCGACGTGCTGAATCTTGATAACAAAAACATTGGACATCATAACCTAACTCGCCTAAGGTCGCTGCTGCACCAGCTCCAGATAAACCCGACCCGACTACGATGATGTTTAATTTTTTCTTATTGGCAGGATTTATCAATTTACTGTTGACTTGATAATTTCGCCATTTATCTTCTAATTTTCCGCTTGGAACTTTTGAATTTAATTTCATGATATTGTGATTGGACACGGATTTTCACGGATTGCACGGATTTTATAATAAAAAATAATTCGTGTAATTCGTGGAAATTAGTGTCTTACTTGAAGTAAACAACAAAGGGAATAATGGCGAATAAAATGGAAACTATCAAAGCATAAAATAAAGCTATTTTTGATAATATTTTTAAGCCATTTTTGTGATAAAAACCGAGGGTTTTAAATCCGCTTTTTAAGCCGTGATGTAGGTGAAAACCTAATGGAATCATTAATAAAGAATAGAAAATTACGTAATAAATATTTTGAAATAAACTGTATGTTACGTCATAAACATCTTCGTGTCCAAACACATCAATACCAACGCCTTCACCCATTCCTAACTTGATTCTTGCCCAAAAATTGGCTAAATGGACAACGATAAATAACAAGATGAAAATTCCGATTAAACCCATGTTCTGCGATGCCCAAGAACTGTTTTCTTGCCATTGATTGACCGCATATTTTTGAGGTTTAGCTTTTCGATTTTTAATCGTAACGATTAGGGCATAAACAACGTGTAAAATGATTGATAAATATAAGGCGTATGCTACGATTTTTATTAGTGGATTTTCACGTAAAAAAGTAGAGTAGGAGTTGTATAGTTGACTTGATAGATCTTCGGGCAAAAGTAATATACAATTAGCGGATAGATGCACGATGAGAAACAAACAGAGAAATAATCCTGTCGCTGCAATGATGCTTTTTCTGAAAAATAAATCCATGCTTTGTTTATGATTTTGGTTATATTAACGGGCTGCAAGATGTAAAATACTTAATTAGGAAATGATGATTTGTATCAGTACAACCTATTAATTAGGTCAGTATTTATTTTTTTACAAAATAAAAAAATATCGAGAGAAGGGTGTAATTTACAATGTCCAATTATTTGAAGGTTATCCAAATATTGTATTAGGGCAATATGATTGTAGTAAAAAGGTTAAAGTTCGTTGGGGATAATTTTATGATGTTGAGCAATTGTTTGAACACGCTATTGTTCATATCTTGCGGTATCGAAGACAGATTGAACGATTTATTATTAAAAAGAAATAGCAATTATGATAAAATTATATAAAGAAATAGACGGAAAATGGCATTATTGGGAAACTTGGGAAAGTGATGAAGAGGCAGCAATTATGCACTGGGGAATGGTTGGTGATAAAGGCCAAGTGAAGGAAGTGAAGTCGAACCGAAAGACGAATTATGAAAAGGTGGTTCAGCGAGAATATAGTGTACGAATCGAAAATGGATATGCGGAATTGGAGGATGATGATTTGGTAGGCTTAGAAATTCGCTATAAAATCGAAGGTCTGGGAACGCCGGCAGATTTGGATAAAAGGCATGATTTGGAAGATGCTTTGAATGAAATTTTAGGTTGGAATGGTCTCGGTCATGTTGAGGGTGGAAGCATCGGTAGTGATTCGATGGAAGTCGGGTGTATGGTCGTAGATTTTGAGTTAGCAAAAAGTACGATTGAAAAGGATTTGAAGCATACGAAATTTGCTGATTATTCGGTCATTGTAAAAATGAAATAAATGATATCTATCGAAACGAAGTTTCAAAAATTAGATTTTATTAATTAAGAATTAATCGGATGACTTTTTATTACTAAACCAATGATAAAAGCGATAGTTACACATAATAATAAAGCGTATGAAGCGGATTTGAATCAACCATTAGATATTTCAATTCCGTTGAAGGAAGGCATGGAAAATGTGAATTGTTTTTATGCTCCGCCTGTGCATATTGCACCCGTTGTATTTGGTGATTTTGTGGGGTCGACGACAAAAGGTGGTTTGTTGAATTTCAAAAATGTACAGTTGAATCCACATGGAAATGGGACGCACACGGAATGTGTGGGACATATCACAAAAGAAGTGTATAATTTGCCTGATTTTTTAAAGAAATTTCATTTTTTTAGTAAATTAGTCACCATAATTCCAATGCGAGTTGGAGCGGATAGAATTATTCAAAAAGAACAGATTGAATCGGTTTTGTCTCTGAATGAAACAACGGCTTTAATTATTCGGACGTTTCCAAATGATGACTTAAAACAACGAACAAACTACTCTGGAGCGAATCCACCTTTTGTACATCACGAAGCGATGAAATACATTGTGGAATGTGGCGTAGAACATTTGCTGATTGATTTACCCTCGGTCGATAGGGAAGAAGATGGCGGTCAATTATTAGCTCACAAAGCTTTTTGGCAATATCCAGATAACATTCGAGCAAATTCTACGATTTCTGAGTTAATTTATGTGAACAATGACATCAAAGATGGGTTCTACTTACTAAATATTCAAATTACGGCGTTGGAAATGGACGCAAGTCCGAGTAAGCCCATTTTATACAAATTGTTGGATTGTTAAATCGTTTTATTGTTGAGGATTTTTTAATCGTCAAATTGTATTTTTGGAACAAAACACTACAACCGTCTAACAGTCAATATTTTTTAATTTAATATACAAAATATTAATTATCCGTAATTAGCAATTAAACAATAAGCCGATAGGCGATAATAATCTAACAGTTTAGAGTAATCTATGCTACATCGAAAGACGACATATCAATCACCTGTGTTCACTGATTTTGAAACATTGGGCAGACGAAATTATCATGAAATTGTTCGTTTCTGCGAGCAGCATCGTGATGCTATGGAACAGCTAAATTTTGATGAATTTTTTATCATGGAATTGGCTTATTGTAACGCACTTTTTCAAATGGATATGTTCGATAAGCATATTAAAACAGCGAATCATGTCATCGAATTATCTATTTTAAATAATATACAGTTTTACGAAGGGGAGGATATTTATCATCGAACTTTATTTCAAAAAGCACAATCTCATAAAGTTTTGAATCAATTACCTGAAGCGATTCATATTATTAAGGAATTAATAAAAATGAATGCTATGGTTAAGGAATATCAACAGTTTCTAAAGTTATGTTATACTAAAGACGGTACACCCTTCTTGCACAATTTAAGAGCTTATGGCGTGTTGATTTGTTTGATTTCGTCGGGTATATTAGTTTTGAATATTTTGATTGTTGAGCCGTTTTTTCCGAATAAGGTAGTTTTAGTCAATATAATTTCTGCTATTGGTTTGATTATTGGCGGCTTATCGTTAATTGGTGGTTTGACGATTCATCACTGGAAGGCAAAACGTAAATTTGATAAATTTATGAAGCGTTTGAAAAATAATAAGTTATAAATAAGAAAGTCGAGACATCAAAGTAGTAATTTCTTATATGTAAAGAAAAGAGGCTGTGTCAGAAGTCAAAGTAAAACAATAATTTCTATGTTTTTGACTTTTAGTACAGCCTCTTTTTTAATTTAAAGTACCATTTCAGGAATGTCACCCTCAACGATTAAATCACCTTCTGTTGCTGCTATTATATCCTCAACTGAAACGCCAGGCGCTCTTTCAATTAATTTAAAACCACCTTTAACAACATCTAAAACAGCCATATTAGTTACGATTTTTTTGACACAACCGACACCAGTTAATGGCAAAGTACAAGCCTTTAATAACTTAGACTTTCCCTTGCGGTTTGTGTGTGTCATTGCTACAATGATGTTGTCGGCTGAAGCGACCAGATCCATTGCTCCGCCCATCCCTTTGACCATTTTACCAGGGATTTTCCAGTTGGCAATATCACCATTTTGAGCAACTTCCATCGCTCCCAAAACAGTTAAATTAATATGTTGCCCACGAATCATCGCAAAACTGGTTGCCGAATCGAAGATACACGCTCCCGGCATTGCGGTAATGGTTTGTTTTCCTGCGTTGATTAGGTCGGCATCTTCTTCGCCTTCAAACGGGAACGGTCCCATTCCTAAAATGCCATTTTCAGACTGAAACTCTACGCTGATACCTTCAGGTATATAATTTGCGATCAAAGTCGGAATGCCAATACCTAAGTTCACGTACCAGTTATCTTGCAACTCTTGTGCGATCCGCTTCGCTATTCCATTTCTATCTAACATATATTAGTGATTAGTTTTTAGTAATTAGTGATTCGTTTTATATCAGTTTGAAAATTATCAACTGAAAAACTGTTTACTGACGACTACGAACAGTCCGTTGTTCAATCCGTTTTTCGTAATTCGCACCTTGAAAGATACGTTGAACGAAAATACCTGGAGTGTGAATATGATTAGGATCTAATTCACCAGGTTCGACCAATTCTTCTACCTCGGCGATGGTGATTTTGCCAGCCATAGCCATAACAGGATTGAAGTTTCGAGCTGTTCCTTTGAACACCAAATTACCTAAGCGGTCACCTTTCCACGCTTTTACGATAGCAAAATCAGCGGTCAAGGCATGTTCTAAGATATGTGGTTTACCGTTAAACATACGGACTTCTTTGCCGTCACCGACTTCTGTACCATAACCGGCAGGTGTGAAAAACGCAGGAATCCCAGCTCCGCCAGCACGACAGCGTTCGGCCAGTGACCCTTGAGGAATCAAGTCAACTTCTAATTCGCCACTCAACATCTGGCGTTCAAACTCTGCATTTTCACCAACGTAGGACGAAATCATTTTCTTGATTTGTTTCTTTTGTAATAAAAGCCCTAAGCCAAAATCGTCAACACCTGCATTGTTAGAAATACAAGTCAAGCCAGTTACGCCTAATTCAACTAATGCCGAAATAGCATTCTCGGGAATGCCACACAAACCGAATCCACCGAGCATTAAGGTCATATTGTCTTTAATGCCTTGAATTGCTTCTTGAGCATTTGCAACTACTTTATTCATATTTTATTAGTTTTTTTGATACTTCACACAAATATACTTTTATGATTAAATAAAATAGTTGTTTTTAATTTTAAATTTATTGAGGAAGTGATTTTATCGTATAGCTCTAATGATAAATTGGTGAAATCACTTCTGAAACCATAAAGTTATACTGGTCATCATTTTGAATTCAGATATGAATTGGAGGATTTTTCGATTTTAGTTTTTAGTGATTAGTGAAGAGGAGTTATCACCAATCACTAAAAAAATTACTTTCCTACAATTTTAATCAAAGAACCTTTTTCGACCTGATCGGTCAATTCCATACTATTTAAAATTGCTAACTCCTCCATTCTATCGGAAGCAACGCCTAATTTTTGGAAAGTTAGCTGCACTGTTGCCGTTGCTGGAACGGTTTTGATTAAAACTCTTTCAGGCTTGACATTAATTTTTTTCTGGTCTGTCAATTTCTTGAATCCTTTCATTGTTTGAACCATTGTACTTTGGTAATTAGAGAACTCCGTTTGCCCAGCCATACCATGAAAAACAAAAATACTTTGACCAAATTCAATAAAGTAAGATGTTAAACTAATAGATTTAGTCGGATCTTCAGCATTATTTTGATCAGCTACCAAGGCAATAGCATTGTAGCCATTCACTTTGATATTTTTTCTGCTTTTTTCAGTTAATTTATAATCTTCGACTGCTTTATTAACAGCATTTGTGAGGTTATCACCTTGAGCAAAAGTAAAAATAACGACTGCTTTTCCATCTTCTGAAGCCATTTGAAATTGTGTCGGACTGTTCTGATGTTGCCAACCTGCTGGCACAGGAAATGAAAATTTCAATTCTGGGTGATAAAACACATTCTCTTCAACATAACCTTGTCGAGGATCTTCTCCATAAACCAAACCATCAATCATACGCAAGTATTTATTACGATTGACTTGATAAGGTCCTTGAGTTTTGGCTTGCCATTCTTTAGCCGCCTGTTCCACTTTTGTAAATCTATCTGTTGGATTTGGATGCGACGACATAAAATCAGGAATTGAAACGCCTGCTTGTGTTTGTAATCGACCTAAAGTTTTGAAAAAGTCGGCCATATAATTTGCATCATAGCCGATACGAGTCGAATATTCTACGCCTAATTGATCTGATTGAGATTCGTCACTACGACCGTTTTTTAGCATTAGTAATTGTAAACCGCCTTGTGCAATACCCGCAACCTGTTGAAATTCAGGACTGATAACCATACCTACAATTAAACCTGCTTGCATTAATTGCGAGTTTCTCATCTGTTTTACAGAATGTCGAGCCGTGACGTGACCAATTTCGTGACCTAAAACACCTGCAAATTCCGCTTCGTTATTAAAATGTGCCAAAATTCCACGAGTGAAATAAACATAGCCACCCGGTACTGCAAAGGCATTAACCACAGGAGAATCCATGACTTTAAATTCGTAACTTAAATTTGGACGGTGCGAAATTCTCGCCATTTGTTGTCCCTTTTCATCAATGAATTTTTGAATTTTATCATCTTGATAAATGCCGTACATCGCAGCGATTTGTGGGTCATATTCTTTTCCCATTTGTATCTCTCGTGCTTCAGACATGACGCCAATATCTTTTTTTCCTGAAACAGGATTTGGAGAACAAGTACTCATTGCTATTGCAATAAAAATTACAAAAGCACTTCTTATAATTAATTTGAGTTTCATAATAAAATAGATTTGTGTTAATTGTGTAGATTTTAAAAATCTTTAAAATCAAGACTGTTAAAATACAACTTTGTGAGGAAAAGGTCAATAGGAAATCATGCGAAATTTGATTAAAAAGAGAAAAGTAGAGTTGTGAAACGAAAAAAGGCTACTCAATTTTGAGTAGCCTTTTTAATTAGTTGCGGAGACAGGACTTGAACCTGCGACCTTCGGGTTATGAGCCCGACGAGCTACCAACTGCTCCACTCCGCGATATAACCATAACTTCTTTTCAGAAGGGACTGCAAAGGTAATGCTTTTTTTTACGTTTGCAAATTTTATCATTAATAATATTGAATAAATTTTACTACTGGACATTGAAATCATCCCACGGTTTCGGGATAAGTTGTAATGATGTGCTAAAAAATTGAAATGTCCAGTAGTAAGGAGGATTGCGATTTGAAAGTTAAATTACTGACTTTCAAAGTATTATTTTATTGTTTTTTATTAAAAAAATAAATATGGTGGAGTTTATTGTTCTCCAACAGATTTTGTTTCTTGACCAAAAAACTCGGCAAATTGACGCATCTGTGAAGCCAATTTATTATTTTTGGTGGCTTTAAAATAAGTGTCTGCCAGTGCTTTTAAAGTTTGATACATCATTCTATCCATTTCAACGACTTGCATTTCTTTCGTCCAAAGATCAATTTTGTACGTGTCTCGGTGATCTTTGTCAAACAATGATAATAACATGGCTTTACATTCTTGTGGATTTGCATTATCTGTTGCGTCCCAAACGATTTTTTCAGGCATATTTTGCTTATCCAATCCTATTTTTATAGTAATTTCTTTCTGTGTCATTTTATAAATATGTAAGTGTCAGGTGTAAAATGCAAGATATTTTATATTGTACACCTCGTAACTAAAATTGTTGTATTTCGTCTGATTCGTAAATAAATATTCCGTTGTCGATTCGTTGTGCAGCTAAAATCATGGCTTTAGCGACTTGCTCGCCATGCACGGCACTATATTTTGGTGCTAATCTGTCCGTAACTAAGTTGAAAATTCCAGAAGCATAAGTGGCTAACTTTTCCGCAATTCTAAATTCGTCACGAGAGCCTAACAATAAAGATGGTCGAAAGATGTGAATAGACCAATAATTTAATTGTTGTACAGCGACTTCAATTTCGCCTTTGATTTGATTATAAAAAAACATCGAATCTTTGTCTGCACCGACTGCCGAAACCAAAAGAAACTGATTTGCTTTATTCTTAGCGGCTACTTTTGCGGCTTCGAGTACATAAGTATAATCGACTTTTGAAAAAGCAGCTTTGCTTCCTGCTTTCTTGCGTGTCGTTCCCAGGCAGCAGAAAACGTCATCTCCAACAATCCAGTCTGCATAATTCTCTAACTCATCAAAGTCGATGATATATTCTTCGTATTTCGGATGCTGAATGTTTAGTTTTCGGCGATTAAAGGCTTTGACATTAGAATAAAGTGGCGATTCTAACAATAATTCTAAGCAGTAACCGCCAACTAAACCCGTTGCTCCAAAAAGTATAGCTGTTTTTTGTGCTTTCTGAATTTTCATGACCGCAAAGATATTTTATTTAATATTAAGTATTAAATATTAGATATTAAATATTAGACTTTATTCTGAAATAGGAGCGAATGAATTTTGGGAATGTTCGATGGAAAAATAGAAAGTAGCGCCTTCGTCTGCTTTTGATTCTACCCAAATGTTCCCACCGTAAAGTTGTACGATTTTATTACAAATCGCCAAACCGATACCAGTGCCTTGATAATTTTTTTTGTCTAAACGATTAAAAATTTTAAAAATCTCCTCTTGATATTTTTCGTTAATACCGATACCGTTATCTTTTACAGAAAAAATATGATGCGTACTCGTTTTGGTTGAAGCAATTTCAATAATTGTAAGTTCATGCTTTTTACGAAACTTTATCGCATTATGTATTAACTGTTGAAATAATTGTTTGATGTGCGTTTGATTCGCCTTGATTGTTGGTAAATTTTCAGATATCACAACCGATTCATTTTGCTTAATTGCGGCACTTAATAGAAACTGAACTTCATCAATCAAATCATTCAGATTAATATTTTCTTTTACAATTTCTGTTTTATCAATCGTTGTGTATTTTAATAAATCTACTAAAAGTGCATTCATATGTTTTGCACTTTTGATAATATAATCTATATATACTTTAGATTCACTATTTAACTGATTTTGACTTTTTTTACTTAATAGTGTTGTAAAATTTAGAATACTTCTCAAAGGCTCTTTTAAATCATGAGCAACAACATAGGTGAATTCCTCTAACATAGAATTTGTCTGAGCCAAAATAGTATTTTGTTCTTCGATATATTGATTTTTTTGAGCCAATAACTCGATTTCGTGTTTGTTCTCTTTCTTGATATCAGCGACTTTGAGGTCTCTCTCTTTAGTGAAGCTTTTCTTTTGTAACTCAATAATTAATTCCGCATATTCGAACGCCTTTTCAAAGTTATCAAGGGATTTATAAAACTGCTTTAGGTTGTGATAAGCACTCAAAATTTCTTGCGGCAAATCATATTTTTTAGCTTTTTGAATACTAAGATGATGATACTCTAAAAAACTTGTTTTGTCATTGACTTTGAGTTTAGTTTCACCAATTTGTCTCAATAAGCGTGTTTGTTCTCGGTTCAAAGAATGCTTTTTACTGATTTCTAACGCTTTATTAAAATACTTGAAACCGGTTGTATAATTCCCTAAATCGTCATTAACAGTGCCGATTCTTGACAAACAAAGACATTGCATATATTGATAGCCATTGATTTTATCAATTATCTCGGTCGTCCGATGATAATAATCAATAGCATTCAAATATTCTTTTTGAGAATGATAAGAAGCACCAATGTTATAAAGGAAGAAAAGTTGTCTATCATAGTTCTCTTCTTCTTCACTAAGTCTTAACCCCTCGAATAAGTATTCGAATGCTTCATTATATTGATTGAGTCGAATATAAACACTGGCAATATTGTTATAAACTGCAGATTTTAAAAGAGGAATATCGAGTTGTAGTGCTTTAAAAAAATAAGTCAATGAGTTTTCAAAATCATTAATATCGAAAAAATAAGAGCCTAAGCCTAACTTTATTCGAGCCAATAAATCTAAGTCGTTGAGGCAGTTTTTGTAAATACTTAAGGCTTTATAAAAATGATTTTTTGCCAAATTTAAATTTCCTTTCTGAAGATTGATACCTCCAATGTATGTATTTAGACGACTTTCAGAGTGTTTATCGTTGAGTTTTTGAGCCAATATTAATGCAGTATTAGCAATCTCAAGTGCCTTAATAGGATTTGTTCTTCTGTATTCAGAGATATCAACTAAATAGTTATCCAGCTGTGTGACATCATCTGTAGCAGCAGTATTCTTACTTGAATTTGTATTACTTGAACCCTCTTGAATCACTTATTTAGTTGTAGTTGGTTAGATGTATTTACTTATTAGAGGATAAATATACTAAAAATAATGTAATTGTTTTTGATCGAATTTGTCACAAATAAAAATCTACATTATTATTTCCAAAAATATCGCTGATTTCATCATTAATTTCACTTGTGCCGTCTTTTGCAGTTGGTTGAATAGCTGTATCAACTTGTTTAATGCCTAATCTCTTTGCTAATTGTAGCATCAAGTTTAAATCTTCCATATTATTCACTTCGAAGCTAATGATCATAATTGATTTATTTAATACTTTGTAAAGTAAGAGTTTGTAAATTTAACAAAATTTTCACAGTATCAATCGTCTTATTTAGTAAAATAAAAAAGCGTCAAAATCAAATTTTCGATTTAATACCATAAAAATCAATTTTTTTATCGGTTGTGATAGAAAAATTAAAAGGTTGTTTTTTTAACTTTTCTTAATAAATATTAATTTTGATGAAGATTTTAAAAAAAGTTGAGTTTTTTGAAAACAATAAAGCCTTGATTAAATTTAATTTCAGGACATTTTTACTTTGAGGTTATAATACTTTGAGTCAGAAAAGTTGTAGTAAAGACATCAACAATCTGGTTGATTAGAAAAAATGTGGTAAAATCGATCTGGGTTTAAGACAGAATTCCGCTGATAATATGTATATTTATGGTTAAACTATTAAAGGAAAAGTGTCAAAATGACTGTATTTTAACAGGAAAAAGATAAATCGTGATATTTCTTTCATAAATATTATGTAACTTAGAATGAAATCATTTCGATATCTTATGAAATCGGGTTCTAATTTACGGAATAAAATTAGGCGTGAATATTGTAAAATATTGAAAAATGAAACTTCAATATTAAAAAAAATGATTTAAGAAATGCGTTTTAAGCAGACGCAGTATTAGAAAATAGGAAGAATAGGTTAAGCCGTTTCCATGCTCGGAACGGCTTATTTTTTTGCCCAAATCAGAAACTCATTTTTGATAAAATTCACTAATAGCAAAAGGCTTGTTTTGTTTATCAATGACACGAAACAAGCCTTCCTATATTTTGAAATTAGTAAATTTAACGGTACAAGTTTATAAGTGTAAGATTGCTTTTTTCTTTAATAATCGTTCGACCGTTTCTTCTCTGTCTGGATCCGGAACACAACAGTCAACAGGACAGACAGCAGCACATTGCGGTTCTTCGTGAAAACCCTCACATTCGGTGCATTTGTCTGGTACAATGAAGTAATAATCTTCTTCAATCGGTTCATGTTCTTGAGCTGCTTCGACTTGAGTTCCGTCAACCAGTGTTAGCGTTCCTTCAACACTCGTGCCGTCCGCATACGACCATTCTACTCCACCTTCATAGATTGCGTTATTTGGGCATTCTGGTTCACACGCACCGCAGTTGATACATTCATCCGTTATAATAATTGCCATGATTTTTTATTTTTTATTTTAAATAAGGAAAAGTTATTTCCATTCATTATTTCAACTCTCTCGCAAAATTAGGGCTTAGAACTTAGATTTACAATCTTTCAGTTATTAATATTTGATATGCTGATACTAATCAATTATCAAAGTATCAATATTTATGATTGTCTCCGTTTTACTTTCTCTGAAGCATCGCTATTAAAGTTCAGGTAAGTTATTATGGATTTTGATGTTTTTTAATTCAAATAAAATTTATGTGTATTCAAAAAACTTAAATCAATGAATTGTAACAGTGTCGTTTGAGAATGATGAAATAACGCATAAAAAAGGTTGTCTTGAAAGCTGACGTAAAGCATGAATTTACTAAAATTTGAAACTTAGTAAGTTTTGAATCAATTATTTATATAATTTATTATTTTGAATAATTGATTTGCTTTTTCGACTTTTTAGACAACCTTTTTTTGATTGTTGCACCTATTTTTTAATAAAATAGTGCAGCAGAGAACCGTTTAGCGATATTAATAAATATTACCTATTTTGGCTGTACACGGATAATCGTATTTAGCATCAATTCGTAGTCGGCAGCATTATTCAATACTTCAATTCCTTTTTTGAAGATTTCGTCACCGTAGCTATTTTTTGGTTGAACTAAACCATCTTCTGCATAATACACCAATTGCTTATTATCAAAATAAACGCCTATGCGTTGACTATCTGGCGTATTGATATCCGAATTGTAAGAATAGTAAGATAAATTACCATTTCCTCTGTAATCAAAAACGAATTCTTTGGTAGAACTTACCGAACCATTTTTTGTCAATACCAAAATTTTCTTAATGACATATTCTCCATCTTTGTTTACAAAGTAACAATCGATTGATTGTGTCACTTGTCCTACTTTAGGAATGCTGGCTCCTGTGCGATTCACATCGATATGATGATGAAACATATTTTTTGTTCCCATATTGTTGTTCAATTGAGTATTGTAACTATGGAAATCCGTCAAATATTTAGCACGTTCTGCTGCTTCTTTAGCACCATCATCACCCTCTATTATTGGTGTTTCACCTTCTGGTTGAGCAATTGCGACAACTGCCATCATACAAAACAAGAACATGAAGTAAAAACCTTTTTTCAACATTTTAGCCTAATTTTTATTTTTAAATAATTTTTTAAATAATTTTCGATGATTGTAACTCAATATAAGTTAATACGATTTGAGACTTTATGACAAAGATAAAAAATCTTTCGAGCGTTTTGATATTACAACGTTTAAGTAATTTGAAAATTCTGCTCCCGATTATTTTTTCATGTACAGTTGCACATATTTTGCAATGTACTTTCCGATCACGTCAAACTCCAGATTGATTGTATCTCCAACGCTCATTTGATGGAAAATCGTATGTTCGTAGGTATAAGGGATAATCGCTACCGAAAAATACTTATCTTCTGGACTCACGACGGTCAAACTTACGCCATTAATACAAACGGATCCTTTATCTACTAATAAATGTTCTTCGGTCGGTTGATATTCAAACTTAAAATACCAACTGCCGTCAACTTCTTGAATCTCGACACATTTTCCAACTGTATCGACATGACCTTGCACAAAATGACCGTCCAGTCGTGCATCAGCCTTCATGGCTCTTTCTAAATTGACTTTTTGCCCTTTTGCCCAGTTACCTAAACTTGTTCTATCTAATGTTTCTTTAATTGCGGTAACCGTGTGCGACGCTTCATCACAAGCGACAACCGTCAAACAAACACCATTATGCGACACACTTTGGTCAATTTTTAATTCTTTTGAAATCGGCGAGTTTATCGTAAAATGATAATTCGTTCCCTCTATTTCAATTTTATCAATCGTCCCTAACGCTTCTATAATTCCTGTAAACATTTTTTTATGATTAGTGATTAATGATTAGCGATTTTTTCTAAATAGAAAATGAGTCCCTAATTATAAACCATATCTAACAATATGAAATTTACTGCAAATGTAAACAGCCATTGAAACACATCGTGTATTTTTCGATATATTTTAAGGATTGTTTTTGATTTTTGATTGCTAAATTATCTTACGGCTATTCAATTATAAATAATTCAACATTTTTTTATAAAAATCCATTGAAGTAGGTTGAGGTATTTATTTAATAAATTATTACAATTGTAAAGAAGTGTAAATTTTATTCTTTTACCTTGATGTAAAAGGACCGAAAAGTTGAGGCTTGATTTCTTTTTTAATCTTCTAAAAGTGTTGAAAACACTGAACAAAATAAACTCGCTGTGTTTAAACCGTATTTTGTTCTTAATGTGTTTTCAACGCTTTTTTATTCAAATAAGTTATGTCAAACTCAAAAAGGGTACAAGATTCATCAAAGAGCAATTAATTCCCACGAATCAATTGAATGTAACCTTCTAAAATAACTGGTTCCGCATTCGGATCGTTGACCAGTTCATAGACTTTACATTGATAAAAATAAGCTCCTTCAGCAACATCTTGACCACTAATATTTGTACCGTCCCAATTTATATCTGGATTGGTAGTTTCGAATACCAAACCGCCCCAACGGTTAAAAATTTGCATTTCAATTCTATCGACAAAGCGGTAAGGAAACGGCAAAAATTGGTCATTTGCTCCATCATTATTTGGTGTAAATACATTTGGCAAACTATAATCAGGACAATTTTCTTTACAAACAATATTACTCGGCAGACTTTCATTTCCAATAGTATCTATAGCAGTGACATAGTAACAACCTGCTAACGTAAAGACTAAATCATGGTTGTAGGTCGTATCTGTTGCTCCTGTGATCGTTTGAATGGCTGAAAATTGAGCATTTTCATTTTCGGCATAATAGACTCGATATTCAAATACATCGTTGGTATATTGACAAATTTCATTCGGATTCGACCAAGATAAATTATTAATAAAATCAACCGTCGCCGGATTGTCTAAATCACAATCATTGCTAACCGTCAAAACTGGCGGACAAGGCGGTACCGTATCAATCGGAATACCACAAACTTCTTGCGATAAATTCAGTAAGGGGTCAACAATCCCAGGAATGCTGTATGTACCGATACTTTGAATGTAATAACAGTATTCTTCACCATTCGTTAAGCTATCGTCTTCGTATCGTTGTTCCGTCACGGTCGCTGCTAAACTAAAACCTGGCTGCCCAGGAGCTTGACGATAAACTTCATATTGAGTATTATCCCAACCGACATTCTCCTCCCAAGTTAAAACATTTAATTGATCTGTTGAAAATACGCTAAGGAATACAGATGATGCTTCTCTTCCTGTTCCTAAAATACTACCGTTAGAGGTGAACTCTATTTCATAACTATAAGGCGAGCCTAAACTATTCAAATTGTTACTAATAAATGTTGTATCAACGGCTTCCCAGTAAGAATTAGCTGTAAAGGAAGCAATTTGAACTGGCATACCTGCATCAAAATCTGGTGATTGGTACAAGGTATATATGTATGGTGGTGGGTTTTGGATCGTATCCAAATCTTCTGCTACAGGTCTTGACCATCGGATTTCTATCTCTCCCGTGCTTACATCAGTCGCATCGACAGTGACATGTGTAATTAAGGGTAAATCTCGATTCAGCTGAGCACAGGCTTCTTCAGAAGGGATAGATTCTACGAAATTAGATGGAAAACCAGCGGTATTTAAATCCGCAAATTTCCCTAAAATTCGGTAACAATAAAACTTCGCACTTTCCACATCATTATCTAAATAATAATATCGCCCCGAACCATTTGGGTCAATTGTGGTCAAATCATCGGTAATTTTTATATAACCTCGACCTGCCAAACCAGTTTCACAAGTATCAATTACGAAAGGGTTGCTGCTTTCTCGTCGCCAAACAGAAAAACCTTCAAATCGCCCCAAGGCATCACAAGCATAGGGATTTTCCCAAGTGACGGTGACTGCACCTGAAGCGGCTGTCGCTTGTACATCTTCGGGAGGTGGACCGACAACCGTGATTCGTACAACATATAAATCAACGGCACCTGTTGAATCCTGAAAATTATCTTGTGCCTTAAACACAACTTGATACGGCTGTCGCCTAATGTGATCACAAGTCGTCACCCAAGAAAACTGACGAGTGACAATTGGTGTTTGATAATTTGGATTTCCTAAAAACTGTGCTGGACTTGTTGGTAATACAAAAGGGCCGCCCGTTGCTGATAATTGTACCAGTTGATTAGAGTCGGGGTCATCTGCTCGAACATTGAAAGTCACGGTTTCACCTGCAACTACACAAATATCTATTAAATCCTCAATTACCGGAGGACGATTATTTTCATCTAACACCGTGATTTGCATATCTCGAATGATTCGACTTATAATTTCGCCTGAACGCCATTCTAAGATTTCATAAGCCAAATTATATTCTCCTTCGATTTGAGGCGTAATCCAGATGTATTCTCCCGTAATCTCGTTGAAAGAATGGACCATTCCTGGATTTAACATGTGTGGAAACGTATAATTAGTAACAGGCGTAGCATTTGCTTGTAAAGGTGTAATCAAGCGATACGAAATACTATCGCCTTCTAAGTCAAAGGCATTTGGAGTATGAATATAAATTTGATTAATATAAGCCACATCAATTGGCGGCTGCAACATGATTGGCGAATTATTATAACCCTGAAAATTCGGATTTAAAATATCTAAAGTAGTCGCTAAATGAAATGGAACTTGGTCGGAGTTCGGTGGATTGACGTTCAAAACACCGGCATTTCGATTTGGATCAGTCATTGAAATCGTATATTCACCACGACCAGGATAGGTATGAACAGCAACATAAATATTGAATTTAATATCATTAGCTAATGGAACGCCATTTCCGCCGCCATTTGTACGACCAACAAATTGTACATCGCCATCTCCCCAGTCAAACTCTAAACTATCTCTATCTGCCGGGACAGAACTCGTCTTTGTATAAGTTGTACAAGTCACCTCAAAAGTTAAATCGCCGATTTGGCGATAGGTTATTTCTCCCGCTCGATTGTGTGTTGCATTGGCTGCAATACTCAATAGAATAAATAATGATAGTCCGAGTGTTTTTGACAGTATCTTCATAGTTAACTGAATTATTTAATCATGATTTTGATGAATATATTTTTCAACGTAGTCATGACGTTGGGTATTAATATAAAATCTTCAATTTACACTAAAACGTCATAAACTCTAAAGCGTTTATAAAAAATTCGTTAGATTTTTTAATAATTTTTAAAAAAGTCCTGAAACAGCGTTTTCAGTTGAAGTCAGAATTGTTTTGGCGAGTAATGATTAACTGATTCTTTGAAAATCTTTGTGAAAGTTTCAAAAAAACGGTAGATAGTGACGTAATGTGTTTAAATGATTTTTTTACGCTTGCTAAAGTCACAAAAAATTTCAGAGAACCGATTATTTTTTTCATTACGATTTCGTTAAAACGAAAAAGTACAAGTGTTAGTTGCTTCAAAAAGTATTAGAACAGCGGTAAAGAGCGGAGTAATAATCTTGTAAGAGACAAAAAATAGCTTAAAGTTGCGTTTCTTCCCAAGAAATAGACCTTTATTATAATGATCTAATCTATTAATATTAACTCAACAAAACTTTAACATTTAGGAACTTTTTTATTTGGAAAAAGCCTTTACCTTTGCGGCCGTTTTGAAAGAAGGGGTTTAGAATTTAATTCTGAATGCTTGACTAAAAATGATTTAAAACCATATAATATTTTAAATTAAATATTTTTAATAAAATAATAGTGTGTAAAATGTATTGTTTTGGGTTGAAGAAAAGGCAATCGTTTTGGTACGAAAAACTATTATAAATAATAATAATAAAAACACGAAAGATAATTATGATGAGTTTATTTATTGCTGTATTTGGTTCTTTATTTTCAGTTGTTAATCCTATGGGTGCTGTTCCAGTTTTTTTGGCAATGACGCCTGATTACACACAACAAGAACGCAATCATGCTGCAAGGAATACCAGCATTTATTTTGTACTAATATTAACTGCTTTTTTCTTAGGTGGAAGTTCAATTTTAGGTTTTTTTGGCGTTAGTTTAGATGCTTTGCGCATCGCAGGCGGATTGATGATTTTGAGTTCGGGGTATGCCTTATCCTCTGGTAAATTTGCGGAAAGCAGAGCTGTGAACAAAAAAGTGAAGGAAGAAGCCTTGGAGAAAGAGGACATTTCGTTTGCACCGATGGCAATGCCTTTGTTATCGGGCCCTGGATCGATTTCGTTATTGATTAGCATGTTTGCAGAACATCAAGAATGGGCCTCAAGAGGCGTGATTGCTGGCGTGATTGTATTCACAGGATTGACGGTATATTTTATTTTGAGGATTTCGCCTGCCTTGTTTAAATATTTTGGTGTCGCAGGAATTAAGGCAATTTCTCGTATCATGGGATTTATTGTTATGGCTTTAGGCGTGCAGTATGTCATCACAGGCGTGACTGGTTTGGTGACGTATTTAATGGCTTAGGTGAGTTTGAATTGAGAGCATAACACAAGCATAATTAATTGATATTAAGTAACGGTTCAAAAATAAATATAACTAAAATTCAGGTATGGAGTAATTCAAAAAAAGGTATTTCCCAATAGCAT
>CBFIHR010000029.1:0-44898 GCA_965662365.1 Saprospiraceae bacterium
ACCTATTACAAAGTAATTAGTTAAACTAAAGAACTTCTCGTATTCATCATACTGCCATTCAGTCATTTCTCCAATGCCTACTTGACTTAGTTCATGAAGCAGTTTTGGGATATTGTTAAATTCTTTTAGTGCTACTAATTTTTCTGTATTATCAATTACTTTCTTTTCTTGAAGCTCTTCACTCAACTCAGGTACTTGTTCATTTGTATTTTGTTCAATATTATTGGTTGTTTTATCTTCAGTAGTTTCACTCGATTGATATTTGTTAAAACTAGTAGCAGCTAAGAAGATTGTAATCGAAAAAAGTATAATTTTAAAGTTTCGAGTAAAGGCAGATTTAAAAGGTATATCTTTTACCCAAGTAATGTTATGCTTTGATTTGCAATTCTCACAAGTAGCTACATCTTCATATTTATTTGTAAAACCTTGTTCACCACAGTTTTTGCATTTATAATCCCCTTGTTTATGAAGCCATAAAGTAAGAATGCTTGTAAGAACAAACAAAGCAGTAGAAATATATACCCAACTAAAAATTAAGTTTATAGCAACACAGATTACTCCGACAAAGGCTAGTAAATACAAATTGTCCTCATGGTTTCCTTTACTATTTATTTTTATATGGTAATTTTTTTCTTTAACTGTACTTTCCTTGATTGATTTCTTATTTGATTTCTCATTTGATTTCTCATTTGATTTCTCATTTGATGTCGAGGATTCATGAACTACTGAATCATCTAACTTAGATTTACAGTGTTTGCAAAGTATTGCAGCCTTCTTAATTTCCTCTGCACAGAAAGGACATATTTTTGTGTTATCATTCATAAGATAAGATATTTTATTTAAACTAAATTTCTTTCAATCCTTCCCACAAAACCTCAACCAAATGCACTCCATCTCTTCCCGTTCCATCAAAAATCTGATGCCGACAACTCGTACCCACAGCCACAATAATCGTATCCTTTTTCGCGGCACGAACCGCAGGAAACAGCACATCTTCGCCGACTTGCATACTAATCTCGTAGTGTTCCGCTTCGTAGCCGAACGAACCTGCCATGCCGCAGCAACCTGACGGAATGATTTCGACGGTAAAGTTGTCGAGTAAGCCTAAAACGAAAGCTGTTTTTTCGACAGATGACAAGGCTTTTTGATGGCAATGTCCGTGGACTTTGACGTGTTGTTTTTTGTTGGTGAATTGTGCGGACGTGATGTTGCCTTTTTTGATTTCTTGTTCTAAAAACTCATCAATTAACAAGGCGTTTTTACCTAAGTTTTTGGCAGCTTCCTGTTCTGATTGAGCGACTAAGCGAGGATATTCGTCACGGAAAGACAAAATCGCTGACGGTTCGATGCCGAGTAAAGGCGTTTCTGCTGTGATGATATTTTTGAAGGTTTCGACATTGGCTTTGGCACATTTTTGAGCCATTTTTAATAAACCTTTGGACATAGCAGCTCGACCGCTTTCTTCGTGTTTGACCATTTTGACTTCGTAACCTAATTTGGTCAACAACTTAACGGCTTTGATACCAATTTCGGTGTCGTTGAAGTTGGTAAATTCATCGCAAAAAAGATAAACCGTGGAAATAATTTTGCCGTTTGGTTTCGGTTGATTTTTATTAAACCATTTTCTTAAAGTCGTTTTTTGCAAAGTTGGTAAGGTGCGTTTTGGTGCGACATTTAGGACTTTTTTCGCTATTCCGCTTGTCAGCGAATTGGTCAAAAAGAAGTTGGTCACACTTGGCACAAGTGAACCTAAACCGTTGATTTTACTAATATTGGCGAAAGCCCAAGATCGCAACGGAACACCATTTGTTTTTTGATATTGATACAAAAATTCGGCTTTAAGCGTTGCCATATCTACGTTTGACGGACATTCGGATGTACAACCTTTGCAGGACAAACACAAGTCCATGACCTCCTTAATTTCGGGATGATTGAACGCATTGTCTTTGGCGTTTTGTGTCAAAAAGGTGCGTAAAGTGTTGGCTCTCGCTCGTGTTGTTTCCTTTTCGTTGCGAGTTGCTCGGTAGCTCGGACACATTGTTCCGCCTGACAAACTCAACTTTCGACAATCGCCCGAACCGTTACATTTTTCTGCCATTCGCAAAATGCCGCCTTCTTTTTCAAAATTAAAAACGGTGTCAAATTGTGGCGTTTCTTGTTCGGGTTCGTAGCGTAAGTTAGTGTTCATTGGGTCGGCATCGACGATTTTATTGGGGTTGAAAATGCCGTTGATGTCCCAAACTTTTTTGATTTCTTTGAAGAGTTCGTAGTTTTCTTTGCCGACCATTAGCGGTATAAATTCGGCACGAACTCGTCCGTCGCCATGTTCGCCACTAAATGAACCACGATATTTTTTAACCAATTTTGCGGTTTCTTCGGTGATGTCGTGAAAGAGTTGAACGTCTTTCGCCTTTTTCAAATTCAAGACTGGTCGCAAGTGTAATTCGCCATCGCCAGCGTGAGCGTAATAGACGGCTTTTTGACCAAAATCATCCATCATTTTGGTAAAATCATCAATATAATCGGGCAAATCTTCCAACGCCACGGCAGTATCTTCGATACACGCCACGGCTTTCGGGTCGCCAGGAATATTCGCCAAAATGCCCAAACCTGCACTTCTTAGCTTCCAAACTTTATTCGTGTCTTTGCCATATACTTTCGGGAAAGCGTAACCTTCGCCTTTCGCCTGCATGTCGGCAATCATTGCGTCTGCTTTTTTTTCGGCTTCCGCCAATGTTTGCCCTCGAAACTCGACCATCAACATTCCTGTCGGGTCGCCATTGATAAAAAAGCGATTTTTCTGCTGTTCGATATTGTCTTTTGTTAATTGTAGAATCAAATCGTCCATCATTTCGCAAGCGGTCGGGTTGTGTTTCATTGCCGTCAAAACGGCTTTTGTGGTTTCTCGAATGCTCGAAAAATGCGGTGCAACCACCACAATTTCAGGGTCTTGTAAAGGCGAAATATTCAATTTAATTTCGGTTGTAAATGCCAAAGTTCCTTCGGAACCAGCTAACAATTTACATAAATTAAAGTCATTATCCGTATTAACAAAAGGGGAGGTGTCTAACAACAGATCAACCGCATAACCGGTATTTCTACGCTGAATATTGGCTTTTGGAAATTCTTTTTTAATGCGTTCTCGAACATCTTTTGAACTCAATTTATCATGGAAAAAACGATAAATATCACCTTCGAGTCCCTTTTGATGTATTTTTTCGGCATATTCCTCAACTGTCAAATCTTTAAAAACAACTTCGCTACCATCGCTCAAAATCGTTTTTAATTCTAACGTATGATCACGAGTCGAACCGTAAACAATCGAGGTCGAACCACAAGAATTATTACCAACCATTCCGCCTATCATACAGCGATTTGCAGTCGAAGTATTAGGGCCAAAGAAAAAGCCATAAGGTTTTAAGAACGCATTCAATTCGTCCCGAATAACGCCAGGTTGTACACGCACCCAAGATTCCTCCGTGTTGATTTCTAATATTTTATTAAAATATTTAGAAACATCAACCACGATGCCATCGCCGACACATTGCCCTGCGAGTGACGTTCCTGCGGTTCGAGGAATTAAGGATGTACCGTTTTCACGAGCATAATTGATTAAAACCTTTATATCTTCCACCGTTTTCGGCAACGCCACGGCTTGCGGTAACATTTTATAAACAGACGCATCAGTTGCGTAAAGCGTTCGCATTAAGCTGTCGTAGTGTAATTCGCCTGTGAGTTGTTTTTGTAATTTTTCCATGATTTTGTGGTTCGTGATTCGGACGCAGCATACGCAGATTTACACTGAAAAACGCAGATTTGACTTAATAGCCTTTTTCCTTTTTCTCTTCTTCAAAAATCACCTTTGAATACGTCCAATCAATTGGTTTTATCACTAATTTTTTAATAAAATCGTTTTCGTGTTGCAAATCAAAAGTATAATCGCCACTTTTAAAAGGAATGGATGTAATTTTAAAATAAACGGCTTGTATGTTGTTAATTTTAACAGTCATTTTTTTATCATCGTATTCATAAATTAAGGTGAGATTGCTCGAAGCAACTTCGTTGAAATCGCCATAATATCGTATTCCAGTTTGAGAAATAACGTATTCACCTTCTACACTTAAACCCTTGTAGGTGACGTTATTTGCTCCTTTTATGGTGGCTTTAACCCTATGTTTTTTGATTTTATTAATGTCTAAATCGTTCCCTTTTTCATCTGCCAACTGAAAGATAAAAGTTTGTTCAACAGGGCCAGCACCGGTTTGAGCGTAAATATTTAGCGAAAGCGTCAAAAAGCAAACAATAAGGATAGATTTCATGTTTCTAAGTTTTTGATAGGATTTACAGATTTGAACAGGATTTTTCTGTTCTTTGTATTTAAATTATTCAAGTTATCATATTTACCACACTTCAAGGGTTCAGTAAATATAAAGTTCAATCTTAAAATGAAAAATACGATTACAAAATACTTATTTTTTGCATTTATAGCGGTTTTATTTTCGGAATGTGTCATGCCGAACCAGTTCAATGTTATTGCTCCTGGACCTTGGCGGGCTGTTTTATTATTAAATGGTAAAAAAGCGAATCCGATTCGTACAAAAGACCAATTTATTAAGCGAGATGATGAAATCGCTTATGAAGAAGTGACGGCTGGCGAATTACCGTTTACATTTAATGTCGTTTATACTTCTGCGGATAGTTTTTATTTGGAAATTATCAATGGTGATGAAGTGCTAAAAGTCGATGATATTGTCTATGGAAAAAATAGAAAATCGGGCGATGACACGATTCGTATTGACTTTCCTATCTATAATTCTTACATCAAAGCAGTGTATGAAGATAAGGTGATTGAGGGGAATTGGTATGATAAAAATCGGGAGAATTACAGTATTCCATTTGTGGCAAAACAAGGGCAAAATCACCGTTTTACGACACTTCGCAAAGAACCTATTATGGATGTTTCGGGAAAATGGGAAGTGATGTTCGGTACAGAAACAGATGAGCCTTATCCGGCTGTCGGTGAGTTTAAACAAGACGGAAATCGTTTAACAGGAACTTTTTTGACGGAAACTGGCGATTATCGCTACTTGGCAGGAACGATTCAAAATGATAAGTTGTATTTATCGACTTTCGATGGTACACACGCTTATTTGTTTGAAGCAAAAATCATGGAAGATAAAACGATGATTGGTACTTTTTTGTCGGGTAAACATTATAAAACAAATTGGACAGCAACGAAAAATGATAAGGCAAAAGTTGGTTCTGCGTATGAATTGACGTATTTGAAAGATGGTTTTGATACCTTCGAATTTTCGTTTAAAGATGTTGATGGAAATATAGTTTCATCAAGCGACGAACGATTTCAGGGGAAGGCAAAAATTATTCAAATCTTCGGAACTTGGTGCCCAAATTGTCGGGACGAAACGAACTTTTTAGTACCTTTTTATAATAAAGAGAAGCCTGAAAATTTAGAAATTATTGGTTTGGCATTCGAGAAATTCCGTGATGAAAGTCGAGCAGCAAAAGCGGTTAAAACTTACATTAATAAAATGAACGTGCCTTATCCGATGTTGGTAGCTGGTTATTCTAATAATGTAGAAGCGGGTGAAGTTTTACCGATGTTAAATGCGGTGATTTCTTATCCGACGATGATTTTTTTGGATAAAAATAATAAAGTTGTGAAAATTCATACCGGATTTAGCGGCCCAGCTACAAGTCAATATGATACATTTATGAAAGAGTTTGAAGATATTGTGACAGAGTTAACAATGGTAGCGGAGTAGAATAGAGTTGAATTTGAAGTAATAAAAAAGGTTGAATATATTTCGACTTTAATTGCTGAAAATGCGTCATTTATAATTGATATTTAAAAATAATATCAAATTAGATGACGCATTTTGTATTTTAATTGCTGTTCTTTACACAGAAATTTTGTATTTTTATTGCCATTAAAAAGTGATAAGATTGATTGAAAACGGTACTAAATATCTAATCGGTGAAAATATTAAATATGTTCTACATGCTTGATATTTGCTATATTATCAGTAATTTAGGCACAGAGATTGATGAAAAAGAAACGACACTTCTTTTTTGATTAAAAAAATGATGATTACCGTTTCAATAAAAATCTAACCTATAAGAAATGTTGAGATTTTCTTGAAATTTCTAAATACGGTGAGATTGAGATAACAATCATCATGAAATTCATAATTATTAAGGACAACTACGATATGAACAACACGAAGGCTTATCTTATTTATTGCATTGATAATCAAAATATTGCAAATCATATTACGGACGATTTAGGAAGAGTAGGAATTGATTTTATCCATGATACTTTCGACTTCGCGACACACGATGCTATTCGTCAACAGTATTCAAATAGCACAGCACCTGTTTTTTTATTAGTTAGTGACAATTTTTTGAAATCAGAAAATTGTATGCGAAATATCTTGGAGTTAGTCGAAGATACTCGACTGCGAGGTCGCATCAAAACGATTATCTTGGAAGGTCGTCATCCTATCAAGGGGACAGATCAATACAAAACTATTGCTACAAAGTTTGAACGTTTGGGAGATGTTGTCAATTATATCAATTATTGGTCTATGCAATATCAGCAGATTCGTACTGAAATGCGTCACACTACAGAGGCACGAAGGACTGAATTAGCTCCGAAGTTAGACTTGATTCAAGATATTTCTACTAATATTTTGGGGGATTTTATGCGCTATTTGAGGGGGACGAATTATGTGTTGTATCAGCGTTTGAAAGATGATAATTTCCGTGAATTATTTGAAGAGTTTGGTGGGGATAGTGCTTTGCTAATGAGGAAATATGGTATGTTACCGGCTTATTCTCCCGCTGTTAAAGAGGTTGAAGAAGAGAAAGATGTCGTAGTTGATGAGTCAGAACAGGATATAAGAGAGGAGGAGATTGAAACAACTACGGAGGTTCTTGATGATGTTTCGGAAAATGTGGAGGAAGGGTTTGATTTGTCGGCTATTCCCGGGCTTAATTTATTATCAAATAGAGAAGAAACGCCGGAGGACGATGAATCGGATAGTAAGACTTCTGAAAATGATTTATCGACTATCTCTGATGAAATGTTAGATGACTTAGCCGATGATTTGATATCGGAAGAGGAGGAGGATTTCATTGAAGATGAGATGATTAATGAGACTTTCGAGGAGATAAATGACAAGGTAGAGTCAGACGATACTTCGCCTGATGCGTTAGCGGATTTGATTGATGAGTTGGCAGATGACCTTGTAGAAGATACTAATGAAGAAGTGGTAGAAGATGGTGACGAGGTTGAAGGAGAGCATTCTGTCGATGCGTTAGAGACGGAGGAGGTTGAAGGCGAATCGGTCGAGGATTTGGAAAACACTATTGTTGAAGAAACTGAAGTGAAAGGTACGGAAGATGAAGATAACGAAGTGAATGCTGCTGATGAGAATGAAAAAGTATTCATAAATATGAGTGATTTCTTGGAAGAGGTTGCAGCAGAGTTAGAAGAATCAGAATCTGAGAAAAACGCCGATGGTTTGTTAGACGAGGTAAAAAATGAAAAAGAATTACTTAATGTAAGTGATTTTTTAGAGAAAGTTGCAGCAAAGTCACGAAAGTCAGAATCTGAGAAAAATGCTGATGGTTTGTTAGACGATGTTTCAGAGGATTTGGTTAACGAAATGGATGTAAACGAAGCCGTTAATGGTGAAAGTAAGGGAGACGAGACATTAATGGATGATGTTGTTGAGAAGGAAGTAGAAGCTGAAATAAAACAAGAAACTGAAGAAACCGAAGATTTAATTGATGAGTTGATAGAAGATTCGGAGGTAGAAGATGAGGTTATTGTACAGCCTTCAACGGATATTGCAGAAGAATTAGCGGCTTCTGGTGATATTGAAGGGGCAACTGGTTTGTATCGTCAATTAGTCGAAAACACTCCTGAAAATGTTGATTTACGATATGCTTTTGCAATGATGCTGATCGAGAACGGTGGTGATAGAACATTGGCAAAAGAGAATTTAGTAGTGGCTTCACAATTGGATGAAGATGATGAGGATATTTTATTTGCGTTAGGAGTTCTTAGCGAAAGTGAAGGTAATTTTGAAGATGCAAAACGTTATTATGAGAAAGTTATTTTGTTAGACTTAGAACACGAACAAGCGTATTATCGTTTGGGAAGTCTTTTGGCAAATGCTTATGAAAATCAACAGTTTGTGGCTTCGTCTTACTTGCAGCGGGCGATTTCTTTAGATGACGAATATGCAGAGGCTTACTTTGAATATGCGAAATTATTGAATACTTATTTCGGTAAATCGAAAAAATCAGCGAAGTACTTCAAAAAGGCGGTGAAAAATAATCGTCATTTTGCGGAAGCTCATTTTGAATTAGCAAAAATCTACAATAAAATAGATAAAAAAAGCAAAGCTTTACGACATTATGAAAATGCGATTGAGATAAATAATCGTTTTCAAACGGCTGAAAATGATGCATTATTTGGCCTTCAGGTAAAATCACCAGAGGGTGACTCGGCTTTAGGATCGGGTGAGCAGAATGCTAAAGACAGCGAACCGAAAGGTACGATTCTAATCACTGGAGCAACGTCGGGTATCGGTCGTGCAACAGCAGAACTATTTGCTCGAAACGGTTATAATTTGATCATTACTGGTCGTCGTGAAGAGCGTTTGATGGCGTTAAAAGATATTTTAGAAGCAGAGTTTTCAACGCAGATTTTGACCTTGACTTTTGATGTTAGAAATCAGGCAGCGGTCGAAGCGGCGATAGCAAGTTTGGAGGGGGATTGGAAAAATATCGATGTGCTGGTTAACAACGCTGGTTTAGCCAAAGGTTTTACACCGATTAATGAAGGGCAGTTGACGCATTGGGAAACAATGATTGATACCAACTTAAAAGGGTTGTTGTATGTAACCAGAGCTGTTTCTCCATTAATGGTTGAAAATAGCAAAGGTTTTATTATCAATATTGGTTCGATCGCTGGTAAGGAAACTTATACTAACGGTAATGTTTACTGTGCTACAAAAGCGGCAGTCGATGCCTTGACAAAAGGAATGCGTTTGGATTTGCATCATCATAATATTCGGGTGACCGGTATTCACCCTGGACACGTTGAAACAGAATTTGCAGTTGTTCGATTTGATGGCGACGAAGAACGAGCGAAAATTTATGATGATTTTCAACCGTTGAAAGCGGCAGATGTGGCAGATACGATTTATTATGTGGCGACTCGACCTGCACATGTCAATATCGAAGATATTGTGATGTGGAGTACGCAACAGGCCAGTGCAACGATTATTGATAAAAGCGGTCGTGAGAAGTTCGCAGAAAAGTAAAATAGTAGTTAGTTCAACTTGATATTCAAGATAAAAACCGAGTTTTAGCTCCACAAATAAGGCTTTCTAAATTTTTCGTAAGAAATATTTTAGTTCAAAATTTATTTGTTTTGTTAGAACTCGGTTTTATTAAAAAAAGCCCTCGACCTTGTTTCAAAAACGAAAAATCTAAATAATTCAATTATTAAAACTAAAGATATATTCTAAAATAAACCCTCCGCCATAAATATAAATACTACATAACATGGTTTTACCAACGGATAGGGCAAGCATATATTTTATGAAATTCGTTTGTGTAGCACCGGCAGTATAGCCAATTATATCCGTCGGAACAAACGGGAAGAGTATCCAGCCAACAATGAAAAGTGAACCATATTTCGAATCTAAACCATTTTTTACTTTTTTAAATGCTTGTTTATTTTTATTAAGCCATGCTTGAAAGTCCACTTTATTCGAAAAATAATAAGCTAAAGCTCCGGAAAGGATAGAGCCAACAACAGAAACAATCCATAATTCGAACAATCTATCAGGATACATAAGGATGCCTGCAAAAATCAATAGGGTAGGAGGAAGCATGGTGAAACTTCTTAAAACATGTAGAAAAAATAATATTAAAAAACCATAACCTTTATATTGACTTAATATTTGAGCGATATTTTCTTTTTCGAAAATAGTCGGATTACAGAGGTAGTAGCCTAATAAACAGATGATTAGGAATAACCAGACATATCGGACATTTTGTTTGATAAGTACAATATTCATTGAGTTTAATAAATTGGTGAATGGCAATGTTATGACTATATTACCTTTGATAAAAGTAAAATTGATAAAAGATGTAATTATTTTGATCAGTTAATGAATTTTTAAGGTGTAATTATTGATTGTAAAATCAAAAGTTTAAAAACTCTTTGTCATCTTTGCATTTTATTGCACCGAATTTTTATACTAAAAAATATTCTATGGATTATTACAAAGACTCGTTGTTTTTACATGAAAAACTGAGGGGGAAAATTGGAACAAAAATCAAGATGACGGTACGAACAAAAGATGATTTATCTTTGGTTTATTCACCGGGTGTTGCTGAACCTTGTCGCAAAATTGCTGAAAACACAGAGGATGTTTATAAATATACGATGAAGGGCAACACGGTGGCTATCGTTAGTGATGGTACTGCGGTTTTGGGGTTAGGAGATATTGGACCCGAGGCGGCTTTGCCAGTGATGGAAGGAAAAGCAATGTTGTTCAAAAAATTTGCGGATATTGATGCGTTTCCGATTTGTTTGGCTACAACAGACGTTGAGCAAATTGTACAAACGGTTCGGAATATCGCCCCAGTTTTTGGTGGAATAAATTTAGAAGATATTTCCGCTCCCCGTAGTTTTGAAATCGAAGAGCGATTACAAGATTTGGGTATTCCTGTCTTTCATGATGACCAGCACGGAACGGCGATTGTTGTTTTGGCAGCTTTGATTAATGCGTGTAAAGTCACGGGTAAAAACTTAGAAGAATTATCAGTTGTCATTAATGGCGCAGGTGCGGCAGGTGTTGCTATTGCTAAGTTATTACGTTGTGTTGGTAGTGAAGGCGAATATTGTACACCAGTAAAGTCAATTGTATTGTGCGATAGTAAAGGCATTATCAGTCGAGACAGAGATAATTTAAACGATTCAAAAAAAGCCTTACTAAGTTTTTCAAATTTTGATAATAAATCAGGTACAATCCGTGATGCGATTGTTGATGCTGATGTCTTCATTGGCGTATCTGTCGGTGACTTACTCAATGCAGAAGACATTCGCACGATGGCCAAAGATTCTATTGTTTTTGGTTTGGCAAATCCGACACCGGAGATTATGCCTGAAGAGGCTTATAAAGGTGGTGCGGCAGTCATCGGAACAGGAAGAAGCGACCTGCCAAATCAAGTTAATAATGTCTTAGGTTTTCCTGGAATTTTCCGTGGTGCGTTAGACGCAAGAGCTAAAATAATTTCACCAAAAATGAAGTTGGCTGCTGCGTATGCCATTGCGGATTCGGTTCGAAAGCCATCAAAAGAAAATATCATCCCTTCTGCATTAAATGAAAAAGTCGCCTACGAGGTTGCTCGTGCCGTACAAGAGGTCGCAGAGGATGAAATTGCTAAAGGATTACAATAGGCGAATTTCGGGTTTCGGGGCTGTCTAACTCGAAACCCGCAACTCGCAACTCGAAACACCATGAACATTGTTTTTGCACACTCGAATGGCTTTACTGCCAAAACGTATCGGTATTTTTTAGAACAATTAGCACCGAATAAAATCACGGCTTTCGATAATATTGGGCAGCAGACCTCATGGACAAAATGGAAAGATTTTGTTCCCCAACTAATTCAGCACATTGAGGAAAATCATGATGAACCAGTGATAGGTTTGGGACATTCGCTGGGGGCAGCAGTCATTTTTTTTGCTGCTGAGATGCGACCAGATTTATTTTCAAAAGTCATCCTTATCGAACCACCGATTTTTAGCTTTCGCAAAAGGTTGTTGATTTGGTTATTTACACAAATTGGCATTGCCGATAAGTTCAGCCCTGCTGGTAGAGCCGCAAAACGTAGAGATTTTTTTGAAAGTCGAGCCGCAGCTTATCAAGCCTTACGCAATCGAGGGATTTTTAAACGATTTGATGAAAATTGTTTTCAAGATTATATTGATTATGGTTTTAAAACAGTTGAGAATGGAATCACTTTAAATTATCCAAAATCCTTAGAAGCACGAATTTTTAGGAATCCACCTTTCTTTTTTAAAAATCCCGAATTAGAAATGCCCGTTCATTTTATTTATTCTAAATATTATAAAACATTGGATAAAAACGATATTGCTTGGTGGAAAAAAACATTTCCGTTTATCAATTTTCACGAGTTTGATGGCGGTCACATGTTTCCATTAGAGAAACCAAAAGTAACAGCGAAGTTTTTACAAACTATTTTTGAATAAAAATGTATTTTTTGTCACATAAAAGTCTAAAAAAAATGAAAGAATAAGGTATTTGAGTTGTAGTTTTGTAGCGGTAACTAATAGATAAAAAGAAACAGAATGATACAAGCTGTAATATTTGATATGGATGGTTTATTGATTAACTCTGAACCATTTTGGAAAGCGGTTGAAATCGAAGTCTTTAAGAAAGTAGGTATAGAGTTGACCGTTGAGAAATGCCTAAAAACGGTTGGTTTACGGATAGATGAAGTTGTAACCTATTGGCATGATAGAAAACCGTGGGATCATGTTTCAAAAAAAGCTATCGAAACTGAAATTGTCCATAAAATGATAGAACGCATTACAAATGAAGGCGAAGCCCTGCCGGGAGTATATGATGTTGTTGAGTTTTTTTGGAATCAAAGAATGCCGATGGCGATTGCTTCGTCCTCTTATTTAAGTATCATTGAGGCAGTCGTTAATCGATTAAAGTTGAACGGTTTTTTCGATGTGACGTATTCGGCAGAATTTGAGAAATACGGCAAACCAAACCCAGGGACTTTCTTAACTACTGCCCAAAAAATGAAGGTTGACCCGACGAATTGTCTGGTTTTTGAAGATTCGTTGAATGGCGTAATTGCTGGAAAAGCGGCTCGAATGATTACCGTTGCTGTTCCTGAATTTCATAACCCAAAGTTTATAATTGCCGATAAAATTCTCAATAGCTTGAAAGATTTTGATAAAACGGTTTTCGAAGAATTGAATAGGTTGTAAAAATACAAAACGGAAATTTTTGTCCGTCGTAGAATCAAGGCTAATAATCCATTTTAGGCGAATCTTCTTTCTCCTGCAAAATAACAATTTGAATAAAATTTTGTCATATACGCATCAGACTTAGTGATTTATTTGGGAATCCTCGCTTTTTACAATTAATTTCGCTCATTCATTTTCCTCACCAATACTTATTTTTAATAAAAATATACAATTTCAAAGATTGTGTCCTAAAAGTACTTTGATTGAAAGTGATATTTTTTATCACAATTCAACTATTATTAACTAACTAACCAGTCAAGTAAAATGATTAAACATTTATCATTAATTGTTTTTGCAGCGTTACTATGCGTACCGATTTTTGCACAAAATGGAAAGTACGATGGTAATTATGATGTTCTCCTAAAATCGGGAACGACACGTTTTGAAGTAAACTTAAGCGATTTTTTACAAAATCCGAATGTCACTTCTATAGAAACTGTAAACGGCTATTTTTATCGCTTTCTACAATTCAAAACAATACCAGACCAAAATACACTTCAGAAGATTGAAGCTTCGGGGGTTATTTTGTTTGATTACGTTCCGCACAAAACGTATATCGCCGGGATTCCATCGAATTTGGATTTCAATAAGATGAAAAAATGGGGTGTTCGTAGTGTATCGAAAATGAGTAGTTTACACAAATTATCAAAATCTGTCTTAGGTCCTGTCTATCCAGAATGGGCAGAAAAAGGGAATAACGAGCTTTTGATTGTGGTTAGTTATTATCGCAATATTCCGGCGGCGACAGCGCAGGCATTATTAATAAATGCTGGAGTAAATATTATCAGAATGGAGCCAAATAGCCAAACGGCAGTTGTGCAAGTTGCGAAAGCTGAAATTGATAATATTTCTAAATTAGATTTCTTGTATTATGTAGAGTCGGTTCCAGAGCCACCGATGCCAGAAGATAGATTAGGGCGTACTTTACATCGTTCAAATGTTATCAATACGATGATTCCATCAGGAAAACACTATGATGGAAGTGGCGTACATATTTTGACTCGTGACGATGGTGCAATCAATCATATTGATTTTAAAAATCGAGTGAGTCAGCCTTTGGCATCAAACTCCGCAGCAGGTACACATGGCGACGGTGTGGCAGGAATCATGGGTGGTGCAGGTAATCTTGACCCGACAATTCAGGGTATGGCACCGGGGTCGTTTATGCACGTTATTAATTATGCAGCTAATTTTTCTAACGATAATACTTTACAATTACACCAAAATGATAATGTGATGGTGACTAACTCATCATATAGTAATGGATGTAATGCGGGGTACACAACGACGGCTCGTGTGGTGGATTTGCAGACTTTTCAGAATCCAAGTTTATTACACGTTTTCTCTGGTGGAAACTCTAATAATCAAGATTGTGGTTATGGTGCAGGTACACAATGGGGAAATATCACTGGTGGCCACAAAATTGGTAAGAATGTAATTGCGACCGCTAACTTATTTCCTGATGGTTCATTGGTGGCTTCGAGTAGTCGTGGGCCTTCGGAAGATGGTCGTTTAAAACCAGATATTTCGGCAAATGGTCAAGAACAGTTGTCGATTTCAGAAGCGAATACTTATCAGTCTTTTGGTGGAACATCGGGGGCAGCACCGGGTATTGCAGGAGTAGCGGCACAGTTGTACGATGCTTATCGTCAGTTTAATAATGGTCAAGATCCAGATGCAGCTTTAATAAAAGCAGCTTTGATGAATGGTGCAGAGGATTATGGTAATCCTGGCCCGGATTATAAATATGGTTTCGGTCGTGTGAATGCGTATCGTTCTTTAGAAATTATTGAAAATAATGATTACGTCAATGGAACGGCGACACAAAGTAGTTTAAATTCACACAGTATCATTGTACCAGCTAATGTAAAAAAGGTTAAAGTGATGTTGTATTGGGCAGAAGATGCCGCAGCGGTTAATTCCTCTATGGTCTTAATTAATGATTTGGATATGACAATGACGACGCCTTCTGGAGAAGTATTTTTACCTTGGGTTTTGGATAATACACCAAACCCAACATCGTTAGATGCCAATGCAACTCGTGGTGTTGATAACCTTAATAACGTAGAACAAATAACGTTGGATAATCCAGCAACGGGAACTTATAATATCAATATTGCTGCGCCTGCTGTTCCTTCAGGAAGCGTAAGCTATTATGTAGTGACGACATATATCTATGACGAAATAAAAGTCGTCTATCCGTTAGGTGGAGAGGGATTGATTCCAGGTACTGTGGAACGTATTCACTGGGACGCTTACGGTAGTCAAGCCTCTTTTTTACTTCAATTTACGAATGATGGCGGTGCTAATTGGTACACGATTGCGAATGTCAGTGGTAACGAACGAATGTTTGATTGGACAATTCCAAACATGGTGACGGGGCAGGCTCAAGTTCGTATTACTCGTGGTAATAATACCGGACAATCACAAGCGGACTTCTCGATTTTAGGTCGTCCAGAAAATATCGTATTGACGAAAGTCTGTCCAAATTCTATCCGTATCGAATGGGACTCTTTAGACGGGGCAGCAGCGTATGATGTATTTATTTTAGGTTTCCAATATATGGACTCTATCGGAACGACTTCGGATACGTATTTTGATATTCCGGTCACGAATGCGATTGGTACACATTGGGTCGCTGTACGTGGTGTCGGTGCAAATGGATTGAGAGGCCGCAGAACGATTGCCGAAGAATTGAATATTGCACAATTACAAAATTGTTTGTTTTCAAATGATGTCGCTTTGACGAATATTATTGCTCCTAATGGGTATATTTCTTCTTGTTCAGCAGCAAGTTTTGATGTAACTGTTGATATTAATAATAACAGTACTTCTGCAAAGTCAAACTTTCCGATTAGTTATAGTTTTAATGGAAATGTTGTAACGGAGACTTACACAGGAACTATTCCGTCAGCGACTTCGGTCACTTATACTTTTACACAAGGTTTAGGTGCATTAAATGCCGGGAATTACAATATTTCGGCTTGGACGGCTTTATCCAACGAAGACTTTACAGGAAATGATACAGCTTTTGTATCATTCGAGATTGAGGTAGGTTCAATCAGTTCGATTCCACTTATCGAAAGTTTTGATACGATTGCTACTTGTGGCACAAGTAATAATTGTGGAGCGACGGTTTGTCCTTTAGGTAATGGTTGGTTGAATTTGACAAATGGTACACAAGATGATATCGACTGGCGTGTAGATGCTAACGGTACGCCTTCTCAAGGAACCGGTCCTTCGTCTGATCAGACCACAGGAAGTGGTAATTATATTTATTTAGAAGCCTCAAATGGCTGTACGGCAAAAGAAGCAATCTTGGTTTCGCCTTGTATTGATTTGACAAATGCGATAGTACCTCAGCTTTCATTTTGGTATCACGCAAACGGTACAAATGTTGGCGAGTTACACGTTGATGTTTTTGATGGAACACAGTGGATTGAAGGCGTTTTTTCAATTAGTGGCTCTCAAGGTAATAATTGGATTCAAGGTTTCGTCAACTTACAGTCTTATGTCGGTAATATTATCAATATTCGATTTAGAGGAATCACAGGTGACGGCTGGTCAAGTGATATTGCGTTAGATGATATTGATATTTCGGAAACGACTGCAGTTCCAGCAGCAGCATTTACGGCAAGTAATTTTGGAGCGTGTATCGGTGCAGAAGTTGATTTGATTGATCAATCTTCAAACGTGCCTTCTTCTTGGGTATGGACTATCACACCAAATACTTACACTTTCGTAAATGGTACGACGGCAAATTCTTCAAATCCAACGGTTGTATTTAATGCACAGGGGACTTACGATATTCAACTGAATGTATCGAATCCAAACGGTGTTGATTCTATTACTCAAACTGGTGTGATTACGATTGATAATGGCGGAACGACTCCGTATGTAGAAGACTTTGAAAGTGGTATTTTTCCGACAACAGGTTTAGGTATTCAAAACCCTGATAACGGTCAAACTTGGCAGTTGGGAAATGCGACTGGTTCAGATGGAAATGCGACACAAGCCCCGTTTGTGAGCAACTTCAATTACAATGCAGCTGGCGAAGAGGATAAAATGGTAATTTCATTAGATTTGACAAATGACACAGCCGCTTCGATAACTTTTGATGTGGCTTATGCCCGTTATTCAGGGGGTTATTCTGATGGATTAAGAGTAGATGTTTATACCAGTTGTGGTGATAACTTTGGTGGGACAGTATTCGATAAAGACGGTTCAGATTTAGCGACTGTTCCAGATCAAACGTCCTCATTTACACCGAATGCAGCAGCAGATTGGAGGAATGAATCTGTAGATTTAACCCCTTACGTTGGGTCGGTAGTCAAGATTGAGTTTGTGAATGAGTGTGGCTATGGTAATAACTTGTATGTTGATAATATTAATGTAAATAATACGCCGGGTAGTAATGGTATAAATGCTCCATTAGCAGCTGACTTTTCTCCGAGTCAAGGAGATTTTTGTGTTGGTCAAACCGTTTCTGTTTTTGATAATAGTACCGGTAATATTACGTCTTATGCTTGGGATTTTGGAGTCGATGCGACACCGAATACGGCAACAGGTGCAGGCCCACACAACTTTACTTATGCGTCAGATGGTCAAAAAACGATGAAATTAGTCGTAACTGATTCAAATGGCGATATCGATAGTTTGACTGCTAACGTTTTCATAAAAGGGCTTCCGACGGCTAATTTCCAATTGATACAGACCAATGATTCTACAATCAAAGTGTTTAGCGGAGCAACCTTTGTGAACGCTATCCTTTGGGATTTTGGCGATGGTAACACAAGCACGATACCAAATCCTCAACACATTTACGATTCGACAGGGACATTTACTGTAACACTTTCCGTTGATGGTGATTGTGGAACGGCTACTAATACTCAAGATATTGTCACACAGTTAGTAAGTGTCGATAATATTTTGACGGTTGCAGAGCAGATTTCGGTATTTCCGAATCCAAACGATGGTCGATTTACATTGCAAATCATTGGAGCGACAAAGGATTTAACACTGAAAATCATAGACGTTCAAGGTCGTGTATTGAGAGAATGGCAAGAGCCGAATCCAACGACTAATTATACGAAAAATATTGATATTGAGGACTTTGCACAAGGAATTTACTTCTTACAGGTGCAAACCAATGATGGTGTTGATGTGGTACGGATGGTGAAAGAATAATTTTGAGTAAAAAATAAAAAAGAAACTATAAAGAGGGTTTTGTTTGAAAGCAGAACCCTCTTGTTCATTTATTTTGAGGGAGGAAAGCACTGTTTAGCGAATATCGAACACGCTCAATCGTTAACTTAATGGTAAAGTATTCGGTATTTGTCCAATCACGGCTTTTGTTCCACCTTCTTGTTCTAAGACTTCTGTCCACATATTATCGAAGTATTTTTTATTAAAAACATAGTTGGCGTCACCTTCGGTCAAAAACCATGATTTTGTTAAAACCTCGCTTTTTAATTGTCCGCCTGACCAACCTGTATAACCAATAAAAAATCGAATATCATCAGGCTCAATCAATTGCATATTGGCCAAGGTTTTTAACTCGTCATAATCACCACCAAACCAAACGCCGTCCATTACTTTTGTGCTATTCGGAATTTCATTTCCCAAACGATGAACATAATGAATCGTATCCGTTGCCACAGGGCCGCCGTAATAAACCTCAGCATCAAACTCCGGAAAACTCGCCAAAATATCATTGATTTTCATATCTACTTTTTTGTTCAATACAAAACCTATCGTTCCATCTTCTTGATGATGATCGCATAATAAAACGACTGAACGCTTGAAGTGTGTGTCTAAAATAAACGGCTCTGACACTAACATTTTTCCTTTTGTTATTTTTATTGCAGTATTTTTTATTGGCATAATTTACCGTTTTTTCAAAAAACATGTTACTCCTTCATTGATTTATCTTTTATAAATACTCAATTATCCAACGTTTTTTCGTTTTTACAACTTAGAGAATTTACATAATATCAATAATCGGAAAATGTTTTTCAGGAGCTTGATAAATGTCAAATATAATTTATTTTAAACAAAAAATACCACAACTCAAAACAAGAATTGTGGTATTTTTTTAATGCTATTAACCGCTGAGTATCTTATTTTCTCTTCTTACGTCTCGAGGACGGTTTACGGTTATTTCGACGAGGCTTTGCATCAGGTTGTTGGCGTTGCACCTTTCCTTTTGCTCCTCGCATACCTTGCATTTGCATGATTTGAGCCATACTCGGCTTGACTTTAATCGCTTGTTCCATCTGCTTGACTTGCTCCATAATCATAGGTTCTGTCACTTTCAGATTTTTGATTTCACGGATATAAGCCGATGCTTTTTGAAAATTACGTTTATTAAAACTCAAACTAGCTAACTGTAAGGCAACCGTAGCTTGATCGTTTTCGGTCGGTAAACCCATTTCACGAGCTTGCAATAACAAAGTTTCGCCTTCGTCCATCTTTTTTTGCTGAATCGCAATGAAACCCTGTAACTGATAATAATAACTGCGGTAAAATTTTAATAACCAATTCGGTTTGAATGTCAGTTTCAAATTCTTTTCAGCAGCATCTGCATCACCAGCCTGTAATAATTTACTGGTCGATGAAATTGTACCAAAAAGAATGTAAGACACTAAAAAGATAATTAAAATTGTCAAGGGAATAAATGCCCAACCAAAACCTACTGTAAATTGTAACGCCAAAAATGCAATCAACGAAACCGCCATAATGACGAATTGCGTTTTTATATTAATCTGAATCATGTTTTTTTTGATGTGAGATATAAGATGTGAGATGAGAGATATTGAATGTAAATTTTATGCTCAATATCTTCTATCTCCTATCTCATACCTGATTTTATGCTGCAAAGGTAATGTTTTACTTTAAGTTGTTTAAGTAGTTCTGTAGTTTTTACGCAGTCAATTACTCAAACTATTTAATAATTTTTAAACTCAAATCTAAACTTTGATAAGAATGTGTCAATGCACCCGACGAAATAAAATCTACGCCCGTTTCCGCAATCGGACGAACGGTTTCTAAAGTAATGCCGCCCGAGGCTTCGACTTCAAAACGTTGATTAATAATTTTCACGGCACGACGCATATCTTCGACCGTAAAGTTATCTAACATAATGCGAGTAATACCACCGACTTCTAGTACTTCATTCATTTCCTCAAAGTTGCGAACTTCAACCGTAATACCTAAGTCTAAGTGATTATTTGCCAAATATTCGTGGACTTGCTCAACGGCTTGACGAATACCGCCCGAAGCATCGACATGATTATCTTTAATCATAATCCAGTCATACAAACCGTCCCGATAATTAGAACAACCACCGATACGAACCGCCCATTTTTCTAAAAATCGAAGCAAAGGCGTTGTTTTTCGAGTATCCAAAATCTGAACAGGCAAATCTTTAACTTTCTCCGCAAACTGATGACTTAGCGTAGCGATTCCGCTCATTCGCTGCATAGTATTCAGCACTAAGCGTTCTGCTTTTAGTAAATCTTGTGAGTTACATTCTACTTCAAAGGCAATATCACCATATTTAATTGGTTCGCCATCATCAATCATCACATTGATTTTAGAAGTCGCATCGACATAGCGAAAGATATATTTCGCTAAATCAACTCCTGCTAAAATCCCTTCATCTTTGACTAATAATTTAGCCTTGTCTCGTTTTTTTGATGGAATACAAGCCAGTGAAGTATGATCACCATCTCGCACATCTTCGTACAAAGCCTCTTTTATAAACTTTTGTATTTGGTTTTCTATCACTTTTTAGTTTTAGTAGTTTAGGTAGTTTTAGTAAGCTGTTCCGAGATTTTGGAGCAAGCTACTAAAAACACTGAAACTAAATCCCTACATATAATTTATTCGCACTAAAACGGTTTTTGCTAAAATGTGAACCGTTGAATACACGAATATGTCGTTGTGCTTTTTGTTCTTCTTTTGGTAATTTGATAAACTCCTTGCAATCGTCAGAACAACATTTATCGTACTTCGCTGCACATGCTTCACATTGAATAAATAGCAAATGACAAGCATCATTCGCACAATTAATATGCGTATTTGCAGGTTGTCCGCATTGATGACAATTACTAATCACATCTTCGGTGATAGCTTCTGCCATACGTTCGTCAAAGACAAAGTTTTTACCAATAAATTTATTTTCTAATCCTTTTTCCTTAGCGTCTTGAGCGTATTTGATGATACCGCCTTCGAGTTGATAGACCTTTTCAAAACCATTGTGTTTAAAGTATGCACTTGCTTTTTCGCAACGAATGCCGCCAGTACAATACATCAACAGGTTTTTATCTTTTTTGTCTTCCAACATATCTTTAATAATCGGCAAACTTTCTCTAAAAGTCTCCACGTCAGGCGTAATTGCCCCTTCAAAATGCCCAATTTCTGTTTCGTAATGATTCCGCATATCAATGATTACCGTATCAGGATTGTCCGCTAACTCATTGAATTTTTCAGCATTGACATGAACGCCTTTTTTTCTAACATCGAAAGTATCGTCCACCAAGCCATCTGCCAAAATCTTCTCTCTTACTTTGATGGTTAATTTATAAAACGACTTTCCATCATCTTCGACCGCAATATTTAGGCGTAAGCCGTCAAAAGTCGGTTCGGCAGGAATAGCATATAAATGTTCTCGGAATTTTTCCAAATTATCAGTCGGCATCGAGATTTGAGCATTGATGCCTTCATAAGCGACATAGACTCGACCAAAAACGCCTAATTCGCTCCACGCAAGGAACAAATCATCTCGAAATTGTTGCGGGCTATCACATTTGAAATAGTGATAAAATGAAATCGTTGTTCTTGCTTCATCTGATTGAAGCATTTTTTGTTTTAGTTCTTCTTTGTTAATCTTATTGTATAAACGCATGTTGTAATTCTGCCCTTTTATCCACTCAACAATTGCAAGTTATTCAGTAAATAAAAAGTGTAATAATACTTATAAATCTATTTTTAATTCATAATCTAAAAACCTCCGTGAAAATACTGTTTGGCTTCTTAGATTTTATCTTTCTAAACGCTTTGTCCACACATCAATTAAGATTGATAATCAATTTCGATCAATCTTTTACCAGCGGTTATCATCAAGAAAATACCCAATAAAATCGCAGGAATACTCAAAATCTGCCCTAAATTCATTCCATATTCGGCCATCAAACTCACTTCTTCTACAATGAAATGCTCTTTAAAATTTTCTAAAATAAAACGCATTCCGAAAACTGTCGTTAAAAAGAAACCAAATAAGAAACCACGCTTTTTCCCGGCGTTTGTTTTCCAATATAACCACATCATAATTCCAAAAATGATAAAATAACTTAAACTCTCATATAACTGGACAGGATGACGAGGAATAATCTCTTGATTGCCCGATAAATGAAACTTAAATGCCCAAGCCACATCAGAAGCTTTGCCAATAATTTCATGATTGAATAAATTCCCTAACCGAATAAAACCACCAGTCATTGCGACCGTAATCGCTATTCTATCCAACAACCAAAGCGCTGGTTTTTTAATTACTTTTACCGCATAAAACCATAAAATCAATGGTAAAATCACCATCGCACCATGCGAGGCTAATCCGCCCTCCCAGATCATTGGAATCTTTGAAAGGTTTTGAGAATAATAATCCCATTCCCAAAAAACAACATGACCAAACCTTGCACCGACAACCGTTCCTATAAAAATGTATAGCAACAAACCATCTAAATAATCGTGACTGATTTTTTCACGAGTAAACATATCGGTTACCAACTTGTGACCAATCAAAAAACCAATGGCGAACATCAAACCGTACCAACGAATACTTAATGGGCCGATTGATAGAATTTCGGGATTGACATGCCAATCTATATATGCTAACATCATGCTTTGTGTTTTTAAATTTTGTGCAAAGATAAGGATTTACTTCATTTGTCATATTTAATTTATTCTTACCATTTTAATAATTATAGAGAAGTCATTTTTTTAGAAAAGTAGAATTGTTATAATAATAGGTTAAACAAATTTTGATATAAATTAAAATGTATAAATACTTGATAATCATTAATTAAAATAATTAACACTTGTGGTTTTATTTTTATTTTATTAAAAATGTGACAGGTTTAAAAAACGCATCGTTTTGATAAAAATCTTTATTAAGCATCAAAATCATCAAATAATGGAAAAAATTATCTAACTAATAACCAAAGAAAGCCGAAAATCAACACATTGTATTATCTACGATCATTGTAAGAATAATAAGAATCGATTGGTTTATTTAAGAGGTTTCAAAAAGTTTTTTTATTAAAATTAGTAGAACTGATTAATGTAAATATTGATGATACAAGTACTCGCCCGAGTATTTATTTAAAGGTACTTTTTATTAAAATTGATTGATAAAGATAAAATCTACGTGAGAATAAATTAAAGTCGTATTTTTGCGTTTCGATTTTATAAATCTAATCCTGAGTACTCGGGACTAATATCTAAATACTAAAATCTAAAAGATTGAAAACCAAAACATTACGTAAAGATAAAGTTAATGTCATCACTTTGGGATGCTCTAAAAACTTGGTAGATTCAGAGAATCTAATTACACAACTGCGAGCAAATGACTACGAAGTGCGACATGATGGCGTGGAAGATGCGAATATTGTGATTGTCAATACGTGTGGTTTTATTGACAGAGCGAAAGAAGAATCAGTGGAAACGATTCTATTTTATGCCAATGAAAAAACAGAAGGAAGAGTAGATAAGTTATATGTAAATGGCTGCTTATCAGAGCGTTATAAAGAGGATTTGATTAAAGATATTCCAGAAGTTGATGCGTTTTATGGTACGTTGGATATGCCAGCATTATTGGCTCGTCTGAATGCCGACTATCAGCATGATTTGATTGGTGAACGCATGACGACAACGCCACCGCATTATGCTTATTTGAAAATTTCGGAAGGTTGTAATCGAACGTGTTCGTTTTGTGCCATTCCGTTGATGCGTGGCAAACACGTTTCTCGAACGATTGAAAGTTTGGTTGAAGAAGCGAAAAACCTAGCCTACAAAGGCACAAAAGAGTTGATGTTAATCGCTCAAGAATTGACGTATTACGGTTTAGATATTTATAAAAAACGGGCATTACCGGAGTTGTTAGATGCGTTGGCAGCCGTTGAAGGTATTGAATGGATTCGCTTGCATTATGCGTATCCGTCAAAATTTCCATTAGAGATTTTTGATGCCATTGAACGCAATGACAATGTTTGTAATTATTTAGATATTCCATTGCAACACGCTTCGGATTCGGTACTAAAAAGAATGCGTCGTCAAATCACGAGAGCAGAACAAACCGCTTTAATCAACGAAGCCAGAACGAAAGTGCCAGGCATTGCGATTCGTACCACGATGTTGGTCGGTTTTCCTGGCGAAACGGAAGAGGAGTTTGAAGAGTTATGCGATTTTGTGCGTGAAATGCAGTTTGAGCGTTTGGGCGTTTTTATGTATTCGCACGAAGAAGATACGTCGGCTTATGACTTAGCAGACGATATTCCTGCCGAAGTGAAATCAGATAGAGCTAACCGCTTAATGGAAATTCAACAAGAGATTTCTTACGCTAAAAATGAAGCGAAAATCGGGCAAACATTCAAAGTTTTATTTGATAGAAAAGAAGGTGGCTATTTTGTCGGTCGCACCGAATTTGATTCGCCAGAAGTGGATAACGAAGTATTAGTTTCTGCTGAAAATCAGTATGTTAGAATTGGAGATTTTGCGGAGATTGAAGTAGTTGATGCTGCGGAGTTCGATTTGTATGGGGAAGTAGTAGAGAAGGAAAATTAAGTTTTAAATTGAAAACTATGCGAAGGTTTTTAGCCTTCGTATAGTTTCCTTGTTTTATCATCTTACAATATTAAAAATTACTTGACTGAAATTCTAAAAATGAAAGTTATAGAGTTAGCATTTTTTGCCGAATAACTTAATACTATACTGCAACTAACAAATTCCATTTCCGACTCGATCGCTACTAATCAGTGCCAGGCCATTTCCACCTCTATGATCATTATTGTCACTTCTTTGCTCTTGAGCAATAGAAGCGACAGAAAAGGCTATGATAAAAATAAAGACTAATATAATATTGAATTTTTTTTGTGAATTTTTCATGTTCTGTTGTTTTTGAATGTTTGTTGAATGGATATCTGAACGGAGTGTTTTCTGATTAGTTTCACCAAGTAATTGTAGAATTGTTAAGAAATTGATGAACGGAATATTTTCTTCGATAAAAGTATGAAAATACGGCATCACATTATTTAAAATCTATTTTTTATTAAAATGCTACCGTAATAAATTCATCTCCAGTTGTAATTTCTCTTTTTTGGCTTCATAAATCCGCTTAGCTTTTTCGTATTTAATCGCTTTACTATATTCTTCACCACTCGAAACTGCCCAGCCGACACCCAACCAAATGAAGATTTCACCATCAAATAAAATGCCTCCTAAGAAGGAACAGGCACTGATTATAAGGAAGATTAAACTTCTTGTTTTTCGAGGTAAAATCATTTTTTTATTACTCTTAACCATGAATCCTTCTCGTTGTTCGTCCCAATCTTTTTCTAATTCGAGAAGTGCTTGTTGTTGGACACTGTAATCTTTTTCAATAGGAGCAGGTTGTTGTTGAGCTTTCAGGAATTCTTGTTTTTCGACAATGACCACAGCGAATGTCCGCTCGGTTTCCTCTAGTTTTAGATGCGTACCACAAGCCGAGCAAGTTGTATATTTCTGAGCTGATTGAAATACAACTTGACTGCCACAATTGTTACAAAATATGTCGAAATTTTTATACATTCAATAAAAGATATAAAATATAAGTTTTGAGCTTCGGTCACCCATTATATTTTAAATTTAAATACGGCCTTCAAAAACATAAGTTGCTCCGCCACAGAGCCATATATTTCTGAATTGATTATTGCCGAAAGGCTCAAAACGAACGGATAAATCACCACCTTTTGCTTTGATTAAAACATCTGTAGATCGTTTGTTTTTTATCCAATGTGCAATTGCACAAGCTGTTACGCCAGTTCCACAAGCTAAGGTTTCATCTTCTACGCCACGTTCATAAGTAGCAACGGAAATTCCCTGCAAGGTATTTTCTACAAAATTAACATTGATGCCATTTTCGCTGAATCGGTCATTATATCGAACAGCACGACCTTGACGATAGACGTCAATTTCCGCTAAATCATCGACAAAAGTCACGTAATGTGGCGAACCAGTATCGAGTACAAAATTATTTTTATTAATTTCGACGGTATCCACATTCGTCATTTGTAATTCCACCCAATCGTCTTTTTCAATAATCGCTTCATGTTCTCCATCTATCGCCAAAAATCGAGTTTTAGTGTCGATGATGCCTAATTTTTTGGCGAAAGCCACCGCACAACGACCGCCATTTCCACACATTGAAGTTTGATAACCATCAGCATTGAAATACACCATTTCAAAATCATATTTTGGATGATTTTGAATTAAAATTAAACCATCTGCACCGATGCCAAAACGTCGGTCACACAATTGTTCGATACGTTTGTGTTCTGTGATTTCCATAACTTTCTGACGGTTATCTATCATCACAAAATCATTACCTGCACCTTGATATTTATAAAATTTCATTTTTTACTATTTCATTGGACGTTGCCCAATATTGATGTTCTAATACCGTTTGGGATATTTTTTTATTCTATTTTGCCTACTGCAAACTGTCGGCAGGCACGCTGTAATCAATATTATTAATTGGTTCGCCGGTTGTGATATCGATTTTTCCTGTGAAATGTCCATAAGCAATTATGCCTCCAACAAGTAGTAGCACAATCGCACCGATGATAGATATTTTCCAACCGAAAATATTTCCGATATACTCGTCATCATTCGGTTGATTTTCAAACATTTTTCTTAAATAGCTCATTCCATTCTAATTAATGATCGACAATTGACAATTAAATACAAATTACCGATTGTCAATTCTCTATTGTTTCTATAAACTTTCGTTAAATCGTCAACAAAAATCGTCATATTATTGTTGATTTTCCTAATTTTATTAGAAACTTATTGTGAAAATAGTAAGCAATTCTTAGTTTGTAAGAAAGTAGCATTTTATCTTCAAATACTATACTTCAGTTTAAATTTAAGTATTAAAATGATAAGTTATCTTATTAATTACCAATGTTTTTGACTTTTTTATTAAAAAGTAGTTGAAAAATTCATTGAGAATAATCAAATAATTTAACCATCAAATAAATACTTTTTGAATACTTAAATGGTATATAATCAACAATTACATGAAGAATTTAGGATTAATTGTTTTAGTAGCGGTCATCAGTTCTTTACTCTCTGTTGGCGTTTATGATTGGGTAAAAGGTGAACCGACCGAGATTATAACGATTCAAGAACGTACTCCCGCTCAATATGCCAGCTATCGAGAAGGGGCATTCAGTGAAGTAGATATGTCACGCCCCGATAAAACGCTTCACTTTACATCTGCTCCAACGAATTTTATTGAGGCTGCCGAAATGGTAACGACTTCGGTGGTGAATATCAAAGCATTAGCCGGCTCAAAACGCTCAAAAAGCAATGATGTTTGGGGAAGTCTGAACCCTGGTATTTCGACTGGTTCAGGTGTTATTATTTCATCTGATGGTTATATCGTGACGAATAATCATGTGATTGAAGATGGAAATACACTGGAGGTGACTCTGTACGATAAACGTACTTTCGAGGCAAAAGTCATCGGAAAAGACCCTTCAACTGACTTGGCTTTGATTAAAATTAATAAAAGTGATTTACCTTATTTAGAATTTGGGAATTCTGATTCTACTCGTATTGGCGAATGGGTTTTGGCGGTCGGTAATCCGTTCAACCTAACTTCGACTGTTACCGCAGGAATCGTAAGTGCAAAAGGTAGAAATATTAACATCCTTGAAGGAAATTATAAAATCGAATCATTCATACAAACAGATGCTGCGGTCAATCCCGGTAATAGTGGCGGTGCATTAGTGAATACAAACGGTGATTTGGTCGGCATTAATACGGCAATTATCACACAATCAGGTCATTATGAAGGTTATTCTTTTGCTGTTCCTGCAAATTTAGTTCGTAAAATTGTCGAAGACTTGAAAGAATTTGGCGTAGTTCAACGTGGATTCTTAGGCGTAACGATTGAAGATGTTGATGAAGATATAGCGAAACAATCGGGTTTGAAAAAATTAGAAGGTGTTCATATCGCTCAAATCAATCCTAACTCAGCAGCGGAAGATGCTAAATTAAAAGCTGGCGATGTCGTGACACATATTAATGGTGTGGAAGTGCCGACAATGCCTGCGTTACAAGAACAAGTCGCTCGTTATCGTCCTGGCGATGAATTGTCGATTGAGTATATTCGCAAAGGAAAAAGATACAAAACAAATATTACATTAAAAGATAAACGAAATCGTACGACACTTTCTTCTAAAAAAAAAATTAGAAAAGAGGTAGAATTATTAGACGATTTGGGATTCGAGGTACGCTCCGCTTCAAGTGAGGAAGTCAAGTTGTTAGGAGTCGATAATGGGGTAAAAGTCATTAGCGTTCGTAAAGGTAGCAAGATTGATAGAACGAATCTGACACCAGGTTTTGTGATTACAAAAGTGAATGATAAAGCTGTTTCTACGGTTGATGAACTCACTGCAATTATCGAAAAATCCGATGGAAAAGTAATGTTAGAAGGGGTATATGAGGATTATCCCGGCGAGTATTTTTATGCTTTTAAGAAATAAAAATAAATAAAAACGGCAGATAACTGAGATTTTGAGGCAAGCGACTACTTTGCTGATAAAATATAAATTATGCAAAAAAGGGTTCAATTCGACTAATCGAATGGAACCCTTTTTATTTTTTGTCAAATACCTGTCCTGAAATCTCAGTGATTGATCAACCGTCAACCGTCAAAAATTCCACCGTAATAATCCCTTCATTTTCCGTAGCTATTTTATTGATAATAAAAAAGACACCTGGTGCATTTTGAGCATCGACTGCTAAGGGTTTATTCAATGTTACACCTGCGGCAAAAGCATTTAACTCATAGGCAAACATCGGAATAAAGGATTGACTGGCTGTTGGACTTTTTTGAGATAAAACCATCAAACCTTCGGCTGCTCGTTGGACAAAAAACGAATCAGCTTGTGTCGAATAATCATTTTGAGGTAACTCAAATGTGAAAATTTGTTTGATTTTGTTACACCCGGATTGATTCATTGTGAATCGGATTTGTCCTTCGCTCAACAAGGTGTCAGTTAATAAAGCCGATTCCGTTCCGCTGCTATCACTTGACGTAAAAGTGTATTCTGCAACACCTGCTTTATTTTCATCTAAAATTGGCGTTGGTTCACCGTATAAGCAAGGTTCTTTTGCTGTTTCATTATTACAAGCGAACATTGCAATTGCTAAAAAGCTGAAAATCAATATTTTAAGTTTATTCATGTTTCTTATTTTTGTTAATAACCTGTCAGGTTTATTGTGTTATTTTTAATTAAACAATTTCCTCTTCTGCTTTCCAAAAAGGATGAACGATACATAAAAATCTTAATGGCTGATTACCAATATTTTTAATCCATTGAGTCGCCATTGACGGAATCAAAACCAGTTGACCTTTTGAAATAATCGAAACTTCTTCATCAATATGCACTTCGCCTTTTCCTTCCAAAATGTAATAAACTTCTGAGCTTTTCAATTGATGCGGCAGCGATTGTTCGCCAACATTAACCGTTGCGTGTGCGATACTATAAGGAATATCGACAGCATCATTTGATGGGTGCAAAATTTCCTTTATAATCGTTTTATCTCCTGCGATGAATGATGTTACGTTTGCGATGTCTTTTATGATCATTTTTATGTGTTTGTGTATTGGTATTCAATCCATATTATAAATATATATTGTTACAAAAGTAAGCATCCAAATGATTAAACTATCAAATTTATTGTACATCATTTGGCACAACTAAATTAATATTTATTTTTGTCACAGGATTTAGTCGAATAAAAAGTTTCTTATGGCTAAAGAAGTTCTACATTTATGATAAGAAAGGTCATATTTAGTCACTAATTTTTTCGAGTAATCGAAATAAAATACATCAAATTTAATTTCAAACTAATAAAAAAATTCATGTTAAAAATTAAAGAATTCAATAACTTAACAGATGGCGAAGCGAAGCAAGTATATCAAGCGCCTGCTCTAATTGCTATTTTAATTGCTTCTGCAGATAGTAATATTCACGAAGAAGAAACTGGTTGGGCGAAAAAAGTGATTGGGTACCGTCAAGAGGTTGGGGTAGAAGCCTTGTTCAGCTACTACGAAATCGCAGATAGCTACTTCGATGAAGCGATGCAAGCCCTTTTATCAGATGAAAAAGGCACGCAAGAACGTATTGCTTTTTTGGAAGTGGAGTTAGCGAAATTAAACCCTGTTTTAGCTAAAATTGATGGGATATTTGCTGCGGAATTGGTCAAAAGCTGGAGAAGTTTTGCCAAACAAGTGGCTAAATCTGCCGGTGGTTTTATGGGATTCGGAAGCATTTCGGAGCAAGAAAGACGTTTAATAGCTTTAAATATGATTGATGTTTCAGCATAAAATTGCATCATTCAAAATCAAAAAAGCGACTTTTTTAAGGTCGCTTTTTTGTAAAAATTACTTATTTTCAATTCTTAATTTTTTCCTTTTACGTCGCCACGGTACATCTTTTTGCCAATCGCCAGCCATGATAGAACCGTAAGGCATAATTTCATCGACCACTTCACCCAAACCAAATTTTTCCATTTGGTCTTTTACATTTTGAGCATTTTTGTACGCACTCGGCAATTCTGAAATATCCACATTTCCAGAGAAAAATCGAACATCTAAACCAGCCGTTTCTTCTTGAAAAACTTGCTCAATCGTTTTATCAGATTTGCTTCTGATATGAGCTGTTCGGCTTGTATTTCGTCCAGCTCCGTGAGGTGCAAAACCCAAATTATTTTCCGTCGTTTTTCCTCGAACAATCAAAACAGGTTCACTCATATTCAATGGAATCAAACGCAAACCATCTTTTGAATCGGGAACAAATTTATCATCTAAAGGTGTCGCACCTTTGGCGTGATAAAATAAATCTCCATCTTTAAAAACGAAATTATGTTCATTCCAAAATCTATCAATCGGTTCTATTTTCAAAGCTTTGGAAGTAGCATCGTGAATCGTTGCATGATTTAATTTTGTCCAATCCCGAATAATTTGCAAGGCTTCCCAATACGTTTTTCCTTCTTCCGTATCGTAAGGAATCCAAGCATTTTTCTTTAAGGTTTTTGGTGATAAAATCTTACGGAATTTCTCGGCAACAGCCATTCCTTTTTTATATAAAAATGCACCCAAACCTCGACTTCCGTGATGTGTTACCATTATCGTATCACCCGTTTTTTTAGAAATACCGATAAATAAAAAATGATTTCCATCGCCTTGCGTTCCCAAATGTTTTGTTGCGAAAACTTCACTTTTTTCATTATTCAAAAAGTAATTTCCTTTCATTCGAGCAACCAAATCCGCTGGTAAATCACAAAACTCATCACGTCCGCCACCACCGAAGTGTGTAATTCCAAAAGCTGCATCCATCACTAACTTCGGATTGATTTTACCAAAATTCGTCGCCATCACCGAACAACAAATATCAGCCGAGTGCATCGACGGATGAATCGCATTTTTCGCTACAGCGATTGCACCAACAGGAATTTGACCTTTTGCACCAGTCGGACAAGCATCAGGCATAATCGCACCATTCACCAATGTTGGCGTTTTCATCAACTCTTCCATTGTCCACAACACCTTATTTATATTATCTTGTTCCAATTCCGTTTCCGCTTCTATATTTTTAAAATACGAAATCGGTGTTTCAAACGGCAATATTGCTGGAGGCGGAGCAACTGAATCTAAGTAAGTTTTTAAATCTTCACCTTCTAATTCTCGCTTATTCGCTTCAATCAATGCTTCCTTAAACCATTTTCCTGGTTGATATCCTAATTCGATTAATGTGTTTCCTGTAATTTTCATTGTTTTTGTATTGAACGCCATTTTGATTGGCGTTTGTTATTATTTTATTGACAATACAAAGGTGAGATTGTAGTACGCAGTTATTTTGCGTAGTAAAAAAACTGCATATAAATGAGTATTTTTACTTACTATTACAACATGCGTAAATCTACCTGTTTTAATCATTTTATTCTTAAAAAAATAGTTTTATCTAATCCTTTACATATTTTTATAGCGATTAACCGAGTCGAAAAAACTATTTAATACACGTACATTTAATTAACAATTTAAAACAATTTTATGAAACAGATTAACCATTCTTTTAAATCGGCATTGCCGATTTTACACGGAATTACACGGAATTACACGGAATTACACGGAATTACACGGAATTACACGGAATTACACGGAATTACACGGAATTTAGTTGTATTATTTTTGATGCTTAGTGCTGTCAGTATTAGTGTAGCACAACACAATCATTCTCAATGTGGAACGGATATTCCCGTGGATTATGATAAATACACACCTATTATCACCAATTTAAATAGAAGCATTAACTGTACAGGGACGAATGTGACAAAATATGTTAATGTCAATTTTCATTTTATGTCAAGTAATACCATGCAGAATTTTACAGCGAATGATGATGGACAAGGTAATACTAATTATACAGGATATGACAGAGCAAGAGACTTGGTTGAGGAAATGAATTATTATTTTCAGAATAATATTAAAATGACTTTACCTGTCATCAATCCAGGCTCTACTAATAATACTCCTGTTAATGATATCAATATTCAATATGTCTTAAAAGGTGTTTATTTTCAACAAATCGCTAATAGCTACGAGAATGAAGATATAAATCAATGGACAATTAATCGTGATTATGGTGTAAATCAAGTAGAAGAGATAAATATTTCTGAGTTATCAACTGGAACTTATATTATAGTACTACAAACACCTACAACAGTCAAATCACAAAAATTAGTTGTATTAAAATAATCATTCAAGCAAGGTTTTTGTTGGTTTAACCAAGACCTTGTTTTCAATATATAATTCATGAAATATTTACTTTTAGGTTTGTTATTTATTCCAAATATTTTACTATCTCAACAAACTGCACAATTCGAAACAACTATCTATTTAGAAGATACTTTGGGAAATAAGGATAGTGTTATCATCGGTTATGATGTAAATGAAACATTTCAATTTATGAATCCAAATTTTGGAGAAGTAGATATTACCAATTTACCTTGGGATAGTATCTTTGAAGCAAGAGTTCTACCCCGATTCACTAATAACCAAAATCAAAGTAAAAAACATATCAAATATTCTAACTGTAATAATACAACAACTAACTTGATTAATGGTGAATTTGCTTCAGTTGAATTTACAGTAGCGATTAGACTTAAAACACCTTACAGCCCACTTATCATAAGATGGAATAATAATGATTTCATCAACGATATATGCAGAAGAGGCAGTTTTATTGTCGAATCACCAATGTATTTTAATGAACCAAATCCGCAAGGCTTTGGAGAAGTATATATGATTAATGGTTCTACTTATGGTACACTTTGGGGAGGAGGAGGAGCAGGACATGGTTTTTATGCAGTGGATGAAGCAGGAAATCAAGCGTTTGTTAATGCTTTTATTATTTCAATTGCTAAAAATTATCCTACTTCTACAATAGAACAACAAATCCAACAAGAAAGCAAAATTTACCCAAATCCCACAACTGACAACTTCACCATCGAACTACCCGAAAGCTATTTTAGCGAAAGCGTACAAATATTCGATATTACAGGATGTGAAGTGTATCAAAGTATGGAAAAATTAAATCAAATCAACGTGCCGAGTGCGACTTGGGCAAAAGGAATTTATTTTTATCAAGTGCGGTTAGATGATGGGATTGAAGTGAGTGGAAAAGTAGTGAAAAATTGATAAGTTAAACAGAAGGCATTTCCAAAATGCCTTCTGTTTTATTGAATTAGCCTTTATCCAAACCATCATGATAAGCCTGTAAGTTCCGCCAATAATCTTTGATTTCTTTAAACGTCATAAATGGAATACCACGAACTTTATGATGATACATTTGAACACTATAAAAAATCAATATTCCGTTTTAAACCGGCATACTTTGTTCGCTTAACTGCTGATTTTTTAAAGACTTTTCGGAAAACTTCTTCGGTGATTTCTTCCCAGTCATTCTTTGTCATTCCTAATAAATCAGGATGTGGCTCGAAAGCGGGTTCATTGTGTTTTTTAGAAAAGCGATTCCACGGACAAACTTCTTGACAAATATCGCAGCCAAACATCCAGTTATCCATTTTACCTTGAAATTCAGTTGGTAAGGCTTCTTTTAATTCAATCGTTAGATACGAAATACATTTGCTTCCATCAATAATTTTGTCGCCAATAATCGCATCTGTCGGACAAGCGTCAATACAGCGAGTGCAAGTACCACAATAATCCTTAATCGGCGAATCGTATTCTAATTCTAAATCAATAATCAGTTCTGCTAAGAAAAAATACGAACCAGATTGTTTATTGATGAGTAGCGAATTTTTACCAATCCAACCAGTTCCACTTCGTTCTGCCCAAGTGCGTTCCATGACAGGTGCGGAATCCACAAAACAACGACCAGCAACTTCACCAATTTCATCTTGAATAAAATTTAATAGCGATTTTAATTTGTGTTTAATCACAAAATGATAATCTTTACCATACGCATACTGCGAAATTTTTGGAGCTGTTGAGTCGGTTTGTTTGTCAGGGTTGTGATAATTGTATAAAAGCGTCACCACTGATTTTGAGCCAGGCACCAACTTTGTCGGGTCGATTCGCTTTTCAAAATGATTGTTCATATACGACATTTTACCGTTGTAATTTTGATTGAGCCATTGTTCGAGCATTTTAGCTTCTTTGTCCAGCTTTTCCGCCTTCGAGAATCCAATATACTCGAAACCTAAGCGTAAGGCTTCATCACGGATGAGTTTGGTATGTCGTTGTTGTAGCATTGGGCAAAAATAGTAAATATTGTTGTATCACTACTCTCCAGAGTGGTGCGAAATAATTTCATATAATCTCTTACCACTCTGGAGAGTGGGGATACGTTGTTATGATAAAAGTACTTCCACATATTTTATGTCGTGTTGCCGGAATGTCGTTTTCGGAGTTAGAAGCGATTGGTTTTTCTGATGAATTGCAGGAATTGAATGAAAATCTACTACTTTATAAAAGTGGCTACGAAACGCATAAAAAAGATGTGATTGATTGGTTAAAAAGATTTCAGCCTGATGATGAAAATTTTTCTATCATTCGTAAAATCAAAAAGTTGGTTCGTAAAAATCAACATATTCCGATAGAATGGATGGAAATCGAAGATATCAGCGGAAAATTACCCGTGTATAATCAAATATTGAAAATTGTAGAAAATCGAACAATTGAATTTGAAAATCTATTCGAAAAAGAAGCAGGAGAACAACGATGTAAAATCCAGCAGTTAGCCAAAAACCCTAATTTTCAAAAGGCCTTGCCATTGTCGAGTATTTCATTTGCGAAGCGTTTGCAGCGATATTTAGATAAAAATCCTGCTGATTTTAAGAAAAAAGAGCTGCAAACCGAGCGAACGGTTATGCAATACCTCGCTCGAATGTCTGCGAAAACGTCGCCTTTTTCGAGTTTTACGACGTTAAGTTATGGTGCAATCAGACCTGACAGGTTTCAAAAACCTGTCAGGTCTTCACGAAAAAATCAAACAAACACTTCAAATTGTAAATACAACAATCAAATTTTAGAGCTTTTCCAAACTTTATTTTTATCAAAAATTGATTTTTTATCAAAACTAAATATTCGGATTAATCCGACCTTAGAAATACAAAATGCTCATTATCGCTTTTTAATCAACCATCAAAATGTAGAAAGTTTTCAAACGATAGCACAACAGGACTTTTTAGCAATAATCGAAACTTACTTTGAAGAAAAATCAGTGTTCATGGTCGAAGATTTGATTTTTTTAATCATTAATGATTATGAAATTGAAGTGGAAGCAGTTATTGATTTTTTGATGGAATTGGTGGCCGTTGGTTTTTTTGAAGTTGATTTTGGCTTCAATTCAACGACAGAAAATTGGTTGAGGCCGTTGCGAAATTATATCGAAAAAGTACCTTGTACGTCAGGAGTTGATTGCGAATTTGTGGATAAATTGATTCAAAATTTGGATGATTTTCCAAGTGCAGACTTGACTCGACGAATCACGATTTTAGAAAATTCTCATCAATTAATTAACGAATTTATTCAGCGTCACTTTAATAACAAGGTTGATAAAAATATTCGTTTAGAATTGTCGCCTGAACAGTTGATTTATGAAGATGTAGCGAATGATTTCGAATGGAATTTTGATAAAAAAGCAGTCGATAAATTGATAAATTCCCTGCATGATTTATTACAGGAAGTTCATTTTTTACAGGGAAAAGAACGGTTACAAATGACGTTTTTTTTCAAAAATTACTTTGGTGAAAATGCGGAAATCTCGTTGTTAGATTTTTATGAACAATATTATAAAATTGGAAAACAAATTGAAGAAACACAGATTCCGACGATTCAGGCGGAAGCAAGGTTATTAAAATTGTGGGTAAATGAAATTGGTAAACTGGTAAGCGAAAAATATCAACAAGGTCAAGTTTTAAAATTAGAAGTTGCTGATTTACAGCGAATTAATAAAAAGTTAGGAATAGAATTAATTCCATTAAAAAATATTTCCCTATCGTGTTTTGCACAATTTTTTGAGGAGGAAAAGGAGTTGAAAGCGGTGATAAATGGCGTTTCGGCTGGTTATGGAAAAATGGTTGGTCGGTTTCTGAAATTGATGCCAGACTCGTTTACGGAAGATTTGAGAAGTGCGAATCTACATTTGCGACAAGCAAATAAACGACAGGTGGAAAATATCGATGCGTCTTTTTTTAATGCAAATTTGCACCCTTTATTTTTTGATTTAGAAATCGGTACTCCAAATGGACAAAATCAATTACCGGAGTCACAACAGGTGAAGGTTTCTGATTTGAAAGTTCGTTGTGAAAATGATAAACTGGTGCTTTGGGAGTCGTCTCGAAAGACAAAAATTGAGGTTTTGGATTTAGGCATTCAAGCCCAAAAAGGTCGTTCGCCGTTGTATCAATTATTATCGAATTTTAGCCCGATTATTCCGGATATTCAATATTTTCGAGAAGCGATTGAGCAAGGCATAACACAGGTGACGGCAGATTTTAGATATTATCCACAGGTTGATTTTAGTAATTTAACGTTACTTCGAGAGCGGTTCATTATTCTCGATTTGGCGTTTTTGAGTAACAAAGGAAAGAGTGCTGTGAAATGGCAGGAAGTGAAAAAATGGTGTCTTGAACGGGGAATTAAGTCTAACTTTTTTCTTAGAAAAGCAGTTGATAATGTTCATCAAAAAGGTCTGTACAAGAAGGCAGAAAAACCAATCTATTTCGATATCAATCAGCTCATTTTATTAGAGGTACTTTTTCGGTTAAAAGCACCTGAGAATAATAGATATGAATTAATCCAGACGGTTCCCAAAGTTGAAAATATATTAAAAATTGGTGGGCGAAAATATTTTTTGGAAGGTATTATTCAATGGTACGACTATGAATGATTTTAATCTTTTGGGAATTATTTTTAAATGGGAATATTTGTTCAAAATTTCCTAAATTGGGAATTGTTTTTATAATTAGAAAAAATATTGTACAATTAAAGTGTTACAGCAAGTGTTCAGGAGTATTATTTTTTCTACTTAAAGATCATTTTGTGAATATCATCACTAACAGTGATCATTTATTGCCGTAAATATATAAGAGCAGTGAATACAATATTATAGTATTATTTGAATTTTTCTAACTATGGTGAGATTATCTAAATAGTTACAAATTATTTTATGAAAAAGAAACCCCAATCAACTCGAATTTTTGTCGTAGAAGATGACCCAATGTACCGTCGTATGGTGACTTATGTTATGGAGTTAAACCCTGATCATGAGGTTATTGCATTTGAAACTGGAAAAGATTGTATTAATAATCTTCATTTAAAACCTTCTGTTATTTCTTTGGATTATACGCTTCCAGATATGACAGGAGAGGAGGTGATGCGAAAGATTAAGAGTTTTGATAAGGATATTGGAATTATTATTCTTTCTGGGCAGCAGGATATTTCGACAGCAGTGAAGTTACTGCGAGAAGGAGCTTATGACTATATTACAAAAGATAATGAAACCCGTGATAGGTTGTTTAATGCGGTGAGTCGCTTAAAGAGTCAAATCGAGTTGAAGCAAGAAGTAGCGACTTTAAAGGAAGCGTTGACCGATCGCTATCAGTTTGGTAAGATGCTGCACGGAAATAGTCGTTCGATGCAACGAATTTATAAAATGATCGAAAAGTCAGTCAAGACTAATATTTCGGTGTCGATTACCGGTGAAACTGGGACTGGCAAAGAAGTGGTGGCGAAGACGATTCATTATAATTCGGATAGAAGTAAAAAGCCGTTTGTGGCGGTGAATATGTCTGCAATTCCGAAGGATTTGCTGGAAAGTGAATTATTTGGATACGAAAAAGGTGCTTTTACTGGTGCAAATACTCGAAAAATAGGAAAATTTGAGCAGGCCAATAAGGGAACGTTGTTCTTAGATGAAATTGCGGAAATGGATATAAGTCTGCAAGCGAAATTGTTACGAGCGTTACAAGAACGGGAAGTTGTGCGTGTCGGGGGAAATACTCCAGTTAAATTTGATGCTCGAATTATTGTAGCGACGCATAGAGATTTGGCAGAGGAAGTAAACCGTGGCAATTTTAGAGAGGATTTGTATTATCGCTTATTGGGGTTACCGATTGAGTTGCCGCCGTTGAGAGATAGAGGAAATGATATCATTTTGTTAGCAAAATTATTTTTGGATCAATTTACAAAACAAAATGGTATGGATAAGATGGATATTGCGAAAAGTGGAAAGGTGAAACTGTTGGATTATTCTTATCCTGGAAATGTTCGGGAGTTGAAAGCTGTGATTGAGTTGGCTGCTGTGATGGCGAATACTAATGTAATTGAAGGCGAGGATATTCGATTTAATAGCCCGAAAAAGACAGAGGCTTTCTTGACTGAAGAAACGACACTGAAAGAATATACTCGCAAAATCATTTATCATTTCTTGAAAAAGTATGATAATAACGTACTCTTGGTTGCAAAGAAGTTAGATATCGGAAAATCAACGATTTATCGTGTGTTGAAAGAAGACAGAGAAAGCGGAAGTAATGAATAAACGATAAACATTTTACAAAAAAGGTGCTTTACTATTCTATGTTAACTTATCGGTCATAAATAAGGTCGTAGCAACTTTGAGTATTTTACAGTTTACTCCGATTTTTATCGGAAAAATGGAATCGAAAAAGAAGTGAAAATTTTGCTGTATTTATTTATAAACGGTGACTTGATATAATTTATGTATAATATAATGAATTGGATTAATCGAGAACAATCTGTTATATTATGGTATCTTGTATCTCAATAAAACTTTTAAAAACTTTTTAAATCTTAGAAAGTATTAGATAATTATGAAAATACTGAAATCGGCTTGACTATTGTCAACAGGATACTAAATCGCATGAAGGCGATATTACCGTTTGAGTGTAAAAAATAAGGTCTATAGTTAATAAAGGAAATACCAAAATGTAACTTATAAAAATAGAAAACAATGACAAACCAAAAGCCTATACTTCTTGTGGAAGACGATCGGGTTGATGCAATGACGGTCAAGCGAGCAATTCGTCAAATTAAAATGCATCATTCGTTGATCCATGCAGAAAATGGAGAGGAAGCATTAGAATATTTGAAAAATCCAAGTAATGAAAAACCCTGGATTATCCTTTTGGATTTGAATATGCCCAAAATGAATGGTATTGAATTTTTGCAAGTTGCGAAAAGAGACGAAGTCTTAAAATCAATTCCAGTAGTTATATTGACAACATCTAAAGAACAACAAGATAGAATCGAATCTTTTAAATTTGGTGTTGCAGGTTATATGATTAAACCTGTCGATTACTCACAATTTGTGGAAATGATGCAAGCCATCAAAATGTACTGGACGCTAAGTCAACAACCGGATTGATCTCATAAACGGTGAATGGTCAGTGATGAATTAAAATTTTATAATTAAACTATTATTGCCTATCGGCTTATTATCGAATTTTCAATTCATCGCTAATCATTTGTAGTTGCCTACGAATGTTGGATAATGAACCTTATAAAATATTATTGGTAGAAGATGATCTTGTAGATCAAGTAGCCTTCAAAAGAATGGTCAGACGTGAGAAACTTAATTATGATTATCAAATTGCAGGCTCACTAAAGGAAGCGAAAGCACTATTAACGTCCAAAAAGTATGAACTTGTGATTACGGATTATCAATTAGGAGACGGAAACGCTGTCGCTTTATTTGATTACCTCAAATCTACGCCTTTTATATTTGCAACCGGTGGCGGTGATGAAGAAACAGCAGTAAAAGCCTTAAAAGCTGGTGCTTTTGATTATCTCATAAAAGATCAAGAAAGAAACTACCTGAAAGTCCTTCCTTTGACGATTGATAATGCCATTCAACGCAGCAAGATGAACGAGCGATTACGCTTGTTGGAGTCGGTTATCGTGAATGCAAATGATGCGGTCGTGATTGCTTCCGCAGATAAGGCAGCTCCTGAAATTATGTACGTCAATCAGGCATTTATGGAAATGTCAGGATACAATGAAACGGAGGTCGAAGGTAAGCGTTTTGGTATTTTTGTGGGAGAGCAAACCGATAGGGTAGAAGTACAACGCATCGCAGAGGCTTTTCGGAATGAAGCCGCAGTAAAGTCGGAGGTTGTTTTTTATCGAAAAAATAATACACCTTATTGGGTCGGCTTGAGTATTGTTCCTCTAAAAAATAAACAAGGAAAAACAACACATTTTGTATCTATTCAGCGGGATATCACAGAACGCAAAGAAACAGAAAAGGCATTAATCGAAGCTCGGGAAGCAGCAGAACAGGCTCGACTGGCAGAGTCACAGTTTTTGGCGAATATGAGTCATGAGATTCGTACACCGATGAACGCCGTTATCGGTATGACGCATTTATTATTAGATACAAATCCGAATAAAAAACAGTTAGAATATATCAATGCCTTGAAATTTTCGGCGGATAGCTTGATGGGTATTATCTCAGATATTTTAGATTTATCAAAAATTGAAGCGGGCGGAATAGACTTTGAGCAGAAACAATTTAATCTTTATGAAATGTTGAAAGCTTTGCAAAAAGCTTTTAAGTTCAAACTTAAAGAAAGAAACTTAGAGGTGATTTTTGATTTAGATAAACGACTCGAAAATGATGTCATCGGTGACCCGACTCGCCTCAATCAAATCTTAACGAATTTATTAGGAAATGCGGGGAAGTTCACTTTAGAAGGTGAAATTGGTGTCAGAATGATCATTTTAGAGCAAGATGACAGTCATTATTTATTACAATTTGATGTTTACGATACTGGCATCGGCATCGAAACCGATAAATTAGATTTGGTTTTTGAAAACTTCAAACAAGCAAATTCTCAAATACATCGAAAGTTTGGCGGTACTGGTTTGGGGTTACCGATTGTTAAAAACTTGGTAGAGTTACAAGGTGGAGAAATCTCTGTCTCGAGTGTCACGGGCGAAGGAACGACGTTCACATTTACCCTACCTTTTGTCAATTCGGGCGTTCCCAGCGAGGTTTCGGATTTGGAGGAGGATGTAATGGGCAATCAAATAGTCGATGAAAATGTATTGACGGCTATAAAGATTTTAATTGCAGAAGATAATTTGATGAATCAAAAACTGATTTCTGAAATTATGAAAAAATGGAACTGCGATTTTGAAATAGCAGAAGATGGACAAATTGCTTATGATAGACTGATGAAAAGCCGATATGACATCGTATTAATGGACGTGAATATGCCCAAAATGAGTGGTTATGAAGTCGCTGAAAGTATCCGAGGAGAAGAGACAAGTCCAAATCGAAGTGTACCGATGATCGCACTTACTGCTGCGGCTTTGCAAAGTGAAAAGGAAAAAGTCTTTGCCTCCGGAATGAATGAATTTATATCAAAACCTTTTGTCCCAGCTAATCTTAAACGGGCAATGATTCAATTATTGACGGGAGAAGTTGTCGAACGTCAAACAACAAACGCAATTTCTAACAAGGTGAAAACAACTGCGGGAGCGACTCGTCAAGTTAGGGTGGATTTAAGCTATTTGAAAGAGTTTAGCGGCGGCGATATCGCTTTTGTAAAGGAAATGATTTCACTCTTCTTGATTGATATACCAAATCAAATAGTATTGCTGAAAAAATATTTCAATAATCAGGATTGGATAAAATTAAGTAAACTGGCACACCGAATGAAGCCTAATTTTCAGATGTTAGGTATGGACGATCAACGAGAAATCGCCTTTAAGGTCGAAACAATGGGAAAATCCTCTGATTTAGAAGTCGAAAAAATAGAAAATTGGATAACGGCCTTGGTGAAGGATGCGAAAATTGCTATTCCAATATTAAAACGTGAGCTGGAGAAAATTCGTTAGAAAATATCAACTACGCTGCTTTTTTAGGTTTACTAAAAAGCGAAAATAGTAAGCAATATAAATAGATTAACAAAGTCTTATTTTGTTTTTTCTTAACAATCGTTGAACCTATTTTTGCGTTACAACCCTTGAAAAAACTAAGCCTTAGTAAATTAGGACTTATGAGTTTCGAGAAGTTGACGACCGTTTATAAACAACAACAAATCATGAAAGTATTATCAAAAGCAATTTTAATTCTTGCAATTCTAATTATTACATTATCAAATAGTTTGGCACAACGTTCATTTGTCTTAAAAGGACAGATTATGGATGGTAGTATAAACGAACCCTTAATGGCCGCCGCCGTTTCTATCAAAGGAAAGCCTGTCGGTACGGCAACCGATTTTGACGGAAAATTCAAATTTGAAATATTAGAACAACATTGGAAAGATACACTTGTTGTCTCAATGTTGGGTTTTTTACCCTACAAAATCGCTGTTACAGAAGCCCAGCAACTGCCTAATAATTACTTAAAAATCACGCTTGAGGAAACTTCGTTTCAGTTAAATATGGCAGAAATTGGTGCGCCAATTATTCTTAGAAATATCTTTTTCGATTTTAATAAACATCAACTGTTGCCGACTTCATTCCCCGAGTTAGAAAAACTTTACAACTATTTAAAACAAAATGAAACGGTTGTTATTGAAATCGCCGGGCATACTGATAGTATCGGAACCGATGTCTATAATGCCGCATTAAGTGAAGCCCGAGCGAGTGCTGTAATGGCTTATTTGGAAGAGAAAGGAATTGATCAAACCCGAATGACTGCTAAGGGGTATGGCAAAACTCGACCTGTTGTATCAAACGACACGGAAAGAGGTCAGGCGATGAATCGACGGGTAGAGTTTATAGTTATTTCAAAAGGGGAAGTCGTGAATACCTCACAAATGCCAGACACCACACGCAAAACACAAAAGCCAATGTTGCAAGTACCGAAAATACCAAAAGTGGATAATAATGGTGTGATTGTCTTGAGGCCGCCAACTATCGAAAGCAAAAAGAACGAAGCTGAAGCAGAAAATACTACTGTAATTACAATTATAGATGATGAATCTGAAAAAAAACAAAGTATTGAGGCTATCGCAGCGGCGTATGCTGTAAAAAAAGGATTTAACGGGGTAATTACTGTTTTTCAAAATGGCGAAATATTGTATAAAGATGGGGTTGGTTTTGCGGATTTGAGTGCGACTCGACCAAATACTTTGAGTACACAATTTTATTTAGGTAAACTAACAGAGCAGTTCACAACTGTTCTAATTCTCAAAGCATTAAAAAATAATCAGTTAGAGTTAGATTTATCTATTAATAATTATTTGGAAGATTTGCCAAAAGTCATCGGTGAACGAGTGACAATCATGCAGCTCCTCACACATACTTCAGGGCTTTGTCAGACCAATGACTTAGCAAATATAGATTTATGTTTTGTACCAAATGCAACTCAAAATTATAGTCCGATTAATTTCATTTTATTGGGGAAAATATTAGAAATAATATACAATGAAAATTATAGCGATATTGTTGAAAAGCAAATTATCAAGCCATTAGGATTGAGAAATACAACTGTACACGAACCTTTATTAAAAGCGAAGGATTTGGCGAAAGGATATCGCAATGATGGCGGACAATTAGAGGAGGTCGTTGCAATAATGGACAACAGAACGGTTGCTGCAAATGGAATTATTACAACTGTTGTGGATTTGTTTTTGTGGCAAAAAGCCTTAAATAATAGTGACTGGTTTCCTGCTGATTTACAAATTTTGATGAATTCCAAAGTTGTCGGTCATCAAACATTTACTGGGGAAGTCGTACAAGTTGTAATGGATGATAAAGTGCTGGAGGTAATTTTGGCGAAAGCCAGTATCAACGGTCATCAAACATTATTATTAAAAACATCTTCTAACAATTCGATTATCGTTATCGCATCAAATATTGAAACGGCAAACTTACAGCCGCTATATCGAGATATTTTGAAGGTATTATTTTTATAAATATAAGAAATCCGATTTTTGGGTAATTCAAGTTT
>CBFIHR010000030.1:0-43629 GCA_965662365.1 Saprospiraceae bacterium
TGCTGACTCCAAATCCAATACTTGTTCGTCATCACTCATATTCAAAACCACCAAAAACTGTTCGTCATTCATCGTTCGAGTATAGACAAAAAGTGCTTCGTGTTTTGGTAGCAAATCCTCAAAAGTACCATAAATCAGCGTGTCATTTGCTTTACGAACTTTAATCATTTCTTTATAAAAATTCAAAACCGAATTATCGTCTTTTTGAGCTGCTTCCACATTGATTTCTGTGTAACTCGGATTGAGGTCAATCCACGGTTTTGCCGTTGTAAAACCAGCATTTTCCGAAGCGTTCCATTGCATCGGCGTTCTGGCATTATCACGAGAAGTATGTTTTAGCATTTTCAAAAAAGTCGCTTCGTCGCCCCCGGCGGCTAAATGTTTTTTGTGTCCATCGAATACTTGCAAATCACGATATTTGTCCAAAGTTTCCCACGGGACATTTTTCATTCCGATTTCCTCCCCAAAGTAAATATAAGGCGTTCCACGTTGTGTCAATAAAAACATCGACAACAATTTCGCAGATTCGACTCGATACGTCGTATCGTTTCCAAAACGAGAAACGATGCGAGGGAAATCATGATTGCCTAAAAAAGCCGTATTCCAGCCACCCATCGAAATCAATCTTTCCCAATCCGACACAATCGCTTTGAATTGTACGACATCATAACCCTTGTAGTCAAAAAATCGCTCCTCTTTTTTATCCAAATCCATGTGTTCAAAATGATAAATTGTGTGCAATTCTTTGCGTTCGTCACCGACCAATAGAATCGCTTCTTCGGGCGACAAACCTGGCCCTTCACCAACCGTCATCATGTCATATTTAGAAATCACTTCCCGATTCATTTCTTGTAAAAATTCGTGTAATCGTGGGCCATTTCCATAAAAACGACCTAAATTTCCATCAAAATTCTCAGGTGTTTTATCTGGAAAATCTAAATTTTTAGAAATAAAAGTCAATACATCAATTCGGAATCCATCAATGCCTTTTTGCATCCAAAAGTGCATAATATCATAAATTTCCTGACGAACTTTTGGATTTTCCCAATTCAAATCTGGCTGCTTGACGGAGAACAAATGCAAGTAATATTCGCCAGTCAACTCGTCTAAAGTCCACGTACTCGGAGCGAAATACGACACCCAATTTGTCGGTGCCGAACCGTCTTCTTTTGGCGGTTTCCAATAGTAATAATCTCGATACGGATTGTCCTTTGATTTTCGGGCTTCTTGAAACCAAAAATGTTCGTCACTGGAATGATTAGGCACTAAATCCAAAATTACTCGCAAGTTGCGTTTTTTCAATTCTGCCAGTAATTCCTCAAAATCTTCCATCGTTCCAAACTCGTCCATAATCGCCCGATAATCGCTCACGTCATAGCCATTATCATCATTTGGCGATTTAAAAATCGGATTCAGCCAAAGTGTTTCGACACCTAAATCAGCGATATAATCTAAGCGATTGATAATACCTCGTAAATCTCCTACGCCATCGCCATCACTATCTTGAAAACTTCGTGGATAAATTTGGTAAACAATCGTTTCTTTCCACCAAGTACGTTTAATTTCGTTTGGTTGCATTTTTTTCCTTTTCTATGAAAAAACCACAAAAGACACAAAGTTTACAAAAGCATTCCACAAAAGATTTTATCAATCTATCGTCAGTTACTTTTGTTTTCTTTGTGCCTTTTGTAGTTCAATTTTAAAATACCTTAAAACTTAATAATCGGCAAACTCACCTGATTTTCAGTCGTTTGTACTTGTAAAATATAATTGCCGAAAGGCAAATCGTTAATATCAATTTGTAAACGATGTTCGCCAGTCATCAAGCGACCTTGCTGGATATTTTTCATCACTTGACCATTCAAATTGATAATTTGCATGGTTACATCTGTTGTTCCTTCTAATGTAAATTCAACATTTACAAAATCTCTTGCAGGATTCGGATAAATCGTTGCGTCAAGCGTTTTGACTTTAAATACAGAAGTATTTGTAATCGCTGGTGTATTTAATGGTTGATCGGTGTAAAGACGATATTCACCAGCTTGTAAATTGATTTGTGCAGATGTTGAAGTGACATTTAAGCTATCGCCCGTGAAAAACTCATACCACATCCCAGTATGTTGAAAAGCAGGATTGATATCTCCACTGAAAACGTCAAAGTTTCCTAAAACGACTACATTCATATCGTCATCATTCAATTTCATACGCTTCAATTTTCCACCAAGAGCTAATTGAAAATCATCGGTACGGAATACATCGTGTGACAAACGCAGCTCAATCAATGATTTATTAATATCGTATAAACGCTGACGATTGACTTCATTGAAATAATTCCATAAAATCGGTTTATTACAAACTCGGCAAGGCACATTAATCGACACATCGTAGCCAATTTCTTGGAACTGCCAAATCATTTTCGGCCCAGGAATCGGATAGAAAAATGCAGACGCTAAAGCCATACGATGTAATGCCGTTGCGGTATCACGAGGATTATGCCACTGACTGGATTGATTTCCAGAGTTTAGCATCCCGAACATTGCACGCTCTTCATCGTGACTTTCGATGTAAGAAATTAAATTTGGCTCTGACCAACCTTTACCCTGATACGTTGCCCATCCCCAATTTCCATTATTACCTTTTAGCGCATTGGCATAATCATGCGTTGCATTGGCCCACATCATCATTCCATAATCAGACAATTGTGTCTCTTCTGTATTACCTGCCCAATGTTCTAAAATAATCAATTGATCGGCATCAACAGCCCAAATCTCGTCTGCCATGCGCTTTAATAAATCAATACGACCTTGATCAAAAGGCGTGTCTCCATTATTTGTAAATCCTTTGGTATAATCAAATCGGAAACCATCAATATTATATTCTTGAATCCAGAATTTATTAATTCTATCCATGTAATACTGTACGGCCGCACTTTCATGATTAAAATCAACTCCCCAACAATAAGGAGGATGTGGGCAAGTAGAATTAAAATATGGTGAATTGGTAGCAGGTGCATTTGTTGTAGCATCCCAGTACAAACCGACTAATGGATTTTGTCCAAAAGCATGGTTAAAAACCATATCAATAATAATGGCTATTCCTCTTGCATGACATTCGTCAATAAACTCTTTGAACTTCTCTGGTGTGCCATAATATTTATCCAACGCCATGTGAAACGATGGATTATATCCCCAACTTTCATTGTTTTCAAACTCTCCTGGCGGCATTAACTCAATTGCATTCACTCCCAAATTAGCAATGTAATCCAACGTATCAATCAACGTTTGATAATTATGAGCCGATACAAAGTCACGAACCAATAATTCATAGATTACTAAATCTGTTTTTGCCGGCGGTGTAAAATTCGTTACTTGCCAGTTATAATCAGGTCTTCCTGGGTGCATTACCGTTACAAAACCAGTCGTCAAACCATTTGGATAAGGGTGCATATTCGGGAAAGTAGCCGAACTAATCGACCCGTCGTTATTCGGATCTAAAATCAACGCACTGTAAGGATCAGCGATTTTAATCTCACCATCTACCCAATATTGATAACCATAACGTTGGTCGGGCGTCAAGCCTGTCAACTCAATCCACCAAGTTTCGTTATCCGTTCCACGTTTCATATAATAATTAGGATTCGGAATCCAACCATTGAAATCGCCTAACAAATAAACGAAGTTTTTATCCGGAGCAAAAAACTTCAAAATAACGGTTGAGTCATTAATATAATTTGCACCATACTCTAATCCAGCAGGTGGATCTTGAACCGTCAACGTTGGGTTGCCGGTATAATAAAAAGTATCTTTAACGATTGCCGTACCGTTATTAGCCACTAATTCTACCAAATGTAACCCTTGTGTCGTTACATTTAAATTATGATTTAACAAAGTAGTATTCGTAGCAGAAGTCACCAACGAGCCATTATCAAAAATCTCTAAAGTTGCATTCGTATTTGAAGCCGCTTTAATCTCAATAGATTGACCAATTGTTGCAATTTGTGTGTTGTCGTAAGGCTTTAAAAACTTAGCTAATAAACCGGCGTTAGCAGGATAAACATCGTAATAAATATCCGAACCATCAGCCGCACGACCAACAACATTTCCATTCGCATCCCGAAATACAAAAGCTAATTTTTGGACGGTTGTCCCACTTGTAAAACCGTAGAAATTCGGAATATCGACCGTAATTTGATGCTTATCGTTACCCAAATCCGTCATTAGCGTATTAGGGTCGGCTGTTCCCCAGTTGCCTTGTACGAATTTCCAATCTGTCGGAGAGGTAGAAGCCGTCGTGATCAATCCCATGTGACCATAAACTGGTGTTGTTCCCACCAACGCACCGTTTCCTTGTGACGCATCATAAATGATAGTCACGACATCATTTTGAGTCGGAAAAGCTGGCGTAATGTCTAAGATTTGAGCATTCAAGCCGAATGCACAAAACATTAGCAAAAAAGAAAATGTGTTTTTAAATCTCATAATTTGTGTTAATTTTTTGTATCAAAATACCCATCTTTAGGCTTTGAATTATGCAAAGAACGATACATATAAAGTGTTATTGACAAACTTAATTTTATTTTAACAATACTTTGAAAGTATATTCATGTTTCCTACAAAGTACACGGAAATTTACACAGAGATTCACACGGCAATTCTAAAAAATATCCCGTATTTTCTGTGTAAAAAGCATCCTTTGTGAGCAACAAAAATCAACCATACCAACAAAATGAAACTTCACAACTACATTGGCTTCGGTTTAGGCGATTTTGCGTTTAACTTATTTTTTCAAGGGACGACACTTTTCTTAATGTTCTTTTACACGGACATTCTAAAGATTAACGCCACTCAAGCAGGGACAGTTTTTTTAATCGCTACAATTTGGGATGCAGTTTCTGATCCGATGATGGGCTTTTTTGCTGGCAAAACTCAGAGTCGATTTGGTCGCTATCGCTTGTATTTATTATTAGCACCAGTTCCGCTGGGCATTTGTTATACTTTAATGTTTTTTCAGCCCAATTTTGAAGGTTGGTATTTAATCGCTTGGGTCACGACAGTTCAAATCCTTTATCGTACTTTTTTTACAGTTGGAAATATTCCGTACTCAGCTTTATCATCAGAAATGACACACGATTCACACGAACGCAGTAAATTAGCCGCTTACCGAATGTTCTTTGGTTATGCTGGTGCGATGATGGTCTCCGTTTTAACCGGAAAATTGATGAACGCTATGAATTGGCTGCCCAGTGACGATGGTTATTTCAAAGTCGGAATGGTCTTCTCGTTAATTGCCTTAGTTTTATTTTTAATCTGTTATTCGTTCACATTTGAGCTACCTCAAAAAGAAGCTAAACAAACTTTCAACCTCAAAGATTTAATAAAAATGTTGAAAAAAAACCGTCCATTTTGGCAATTATGCGGCTTTATTATGGTTGGTATGGCTGGTGTTGTGATTTTTTATCAATCGCTTTCCTATTTCTTCAAATACAATTTGCAAAACGAAGCCGCTTTTGGCAATGGCATGTTATTACTGTTCAGTTGCCTGATGTTATTTTTACCGATTTGGCTTTGGCTAAGTAGCAAAATTGGCAAACGAAAAACATTAATTACTGGTTGTTTGGTCATGATTTTTGGCGGTTTGACTTTTTGTTTCAACCCTTTACTTTCGCAAAATATAGCATGGGTTTATGCTCAAATGGCCATTATGGGTATCGGCATCGGTTGTGCCGCTTTTGCTTTTTGGGCAATGTTGCCAGATACTGTTGAGTTCGGACAATGGATATCAGGCATTCGGGCAGAAGCAATAATTTTTGGTTTGGGACTGTTCTTTTTAAAATTTGCTTTAGGAATCGGTTCGTTTATTTTAGGAATTTTACTGGATCATTATCAATATATCCCGAATACAACCTTATCTAATTTCACCCTAAACGGTATTCATTATATCACGACTCTGGCGATGGTTTTTCCTGCGATTGTTATTATTTTAATAATGTTAAATTATAAATTAAATGAAGATTTTTATATTAAAATTATTCATAAAAAAGTAAATTATAATTAGATTTTAAATCTATAAAACATTGAAAATCATTTTATTATAAAATAAATAAATGATAAAAAAGTTAAAGAAATAAGAAACCTAAAAGCTCGTCATTCCGCCCCACCATATCTCAGGGATAAACTATAGGTCGGAATGACGAATGACTTTGGCTTTTTAGATTCGAAGATGATAAGCATCATAAAAAACGTTCAAAACCTTACAGCTTCATCACGAATAAAACCTATTTAATAATAAGCTGCTTCGTATATAATCGACCATTTACTAAAATAGACATAAAATAAACACCACTTTCTGGTGATTCTAACTCTACGGTAAACTCATGCGAACCAGCAGCTAAAGTGTCCAATCCAGTTTCTAAAATCACTTCACCCGCTACATTTGATAAGTACGCATCAACGACCGCTGGCTCTTCTAAGTTAATTTTAAACTTGAAATATTCTTCTGCTGGATTTGGAAAAATCGACCAATCTGATAAATACTCATTCGGTGTAGCGACTTCTGTACTTGTAATGCCAGAAGGAATAAAATAGACTTTGTACAATGTGCTGTAAGCCTCACTTTCACTTCCTGTATTCGTAAAAAAGATATTCGGTTGACTACTTTTGATACCACCCAAAACATAACCTATCATAACCGTATCACCCGTAAGTTGCTGTAAATCAACAATTTCATGTTCAAACTGTGGTGTATTATCCGATAAAATAAACTCCGCACCCGCTCCTAATAAGTCAGGCATTGTACCAATTTGAGTTTCTGTCATTGTACTATCTGCAAATCGACTCACTCGACCGATTGTTTTTACAAACGGCACATTATCATCTTGAATTAAGCTGCCATTATCATCTAAAAAATAACGAGCAATTCCACCTAAAAACACATTGTGCATCGCCTTGTCAGTAGAATCGTAAACCGCAATTTTAGCAGAATGATAATGATTCAAATATTGAGAAAACGAGTTATTGACTTGATAAGCCGTACTATCAAAATCCACCGAGTTTAAAAATGGTAAATCAACCGTATGCTGGAAAACCCCCGAAAACATTGTAAATCCATAGCTACCGTCTGGGAAAATTTGTGGCAACATATTATAATCTCGACGGTGCAAATTCATTGCATCTGTCCAACTTGCTAGTGCTTGATAATTCAAGTTTATTCCATTATCAACTATCTTAAATCGTTTGATAGCATTCGTGTATGCCTGTACAAAACTTGGCCCGTTCATCGGATTATAACGACCCGTGAATTTTTGACCACCAGCGAGATAATAAGTATCGCCTAACTTCCCAAGTTGACCACCTGTTACAGCAAAATAATCATCTGTAAACTGACGAATGTGAGGCGTGATTGAGGTGTTATTCACAATAGCATTAATACAAGCATCGACTTGAATCGCTGTCAATTGAGGATGTGTGATGTGATCATTATTAGCAGAGGAAAAACCGTATCCGCCGATAACATACAAGGTATTTCCATCTTGATAAAATTGCATATTCGTAGATTGCAATTGTTCTTTCAAGCCTGTCGATAAAGTATTAACTGAGGCTGCCCAAATCTGCTCTGTTTCGGGGTCAATGACTAAAATATCCGTATTGTGTCCTGCTACGTCAAATGAAGCCCAGGGCTGTCGGCGATGTAAACCATCTTTTCGACCACCAATTAGTAAAATCTTACCATTATGCTGACCAAAAGCAAAGGATTGTATTCCTGTAAAACCATTAATATTAAAAGGTTCTAAATGAATATTAAAAGTAGCTTGACTTTGAGCTAAAACTGTTGACAATAAAAAAGTAGTTACTAATAAAAAACGATACATCATTAGAGGTTTTTCTGTTATTAAAAGTTACAAAGTAACATCATATTTTTCTTACATTTAGTGATACAAATCATATAAAGAAACTATAAAAATACTCCTATTTCCAATCGATAGTAAGTAGTGAATATGATTAAAATTATTAGGGAAGAATGAGATTTTAGTAAACTTTAATACTTTCATGCTATCAATTTCTGGAATACACATAATCAAGACACCTTCTTGACCTCATCTTATCATCTTTTATGTGGACTTGTTTATCCAAAAATATAATCTTAATTTACACGACTTATTAAACTTTATTTCACTTGTTTTGTCGGATAATAAAGCGTTTCAAGTCACACTTTTATACGAAAAAAAATAAAATGATTCATACAGATACTGATCGTTCCAGATTTTTAGATAGTTTAATCCTTCCTCTATTTGGTGCTATTCTAATGTGGGTAATTCATATTGTTAGTTTTGTTTTAGGGGCTGATCTATATTATTTAGGTATTTTCCCAAAATCATTTCCAGGGTTAATTGGTATAATTACTGGCCCATTTATTCATGGAGATTTTCAGCATTTGACCTCGAATACAGTACCTTTTATACTTCTAAGCTGGATGATCACTTATTTTTATAAAGAAGTCGCTATCAAATCTATTTTAGCGATTTATATTTTGACCGGTTTAGCGGTTTGGGGATTTGCGAGAGAAGTCTATCATATCGGAGCAAGTGGCGTAATTTATGGCCTGGTCGCTTTTGTTTTTTGGTCAGGTGTTTTCGTAAAAGATATTCGTTCGATTGTCTTATCAATGGTTGTCACAATCTTATACAGCGGAATGTTTTTCGGAATTGTTCCAAATCAAGAAGGTATCTCGTGGGAAAGTCATTTTTATGGTGCTTTAGTTGGCATTTTTATCGCCTTTGTAATGAAATCACAAATAGAACCTGAGAAAAAACATGACGACTGGGAAGAAGACGAAACAGATAAAACCTATTTTCTACCCAGAGATACATTTGAAAAGACGAAAATTGAACGGGCAAGAGAACAATGGAATTGGAACTCTGATATGACCTAATCGACCAGTCATTAAAAACACTATAAAAATTTCATAATCAACACTTTATAAAATTTTATAAATAAAAATACTAATTATCAAACATCAATTACTTAGATGCCTAAACCTTGTTTTAAAGAAGTCAAAAGCCGTATCAACATTAAATTGATACGGCTTTCAAAACTACAAAACAATCCAACAATCAGTAAAAATCTACTCTATCCCAATTAAGTTGAACGCTCCGTCTATCAAAATTTCCTTACCTTCAAAATCCGTACTATTCAAAACCTCCATAAAACCATTCTCTCGTTCTCCAACTTTTACCGCTTTTTGCTCAAAAACATAGCCGCCTGCTGTTTTTTCTTTTTTTATCAAAACAAAATTCTGCTCCTCTGCGGTAACAATTGCCGTTTCGGGCAACCCTTTTGCAGAATTATTTTCAAGGACAATGCTACCATCAACATACATTCCCGATACCAAAACCGCCTTATCTTTCGCATTTTTCAAACGAGCATACACCGTGACGACTCGCTTTGTGTCGTCCACCGACTTGCCAATCATAAATACTGTCGCTTCATAGGTTGCCGTACTTGCGTCAGGGATTCTAAAAGTCACCGTTTGACCAGTTTTTATTTTTAAAATATCCTTTTCAAAAACATTTAAAGTCAATTGTAAATCATTCGTATTCAACATTTCTACGGCGACATCCGTCGGATTTAAAAATATTCCTTTTTGAGCGTAAACGGTGGTTACATAACCATTTGACGGTGAAAGTACAGAAATAGTTGACACCAAATTTTGAGCCGTAAGGTTGTCCACATTGATACGCAACATCGCCAACCGTTTTTTCATGCCTTCCATTTTTGTCAAAGTTACTCGATAATCCGACTCCGCTTTTAAGAAGTTTTTTCGAGCCGAAACATTCTCGGCTGCCAATGTTTTTTGGCGGTCATAATCCGATTTTAAATACGTCAATTGCTCTCGTGCTTCCAAATAATCCTGCTGCATTTGGACGAAATCTGGATTTTCTAATGTAAATAAAACCTGTCCTTTCTTTACAGTTTGCCCTTCTACCAAATTAATATTAGCAACATAACCACCAGCGTAAGCACTCACTTTTGCTTTGTTTTTAGATGGAATTTCGATTTGTCCACTCGCTTTGATAACAGACGGAAAAGTATAATCTACCATTTTACCCAATTCCATTTTTGCCGTTTGAAACTGCTTTTCTGTCACCTCAATTACTTCTGTAACCGTTGCAGCTTCTAAGGTTTGATTATCTCCTATTTCAATCGATTCGGCTTCGCTACTGCTACAACTTGTTATTAAAAATGCACCGCCGAATACTAAAAACATTATTTTAAATATATTTTTCATTTGATTTTTATTTTATCATAATTAAACCAATGTCGTCAAACGCCCTCCATTTTTAAGGGAGGAGTCAAGAGTAGGTTTACATATTTTTTAATTACTCAAAAAATTCATTTCCAAAACCGTCAAATTGTACGCTATCAAGTTATCCAAATAATTCTGTTCAATATTTTTTGCACTTTCCAACGCCTGTAAATATTGTAAATAGTCGATTTCTCCATTTTGAAACGAAACATTTGCCGTATTAATGATTTCTTGTGACAACAATCGCCCATCTGTTTCGTAGAATTGTATCGCTTTAGCGTATTTATCCAATTGCGTTTGCAAGGTTTGAAATTTTGCAGTAAGCGAGCGCTCATAATTTAACGCCTCTTGCTCGATGATTTTTGTTTCTAATTCGGCTACTTTTATATTTGAATTTTGTGCCGCTTTGAATAACGGAACGCCTACGCCAACTTGAAAACCATTGTATAATTTATTATTTGCAGCGGTATTTGTTCCCATAAAATAGGACACTTCAAAATCGGGTAACAATTGTTTTTTTTCTAATTCTACCGTATTCATCGAAACCGTTGAAGCCGCTTGATAATAGCCCATTGCAGGGTGATTATTCAAGGCATTGACATCAACTTCGAGCGGTTCAAAAGCAATATTTTCAATCGTAAACTCATCGTTTTGATGTAGCCAAATTTTCAATTGTGCATAACCCGAAGCGATGTTATCGTTGCATTGTTCGAGCTGTAAGGTCATTTCTTTTTTCTTCGTTGTAGCGGTCAATTTTTCCAAATAATTCGTTTCGCCCAACTCATAGCGTCTGGTGGCTGCGGCTTCAAATTTGCCATACAAACTATCCAAATATTGATAATTTGATTTTAAATTTTCCCAAAAAAGTATCGTGTAATAAGCTTTTGAAACCTCGGCTTTGAGCCTTCGCTCATCCATTTTGACTTGCTGCTCTGCCAATTTTATTTTGCTTTCGCTCAATTTTTGCCGAGTTTTATACACCGATGGCAATTGTACGGCTTGACTTGCTCCCCAGACCGTCAAAGGTTCATTATTTTCAGCAATATTATTTTGGTCATGCCCCAAAAAGAAATTAGTTTTATCAATATTATACGCTGAATTAACCGCTTCTTGACTTTTCAAAACTTGTAGATTCGCTACTTTTAGACCTGTATTATTTTCTAAAGCTGTTGCAATTACTTCATCTAACGACAAAGCAGGCATTTGGGCTTTCGCCAAATTTGGTAACGAAAACAAACCGATTATTAACAAAAGACCAATTGCACCACTTTTATTTTTTACTTTTCTTTTTCTATCAAAAATTGCATACAAAACAGGCAAAACCAACAATGTTAATAAAGTAGCCGAAATCAATCCACCAACGACAACCGTCGCTAAAGGTCGCTGCACTTCCGCACCCGCTGAGGTCGATAACGCCATCGGAATAAAGCCTAATGCCGCAGCCGCAGCCGTCAATAAAACTGGGCGTAACCGCTCTTTTGTACCTACCAAAATTCGTTTGTATAAATTCGTCATACCATGTGCTTTCAACTCTTTGAAATGTTCAATCAAAACGATACCGTTCAAAACTGCAATACCGAAAAGGGCGATAAAACCAACACCTGCCGAAATACTAAATGGCAAATCTCGTACATACAACGCCAACACGCCACCAACTGCCGACAACGGAATCGCACTGTAAATCATCAAGGCTTCCTTGATAGAATCGAAGGCAAAATACAATAGAATGAAAATTAAAACCAAAGCAATCGGCACGGCAATCATCAACCTTGCACGAGCATTTCTAAGATTTTCAAACTGTCCGCCATAGGTTACAAAATAACCGGCTGGGATTTTTATGTCTTTTTCGATGATGTTCTGAACATCTTTCACCACCGACTCCAAATCTCGATTTCTAACATTTACACCAACCACAATTCTGCGTTTTGTGTCATCTCGTGAGATTTTTGCTGGTCCTTTGGTATAATTAATTTCCGCCAATTCGCTCAAAGGAATTTGACTGCCATTCGGTAACGTGAACGAACTGTTTTTAATATTTTCAATATCTTTTCTAAAATTCGCATCGTATTTCACGACCAAATCAAACTGTTTTTCGCCTTCAAAAATGCTTCCTGCCGTCAATCCTGCAAAACTCATCGTTAACATATGGTTGACTTCTTCAATATTTAAACCGTATTTCGCAATTTTTGAACGATTATATTTCACGGACATTTGCGGCAAACCTGCCACTTTTTCCACCGAAATATCTGCCGCACCCTCCACCTTTTCTATTGCTTTTTTTATTTCTTGTGCTTTTTTATTTAAAATTTCCAAATCATCTCCGAATATTTTAATCGCCAAATCTGCACGAACGCCCGTAATTAATTCATTAAAACGCATCTCAATCGGTTGCGTAAATTCATAATCAAGTCCTGGAATATCGGAAAGGGCTTCTTTGAATTTGTCTGCCAAACCATCTTTGGTCTCGGCCGTCGTCCACTCTTTTTGAGGTTTTAAAGTAATAATAACGTCACTCTCCTCCATGGACATCGGGTCAGTCGGTACTTCTGCCGCTCCAATCCTTGACACCACTTGTTTTACTTCAGGAAATTTTCTTAAAATCGCCTCAATTTGTGTTGTCGTTTCAATGGTTTTAGAAAGGTTTGTTCCTGTTTTTAAAACCGGTTGAATCACAAAATCACCTTCGTCCAAAGTTGGCACAAACTCGCCACCCATTTTTGAAAATAAAAATCCAACTACGACTAATATCGCAATCGCCAAACCTAAAACCACACCTTTAAATCGCAACGCCCATGAAATAGTTGGCGTATATAATTTTTCTAAAAAAGAAATAATTCGAACAGAAATATTTTTATTTGTTTGTTTTGATGGTTTTAAAAATAGAGCGGCCATGACAGGAACGTAAGTAAAACACAAAACCATCGCACCCACTAAAGCAAAACAAAACGTCATCGCCATTGGGCCAAACATTTTACCTTCGACATCAGAAAGCGACAAAATCGGAATAAAAACGATGATGATAATTAACTGACCAAAAACGGCAGAGCGCATCATTTTTGTTGCACTTTTGAAAGTAATATTATCAATTAAATTTTGCCTTTCGGCAACCGGCAAACCGTTAATTTTACCGCTTTGTTTCGTAATTTGATAGGCGATATATTCCACAATAATCACCGCTCCATCAATGATGATCCCGAAGTCAATCGCACCCAAACTCATCAAATTTGCATCAACCCCAAACAAATACATCATTGATAATGCAAACAACAACGTCAGCGGAATAACCGAAGCGACGACTAAACCCGACCGCATATTACCCAATAAAATCACGACTACAAAAATCACAATCAAACAACCCAAAATCAAGTTTTCAGCTACAGTATGTGTCGTCTTCTCAATCAACTCACTACGCTCCAAAAACGGATTGATATACACGCCTTCAGGTAAAGATTTTTGAATACTCGCCACTCGTTCTTTCACACTTTCAATCACCGCTTTTGAGTTGGCATCTTTCAACATCATCACCTGACCTAAGACTTTTTCGCCTTCGCCATTTGCCGTAATCGCTCCGAAACGGTTCGCAGCACCGAATTGTACTTTCGCCACATCTTTCACATAAATCGGCGTGCCGTTGCGGTTTGTCACCACGATATTTTCAATATCCGTCATCGAGCCAATCAAGCCTTCGCCACGGATAAAATAACTTTCATTCGTCTTTTCGATATAACCGCCACCGGCAACGCTATTGTTATTTTCCAATGCCGTAAAAATCTCCGCAACCGAAATGTGCATCGTCCGTAAATGCTCGGGATTAACGGCTACTTCGTACTGTTTCAGCTGTCCGCCCCAAGTATTTACCTCGACTACGCCCGGAATACCCGACAATTGCCGCTTCACAATCCAATCTTGAATTGTCCGCAAATCCATCGTTGAATACTTATCTTTATACTCTGGTTCTACATCTAAAATGTATTGATAAATCTCGCCCAAACCCGTAGAAACTGGTCCCATAAACGGACTACCGAACCCAGCAGGAATTTTCTCTTCCGCACTTTTTATCTTTTCAGCAATCAACTGACGAGGTAAATACGTCCCCATTTTATCCTCAAAAACAATCGTCACGACCGATAGACCGAACTTTGAAATCGAACGAATTTCTTTAACACCTGGCAAATTCGCCATTTCTAACTCCACAGGATAAGTAATAAACTGCTCGATATCTTGTGTCGATAAATTGCGAGAAGTAGTAATCACTTGCACTTGATTATTCGTCACATCAGGCACGGCTCCGATCGGAATATTCGCTAACGAATATAAACCAAATCCAATAATACCCGCCGTAAAAAGCAAGACAATCAGCTTATTGTGAATACTGTAATTAATGATTTTTTCTAACATGATTTTATATTTGTACTCGTCAAAATTTTCTTTTTAATTGATAGTACAAATGTAAGGGCAACCGTCTTAGACAATGCTTAGAAGATTCTTAAGATTCGCTTAAGATTTGGGAATTTTAGGAAAAAAGTTAATAAACTGGTTTAGATATTCGTAAAACATAAATCATTAAGATGAAAAAGAGATGTAATACAACAGTATGCAACTTTCAAAGCCGTTAATCCATTCAATACCAAACAATCAAAATACCAGCGTAAAGACCGTTCCTGCTCCCGCATCGCTCGAAACTGTAATCTTTGCCCCTAATAAGTCACTTACTTTTTTGACGATTGACAAACCTAAGCCATTGCCTTGAATAGCTTTGTGATGTAGAGGATTCGAACGATAGAAGGGATTAAAAATCGTCTCCAAATCTGCTGGCGGAATAACGATACCTTGATTTTTTATTTGGTAAGTTATTTCTCCTTTATTCTTAGTCATCACTATGTCGATTGCCGTATTTTCACTGGCGTATTTTACAGCGTTAGAAATCAAATTTTCGATAATTAAATCAATGTAATAAGGATCTGAAATCAAGTCTGCATCGATATTTGAAGTAATATTTACTGATAGTAATTTTTTAGAAATATCATTTCTGAATCGGTATAAAATATCGTTGCTAATCATTTGAAGATTGATGGCAGTTTTCGTTACTTTTACGCTATTTTTATCCAACCTTGCCAAAATTAATAACTGCTCAACGGCACTCGAAATACGATCAATTTCTTTAATGCTATACGTGATTTTTTCTTGATATTCTGTTTCTGTTCGTGGTTTTCTTATTAATACTTCAAGTGTCCCTTTGAGGACGGCAAGCGGTGTTCGCAATTGATGAGAAGCATCAGCGGTAAATTGTTTTTCTCGTTCGAGGGCTTCTTGCATTCTGTCCAAAAGCTCATTAATAGACGACGTTAAGGTATATAATTCGTCTTTGTTTTGTGGCAACGGTACTCGTTCGTTTAAACTATTCCGAGTAATTCTATCCGTGGTTTGTGTGATAATTTGAACGGGAATGATACTTCGACCTGCCAAAAATCGGGTGATAAAAAACAGACAAATTAAGACAATTGGGAATATGATTAATAAGGTTTTTCTTAAATTATTTAAAACCATATTTGACCCTTCTAAGGACATTGCGGCGAGAATATAACCTTTCAAATCTCCTTTTTGCTCTACCGGGACTTGTATCTGCCGAATAGCTTGACCGTTTATTTTAGTATCAAATTGAGTATAAAATGCTTTTTTCTGATTAAAATCAAGTTCTCCTTCTTTTAGATTAGGTGATTTGTCCATCAATTGTCCCTTTTTATTAACAATTTGAATAAAAACGGGATTTACTTTTACTTCCTTATGCTCTCGTTCTTCCCATTCATTTTTATTAATAAAAAAAATACTATCATTTTGAGTATAAATTTCCTTTTGATGCATTTTTGCTTCAAAGGTTAAATCGCTATCAATCCCGCTATACATCGCAGTTTGAGCTACTACATAAATGATAATAAATACTAAAAACGTAATGCTCGCAGTCGCCAACATATAATATAATGCAATTCTGTCTTTGAAAGAAAAATTCATTTTTTTGATGTGTTGATACGTTGATGTGTTAAGCAGGCTTGAAACTTTGCCTATTTCAATACATCAACATCACTCTTAATCCTTTGCAATATAGCCTACCCCTCGGACGGTTTGAATATAATCCTCTTCGATTTTAAGGTTTAGTTTTTTGCGTAATGCATTGATATAAACGTCAATAACGCCAGTGTTTAGGTCAAAATGAATATCCCAGACGCTCTCGATGATGCGTGTTCTTCGACAAACTTTGCCTTTGTTACGGATTAAATATTCCAAAAGGGCAAATTCTTTTTGTGTCAAATGAATTTCCTCCTCTTCTTTCCAGACCTGATGAGCCGCTACATCCAGAACGATATTACCAAGCGTAAACCGTTCATGTTCGCCACTTTTAGGGCGTAATTGAACCTTGATGCGTTCTAACAACTCTTCAAAATGAAATGGTTTTTTGATGTAATCATTGGCTCCGGCCTGTAATCCTTGGACGGTGTCTTGAACGGTATCTCGTGCAGTTAAAAAAATAAAAGGAACGTTTTTCTTTTCTTTTTTAAATCGTTTACAGATTTCTATGCCAGTCAATCCTGGTAACATCCAATCAACGAGTAGAATATCGTAATCATTAGATAATGCCCAGTCTAAGCCTGTAATGCCGTTATTAGCAACATCTACAGCATACGCTTCTTCTTCTAAACCTTGTTTGATGAAGTTAGCAATGCCCTGTTCGTCTTCGATAACTAAGATTCTCATGGTACAAAATTACAAACTTATTTGATTCGAAATCTTAGGATTTGCTTAAAATTAAGGGGTAGAGTGTATGAAGATTGATTGAGAATTTATACTAAAATGATTTGATTCTCTAAAAATTTTTATGATTTTTAAACACAGCGTAATAATTTATTGCTGTTTATCTTTTTTTAAAACTTTCACAAAAATTTTCAGAGAATCAAAAAATCGACTACCGTTTATACATTGAATCTAAAATGCATAATATCGCCATCACCGACAACATATTCTTTTCCTTCTACGCCCATTTTGCCGGCTGTTTTTACAGCAGCTTCTGAACCGTATTCTACATAATCGTTGTATTTAATCACTTCTGCACGAATAAAACCTTTTTCAAAATCAGAGTGAATCACTCCTGCTGCACCAGGTGCTTTTGTGCCTTCGATAATTGTCCAAGCACGAACTTCTTTTACTCCTGCGGTGAAGTAGGTGATCAAGTTTAATAAACGATAACAAGCTTCGATGATTTTATTTACACCTGGCTCTTCTAAGCCCATATCTTGCAAAAACTCCATACGCTCCTCGTACGTGTCTAACTCTGCAATATCCGCTTCGATAGCTGCGGAGATAAATAAAACTTGAGCGTTTTCATCTTTTACGGTTTCCAAAAAACGAGCCGTATGATTATTTCCATCAATGACAGATGCTTCATCGACATTACAAACGTACATGACGGGTTTGTTGGTCAATAAGTACATTTCATTCACGAAAGGCAAGTCGTTTTCGTCTATTTCACAAGAACGGGCGTTATTTCCCTGTTCGATATGATCATGTAATTTTTGCGTAATTTCCGCTTGACGGATAATTTCTTTATCCATTGATTTAGCTTGACGACGCAATTTATCTAAGCGTTTTTCAAGCGTTTCCAGGTCTTTGAATTGCAATTCGGTATCAATGATATCTTTGTCTCGAACAGGATCAACACTACCATCAACATGAACGACATTGCCGTCGTCAAAACAACGAACGACATGTACGATTGCATCTACCTCACGGATGTTTGCCAAGAATTGATTTCCTAAACCTTCGCCTTTACTTGCTCCTTTTATCAATCCTGCAATATCTACAATTTCAATCGTCGTTGGTACTACCTTTTGCGGATTGACCAATTCTTGTAACTTTGATAATCGCTTATCAGGAACGGTGATTGTACCGACATTCGGTTCTTTGGTTGCAAAAGGATAATTTGCTGCTAAAGCCTTCGCATTAGAAAGTGCGTTAAATAAGGTTGATTTTCCAACATTCGGCAAACCAACGATTCCACATTTTAAAGCCATTTTTTATATCATTAGAATAATTCAAGGACTTGCTTACAGCACATTTGAATTATCTGCGATTACTTAATTTATTTTCTTAAAATCTTATCAAAATTCTATCTCAAAAATTTTGAGGTGCAAAGATATAATTTTATAATTGAGAAGATATATGTAACGAATCAAAAAATTATATTTCCAACAAATTTCAAAAAATGAATAAGTTTACCGTACTACTGTTTATCTGTTGTTTTTACATGAGTTGTGGCGATAAAACGCCCGAAGAATCGTCAACTGTAGAATCAACTCCGACCCAACAAACAACAACCGTTATTGACAATACAATCGAATTAGAAGTTATCTTAAACAAAGTGAGAATAAGGGATAAAGCCGGTCTTGATGGTGAAGAGCTGGAACAACTCAAGAAGGGAACGAAAGTCACTTTCATGGGCGAAATCAGCGATTTTACAGACAAAATAAAATTAAGAGGCATTGAACACGATGATCCTTGGCTAAAAATCCAAATCAGAGAAGGACAAGAAGGCTGGATTTATGGCGGTGCTGTAAAATTCAAATCTGATGACGCTGGCAAAGAGTTAAAAAATAGATTGATTACCAAACGATTAGAACAGTTTTTTGGCAAAAAAAACGTCCATGAAGTAGAGGCTTATCAGAAACAATATGAAGAAACAACGACGGATAAAGCCTTTCCTTCGTTGTATCGCAACAATAAATCGTTAGGAAACAAGCTAAATTATAAGTTTACAGAATTTTTTGAAGTCGGTATAGATGATACGGAATACCCTGATTTATTTTGGATTGACGACCCGATTCCTGCCATGTCGCTAAGTTTGGTCGCCGAAGGTACTCAATATCAAATTTTTACGAATATTGAAGATTTGCACCAAAAAGCAACTCAAACCGAAGGTAAGTTAGACGATGAATTTACACGAATTTTAAAAGCAATGTATGCCGATGATATTGAATATTATTATCCTGTTTGGTTTTTACAAACCTGGGATTATGGCGGTTATAGTCTTTTAGGACAAGGTAAACATACTGCTATACTTAATCGACTGGAGCGTTTGGCAGCAAAAACCGATATTTTTGATACCGAAATCCGAGATATTAAAAACAGCATCGTCCAAGATATTATCGAAGGCGAACACTATGGAGAGAAAAGTGAAACGATATTAGAGGAGATCGACGGCATTATTGGTAATAATTATAATGTATTGACAGAGAACGACTTGGTGGTTATAAAAAATCGTCGTCCGATGTTTGAAAATCCTGAAACGCATAGTATTAGCGTCTTCGAAAAAGATTATTAGCTGGTAGTGACTGGTGATTAGTGATTAATTAATCACTAATCACTACACTCCGCTTTGACGAACAAAATACTTCAAGAAACTTCTCAGAAACTCTTAACTAATTTTCCCAAAAATTAAAAAATGTAAACAATCAGTCAATTTATTGATTTATTGTTGCGTAATTTCGTCTTGTAATCTTTTGAAAGTTAATTTTGGTTTCACAAAAGCTCCTATTTTCATTATAATACTAAATAGATGTCTTAAATGATATCTGGCTATCGTGCCTAAAAAAACAAGAGTTCAATCATATTGAACGACCGAGTAAAACAAATCACTTATGAAAAACACTTATCTGTTTGTAGTAGTGGCAATTGCTCTTTCGATTGCTACGTTTTTTACTGTTCAAAGAATCACTTCCGAAACCTCAACCGAACTTACCGAACAAGAAGGGGAATTTGGAGAGGAAGAAGGCGACAAACGTGCTCGTATAGAGGCGATGATGCGGCAATGGTTCGAAAAGACCAAAGATCCAGCCTTGGGTTATCCGCCAAGAGAACGCTTAGGAAATGTCTTAAATTATATCAAAACAGCAGCTGTATTAGATAAAAATACGCCAATTACTCAAGCAAGATGGACAGAACGTGGTCCTTATCGAGTTGGCGGTCGTACACGTACTATCTTGGTAGATGCCAATGATCCTAATGGGAGAGCGGCTTTTGCGGCTGGTGTAGCTGGAGGTCTTTGGTACACAAAGGATATTTTAGCTGCTGCCCCAAAATGGGAAGTTGTTAATGATTACTTAGAAAACTTAGCCATCGTGACTTTGGTACAAGACCCTAACAATCCTCAAATTATGTATTTCGGTACGGGTGAAGGGTATTTCAATGCAGATGCTGTTAGCGGTTTAGGTATTTTCAAAAGTATAGATGGTGGTGTAACTTGGAATCGGTTATTATCAACTTCTACTTTTGAATATACAATGAGAATGATTATCCACCCGAATGGTGATGTCTATGCAGCTACTCGTAGTCAAGGCTTACAACGAAGTCAGGACGGTGGTCAAACTTGGGAAAGAGTATTAGGCTCTAACCTTGCACCAGGTGCAAATAATTCTATCAATGAAGTAGAACTTGGTGCAGATGGTTCGATATGGAGTGTAACTGGTTATCGTGCCTCTACGATCATCTACAAATCGGAAGCTGGTGCTGATGTTGGAGATAGTGGAAATTGGAATGCGGTTGGCTTCAGTGGTACTGGTTTTGTTGGAGGACAAGATCGAGTAGAGCTGGCAGTTGCTCCTTCTAATCCAGATATTTGTTACGCACTTTGCTCTAATAATCAAACAGCAACCTTTGTCTATAAAACGACTGACGGCGGACAATCTTGGTCAAAAAGTTCAGATGCACCAGAAATTAATGGTACTAATTTCTCAGGGAATCAAGCATGGTATGATTTAGATATTGCCGTTGACCCAACGAATGAAAATAGAGTCGTAATGGGCGGAATCGATGTCGTAATGTCCATAAATGGTGGCTTTAATTGGGGTACAGTTACTCATGCCTATGGCAACACGGCACCATATATTCACCCTGATCAACACCTAATATACTTTTATCCAGGAAGAGGTGATATTTTATTTATCGGAAATGATGGTGGCTTGTATCGCTCTAATAACTCAGATGATGCTCCAAGCTTAGTTCGTTTTAGTTTGATTAACGACGGCTATAATGTAACACAATATTATTCTTGTGCCATACACCCTGAATTTCGTAAAAATTATTTCATCGGTGGTACACAAGATAACGGAACGCATGCTTTCGATAGTTATGGTATTGATAATGTGGATGATATTTGGGGTGGCGACGGTATGGCTTGTCATATTGACCAGACCGACGGTATGATTCAAATCGTTTCTTCTCAACGAGGCAACTATGGTTTATCTCTTGATGGAGGTCAAAACTTTTCTGGTGGTGTTTCTGTACCTGATGGTAGATTTTACAATCCTTCTGACTATGATGATGAAGCCAATATTATGTATGCTCAGACTTCTCCTAATAGTTATTTTCGCTGGGAGGTAGAAAATGGAAATAATGATGTCGTCAGTGTTAATGCTACAATAGGAAGTGTAAGACACCTTTATGTATCTCCTAATATTAGTAATCGTTTATATTTAGGAACAAACTATGGTAGAATTGTAAAAATTGATGATGCACATACTGGACTTTCAAAAGCAATCACACAAAAATCAATCGGTACTGGAGACGTTTCTTGTATTGTTGCAGAAAAGGGGGATGAAAATCACATGTTAGCTACTATGTCGAATTATGGTGTAACAAGTGTTTATGAATCTTTTGATAATGGTGACACATGGCAATCGGTAGAAGGAAACTTACCTGATATGCCAGTTTGGTGGGTGATTTTCGACCCGATTGATTCTGATCAAGCAATGATTGCTACAGAAGCAGGCGTTTGGGTAACTAACAATTTAGATGGTAACAATACCGTTTGGCAACCTTCCTTAGATGGCATGCCTATCACTCGTGTCGATATGTTACAATATAGAGAATCTGACAATATGATCTTAGCGGGGACACACGGTAGAGGAATGTTCACAACTGATTATCGTTCACCAGCTTCTGCACAATTTATTGTTGATGGTATCGGATATGTAGGAACACCATTCCAGTTTGAAAACCGTTCTTACAATCCTAATAAAGTAGAATGGGATTTTGGAGATGGTAGCACTTCTTTGGATTACGAGCCTGTTCATAGCTTTGACGAAATCGGGAATTATACGGTTAATTTAACTATTAACGATACACTTTTTGCCACACAAAACATTACAATTCTACCAAATCGTAATGTACCTTATACAATTGATGACAATACTAATTACGATGGAAGTTTTGAGGATAATGCCGGAGAATTTGGTGTTTATCATGTATCAGGGACAGCTTGGGAACGTGGCGTTTCGACTATAAATGGTAAAAACGGTACAAAAACAGGTGACAATGCTTATGTTATTGGTATCAATGATAATTATTATGAAAATAATTCTGAATCCTACTTATACACGCCAAATTATGATATTTCGCAAGAAGGTATTTATGAATTAAGCTTTTGGGCAAAATACGCTATGCAGTCTGGTTGGGATGGCTTCTTAGTCGAATACTCAACGGACTTAGGAGCAACCTGGGCAGTATTAGGCGAGAAAGGCGATGACTGGTACGAATATACGAATACAAATACTCAGACAGCATTTCCGGCTGGAACTTCTTATTTCACAGGATTCCAAAATACTTTTAAAGAATATAAGTTAGACTTGAGTAATTTGGTTGGCAACGAAAATGTCGCTTTCCGTTTTGTGTTCAAAACTAATGGTGTAGGTATTTATCAAGGTGTCGCAATTGATGATTTCAAAATTAAGGCTTACATCGGTGAGTTAGAGACCAAATTAATTGAGTTTGACGCTGAATTCATTGGAGCTCAACAAGCAGAAGTTATCTGGAGTACATTCCCAGAATACGAATGTGAAGGTTTTGATTTAGAATTATCTGAGAATGGTCGTGACTTTACTTTCTTTGGGTTTACGGACGGACAAGGTAGTTCTATCAACTTGACGAACTATGAATCTCGTCCAAATAACTTGAGAAAAGACTTGTATTTTATGCGTCTAAAAGTCTTAAACTTCGACGGCTCATTCTTCTACTCTGAAACAGTTGTTTTACAACGTCGAGAAGAAGATTTAGCGATTATTAATACTTTCCCGAATCCTTTTGTTGATAAATTCGGAATTACATTTAATAACGTATTGGACGAAGCCGTGACAGTGAACGTATATGATGCCACAGGAAAATTACTGATTTCTGAAACCGAAAACTTTGAAGGTGTTTATAAAGAAGTCAACGCCACGAGGTTAACACGAGGAGTTTACTTCGTTGAAGTTCTTGTCGGAAATCAACGATTCACACAACGATTGATTAAACAAAATTAAGAGTGTTACATATTGAGGTTGCCTAAAAACTAATAGATTTAAAAAAAGATTAGGTTTAAACTTTGATAGTCAATACTTTATGAAAAGAAAAATATTAATCAATTAGTATTTATTGACTTTCAAAACAATCTCGATTGCAGACTTTGAATTATAAAATCGCCATGTTATCACTTCTTTTTGATAATATGGCGGTTGTTTTTTACTGAATCTCCGAATATTAAACGAGGTGATATTCAATCATAATTATTATTAAATAAAAAAATGACAACAGCAGAGAAACACGAAAAATATCAACAAGCAGAAAAGGAAATCAACGCTATTTTAGAAGGAGAAACCAATATGATTCTCAAAATGTCCACGATTAATTGCATTTTAAAAACGTATTTGCCTTACTATTTTTGGGTCGGTTTTTATTGTGTTAATAACGGTGAATTGATTGTTGGACCTTATCAAGGTACATTAGGTTGTTTACATATTTCTTACAATCGAGGTGTTTGCGGTCGTGCTGCCCGAGAGGAGAAAACGCAAATCGTACAAGATGTTCACGCTGATCCACAACATATTGCTTGTGATGCACGGTCGCAGTCCGAAATTGTTGTACCTGTATTCAATCCTAAAGGTAAATTAATTGCTGTTTTTGATGTCGATAGTACGGAAATAGGTTCGTTTGATATGCTGGATAAAGAATATTTAGAGCGGATTTTGACAATGCATTTTGCTAAAACACAATTGATGGAAACCTATATCTGAGCCACAGTCATACGGCAGACGATGACAGTGTTCCTGTTTACTTCAAAATCTCTGGGAAATAGGGAAATAACGCATTGTCTGCCGTATATATAAATCAAAAGTTTTCAATCAAATAATGTTGCTTTCTGACCAACTGCATTTTCACCCCAACTTCCATATTAGAAGCTCGCCAACGATTTTCCATAAAAAAACTTTCTCCCGAAGATTGAAAACCTACGGGAATATTGATTGTCGGTTGCCAATCTAAACTCAAATCTTCATCAATATCAAAATTTTTCAAATGTGCCGCTGTATAAGCCTCCAAAACTTGCAGACCGTAAACCACAACTACAGCGATATAGGACTGCTCCATAAATTTTCGATAGCTGTCTCGTTTTTCTACCAAAGCAGCCTCGTTAGCACCCGGAATATTTGCAAACTCATCAACTGTTGTTGGATCGCCATCGACTCGCAACCTGTACGCATCTCGAAAACGACGGTATTGTATGGTGTTATCATACACAAAATAACCAGCTGTACCGACTGCTCCTAAAGCAATCGGAGCTTTCCAATATTGACGATTATAAAGCTGACCACCTCCTGGAAAAACCGCAGAATAAAATGCGGCTTTTTTAGGCGAAAAGCCGTCTTCTTTCAAAAAGCTAAAAAAACCTGCGGCTTTGGCTTTTGAGGTATCATTTTCCATTTTTAAAGTAACGGAAGTCGTATCTATGGTCGCAATCGCTGAGGAATCGGGTTGTGCATTTGCCGAAAGGCCAATACAAAAAATGATAACGAATAATATATATTTCATAATTATAATTTTATCAATTATTCAAATTGATCACAAACATCAAAAAAAATAGCCAAAAGCTCCCTTCGTAAAGTAAAACTTTTGACTATTCATAACGAAATCAATAATTGTACTGCTGTTTTGCTACATTGTTTTAATAAAATTAAAAAAAATGTTTGACCGCCGAGGTTTTGGGATTCTGATCAAATCAGAATAATCTAACAAGTCAGCAATTACAAAATATATTTATTTCATTTTTTTCCATTCTTTGATAGAAGCATCATTCATGCGAACGTAATCATCATTTCCAGCTTTTTCTGCCAATTCTTTTGATAATTTTGCAGAGGTAATTGCCGCTTTATATTTTCCTAATTTTGCTTCAATCAATGCTTTGCGACGAACCATCCAGAACTTTTCGTCACCGCCTTTTTCCATAGCCATATCAATCCACTCCAATGCTTGCTCTAAATCTTTACCTGCCATCAGGTTGTAAGCTGCTGCTTGATAATAGTCATTCATACTTGGCCCCGCCAATGTTTTCTCGATACTTCCTTGTACCATTGCATCAACCTTCGTATCGATTTCGAAGCTCACCATTGTTTTTTCCCAAGAAATATCAACATTTGCTGTGCCTAAACTGATGTTAGAAAAACCGATAGTGAACGTCTCAACATCTGCCTCTAAAGTCGTTGGCTTAGCTGTAAAACGAAAAGCATCTTCCTCTGCTTTGTATCCGCCTACGCCCCAATGTGACGTATTTGTATGAATGATGATTGTCCATTCCTCTTTACCCGGAATCGTGTATAATGCATAAGTACCTTTTTTCAAGTCATTTCCTGCGATAGAAACATCATTATCAAAGGTAATTTTGGTAGAAGCATTTGCCCCGGTTCTCCATATTTTGTCGTAAGGTACTAAGCCACCAAAAATCTCACGACCTCTCTTACTCGGGCGAGAATAAGCAACTTCTACTTCTGTCATACCAACAGTTTGCATTACTTTTGACGATGGACTTGCCGCCGGTGTTTTTACTTGTGCTTCCGCAAATAATGTTACCAAAGCCAATAAAATTACTGTAAAGATTGATTTTCTCATTCTTATTTTGTTTAGTTTGATATAATAAAACTTAAATAAAATTCCACCTATTGAAATTCTTTAAACGCCATAAAGTTCTGAAAATCCACTATTAAATTCATTGTTGCAACATTATTTTATGAAAATTTTAAATAAGATGCCAAGGATTGCCTTTTTCGTTACGGCTGCGAGCTTACATTTATTTTTTATTCCTCGCAGCATTAATTTTTTCTGCCAAAACCTTTACATCCAATGGTTTTTTGTTCAAATAACGATGATAAGTAATGATAATCAAGCGAGCCATATCTTCGGGGTGATGTACACCGACTTTATTCAAATAAACCGATAAGCGAGACCCTTCGTAAAAACTCCAGTTGTGCCAAATCCAGCGCCCCAAACTAAAATGTAACTTAATTGCTGCCTCTGACTCCGACATGTTTTTAAATTTTGCTTTCGATTCTTTACTAATTTTTTTGTTCAGTTCTACAAAACACTCTGCCAAGTCCGCAGGAATATAAACGCCATTGATCACGTCTTTTTCAATGCGTTGCTGATATTGCTTTTCAGGGTCATTTTTTTGACCATAAATTAGTGTTGATGTCGTGAACAAGATCGCTAAACTCATGAATAAATATTTCATTTTTAGTCCGTGTTTGTGATGAAAATAATTTGAATGTGTTTTTGTTTTGTTTAAAACAACAGAGAGAAACTAATTATTGCGAACGGTATCAAACTAATACAAATATCCAAAATAGTAACGCTACTAAAAACACTAATTTTGGCATAAATTGATAAGAAGGAATGAATTTAACAATAATCCAATGACTAAAAAACAGTAAATTATTCTAAAATTGAGCTAAAAAATAGTAATATTGAGCCTTAGTATTTTTTACTAAACATGAATGCAATTTTATTAAAAAACTAAGAACACCTTACTTGTAGATAATTTATAATCCTTAGTTAGGAATAATTATAAAAGTACCTCACCGACAACATTTTCGATGATTCATCAACTAACATTCAATTGAAATAATTTTATGTCAGATGATTGCTAAATAATCACACTATTTCGATTCAAACAATGCTAATTTTAATATTAAATTTACTTTTTTACATATTTAGATACAATTCTATTATTTTTGAGTTGTGTCATTAAAAGTCTGAATGACAATTTCAAGTTAAATAATTAATAATTCATTGATTATCAAATAGTAGTTGCTCACAACTATTATTTCATAATCTAATTATAAAACATTCTAAAATAAGGATTACCTAAATGTAATACTTATGGCAGTCTTAATTTAATACATTATATTAGTGACTAAATAACTAATAAAATCCTATTTTCTATGAAAAAAATATTAACAATAGTTTTCTTGTTTGCGGCTATTGGAATGGGTTATTCTCAAGCACCAGCTAATGATGACTGTGCAGGTGCTATTAATATTCCACTTCCTTTTCCGTTTTCATCAGCTGGTTTAGGTTTTACAAATATAAATGCTACTCCAAGTGCTCCTCCTCTTACATTACCGCCTGGGCTTCCTCCAAACTGGGTAATTGCACCACAGAGAGATGTCTGGTATGAGTTTACAACACCAACGGGTAATTCATTAGATATTACGATTACAATTACTGCTGATGCGAGTTGTGGTTTTGCTTTTCAGCCCAAATTCGCCTTATACAAAGGAAATTGTGGTTTATTAGTATTACAGCAGTCATTGGGTCAGCCTCAAGCCTCAAGTATTAGTGGTACGAGTGTACTTTCTTTTAATGTTATCGGCTTAGACCCGAATACGCAATATTTCTTACGTATTGACAACGGTATTACAGCGACAGCGGGTTGTGACTTTACATTAGAAATCAATGAATATTGTTCACCAATTAATATGCCTGCAACAGGCGGAGGGTCGTCAAACTTCTGTAATGATGCGTGTTTATTTTACGATTCGGGAGGACCAGCGGGTTCTTACGGACCTAACGAAAACGCAACATGGACTATCGGAGATCCAAATGCACAAGGTTGTTTAATTTTAACGTTTACCAATTACGGAATAGATTGTTTAGGGGATAGATTAAGAATCTTTGATGGCGGAACGACAAATATGAATAATCTCGTGACGACGATACGAGGTTCGGGAAGTAACTTGGTCGTTGAAGTTCCAAGTGGTCAGGCGACTTTACAGTTTCAGTCTATCGCAGCTTCTTTAGGTGGTGTTGGTTGGACAATGTCTTGGACTTGTACGAATCAACCTTGTTCACCGACAAGTATTTCGGATTGTAATACAGCTACTCCAGTAGCATCCTTGCCTTTCACCGGTAATTATTCAACTTGTGGAGCAGGTAATAACTACGATGCGACAGACGCATGTGGTAGTTCTTATATGAATGGTGAAGATTATACATTTGCTTATACTTCTCCTGGTAATGAGTGTATTTCTGTTACTTTATCAAATACCGGTATCGGAACAGGTGCATTTATAATGGACGGTTGTCCAAATGCTGATGCTACAAGTTGTATCGCTTCTGCAGAAGCAATCGGTGGAGATCCAATGATCGGTTCTGTTTATTTACAAGATCCGGGTACATACTATATTGTAGTTTCGGGTGAGGGTTGTCCAACCTGTACAGATTTTGATATTGTTATTGATCAGGCTGCTTGTCCGATGATTGTTAATCCTAACGTCACAGCGTTAGATTTAGCAGAGAAAATCGCAGGTAACAATGTTGATATTACAAATATTCAATTAAACTGTCCTCCAGGTGCTTATGGAACATTCGAAGGTGGCCCAGGAGGTGTAAATATCGATGGTGGAATTATTTTAAGTACAGGTTTTGCAGATGACGCAGAAGGACCAAATGTTTTAGATGGTTCCGTTAACTTCCCAGGTCAAGATGCGAATACACCAATTGGTTCGCCAGGTGATGCGCTACTTTCGCAATCTATCACACCGAATGTATCTACGGTCGATGCTTGTATTTTAGAATTTGATGTATATGCACCGACGGATTTATTGACCTTCAGGTACTTATTTATGTCTGAAGAATATGAAGAGTTTGTTGGTTCTGTGTATAATGATATTTTTGGTTTCTGGATTCGTGGACCAGGGATTTTAGATGGAAATACAGATGTATTAATTTCGGCTATACCGAATACCAATACGCCAATTACGGTAAGTACCGTTAATAGTGGTACAAATAACCAGTATTATGTTGCAAACCCTGCCGGTGAAGTCGGAACAGCTTATGATGGTTATACCACTGTATTAACTGCTTCTTCTCCAGTTACGCCGTGTAATACGTATCACTTACGTATGGCAATCGCAGATGGAATCGATCAGTTCTTCGATTCAGGTGTATTGATTGAAGAAGGATCATTATTTGATCAAGGTGTAGAATTAGAAATCGCAGGTATCCAAGTTGGAAATCAATTAAGTTGTGCTGAAAACTGTTTAGATGGTGAAATTACTATTTCATTAGTATCTCCTCAGACAGACACCACCTATGTACCGCTTGACATTCAAGGTTCTGCAATTAACGGTACGGACTATCAACAAATCCCTGATACCCTGGTATTTCCTCCAGGTGTAACGTCTATTACTCTTGATATTATACCTTTTGCAGATGGTATTGTAGAACCTACAGAAAATATTATTATTTATATCTATGGTCAATGTTCAGATAGTATTCCTTCTGATTCAGCGATTATTAATATTCGTGATGATATTGATGGTTTATTTGCTACAAATGATACAACTATCTGTGGCGAGCCATTAGCTTTACCGATGACAGGACCAATTGATATGATTTATAAATGGAGTCCTTCAGCAGGGTTAGATGATACGACGAAGCGTAATCCACTTGCTTATCCTGATCAAAATACGACATATACTGTAATTGCAGGTAATGGAATTTGTTGGGATACCTTGTCAATGGACGTCATTGTAGCTACATTAGATTCGCCCGAGGATACTATTATATGTGCACCCGGAGAACAAGTACTACTCTATGCCGTAACCAATCAACCAGGTGCGACATGGACTTGGACACCAGACGAAAATCTAACAAGCACGACAACCGTAAGTACAATTGCAACTCCAACGACTACAACAACTTATAGCGTTGAAGTCGTGACACCAGTGTGTGTAATTGAAGAGGATATAACGATTACCGTATTTACAGGGGCAGCCTCAGTTGCCGATGATCAGACAATTTGTGAAGGTCAAGAATCTGTTCAAATTGGAGACGTGGCTCAACCGGGATTGACCTACTCTTGGTCACCAATTGATGGTTTAGATGATCCGACAAGTTCTAATCCTACGGCTTCGCCTACGGTTTCTACAACTTATACTTTGACAGTAACAGGAGGAAGTTGTTCTAACACGAATACAACAACGGTCAATGTATTTGCTCCGTTTGAGTTGGCAACTATTCCAAGTACACAGATTTTCCAAGGTGAGTCAATTGATGTTTCTACAAGTGCAACACCAGTTGCAGGTTCTTTCAGTCCAACAGGTTTAATTAGCTATGTTTGGACACCGACTACCGGATTGACAGACGTTATTGGCGGTCAAGCAACAGTAGCACCTTTAGAAACAACAACTTACAACATTACAGGTACAAATCCTGCCGGTTGTGATGCTTCAACAGCATTCACAATTACAGTGATTCCGCCAGTATATGGTTTTCCGAATGCTTTTGCACCAGGTGGCTCAAATAATACGACTTTCAAACCAGAAATCAGTGGAAATATTACTTTACAACGTTTCCAAATCTTTAACCGTTGGGGACAGTTAGTATATGACAACACTGATGTAACTCAAGGTTGGGATGGAACAATCAATGGTGAAGATGCTCCACAAGACACTTACATTTTCACAGCAGTATTGATTTTACCAACAGGTGAAGAAGTTGAAGAACAAGGAGAATTATTATTAGTACGATAATTATACCGTTGGCTGTAAACTATTAGTTTGCAGCCAATTGTTTACAACATATAAAAAAGGCTTTCGAGTTTCCTCGAAAGCCTTTTTTATTATCCAAAACTAGTGTTCATAAACACTACTTAACTTCTCAATTATTTTTAAGTATTACAACCAGCCTGTCATTTGCACTCCTGTAACGTACTTCGAACTTTTAGTTTGTCGTAATGGAAAATGCTGCGTCACTCGTTCGGTATAAATATCATCTTCCATCTCGTATTTAATCTCCATAACGACAGCATGTTCTTGTGTCGTATAGCGAATAAATCGATTAGAACTCAAAAATGAAAAATAGCGTAAGTTTCTATCAACTGTAATTCTGAACTTTTTATCTGGTGTTCCGTAATAAGAACGATTGTAGGAATTTAGTAAAATCGGAGAAAGTTGATACTTCTTATCTAAAATTTGGCTGACTTCGCTGGTAATTTCTTTCAAATTAAATAATTCGAAATCTGAAACAGGAAAAATCTTTTTTGAGCCGACTTCATTTATTCTGTATTTAATTTCTAAGTTTGGATTCTCAATTTCTCGCACATCATCGCCGTACCAACGAACACGGAATTTCTTTCGCTCCGCCACTCCATCTACATTGTCATGATAACATTGTAATCCTGTACTGTCGAAATAAATATTATTAATCTGTCTGTCGGGATAAATTTGGCGTAAGCCAGCAGGATGCATACGAATATTTTGCAAAATTACGTGATGATGCAAATCGCTTACTTTGTATTTTCTTTCGTATCTCATCGGAGATGAATTTGATGAATTTAGTGTTTTAAGTTATTTACCTGACGGTAAATAAGATTTCTTTCTGATGATACAAATCGCTTACTTTGTATTTTCTTTCGTATCTCATTTCACGCTCGTTCCTCACTTGATGGAATATCACCATCTACAAACGAGGGACGAGCGACCATCATTTTAAGAATTATCTACTTCTTCGCCTTTCAATTGAAGGCTAGAACCTTCCTGTATTTTATGTAAAAATCGGATATTCTCCGCTTTATAATTATTAATAACGATTTTCGCACCACCGTATTCCGGTTTTTTCTGAAAAGCGATAATTCCTTGATTACAATCTTTTATACTCAAAAATTCGACAACTAATTTTGATAAATCTTTAGAGGCAACACCGATATTTGCCCCGTTAATTTCCACGTCCTTAACATAAACACTCGACTCCTCTCCTACTGAAATTCCCTTATCGCCTGCTTTTTTAATAATGGCATTTTCGATTGTCAATTGACTACCCGAAAAATCCATTCCATCATTTCCAGTTTTGTAGAAATAAGCATTTTTGATAATGCCTGTACCAAAGTCAATATCTAAGCCATCACTGAATGTTTCGCCGATAGTGATACCATCAATATCGAGTTTTGCTCTAACGATGTTTAAACCATCTTCACATTTATTTTTAATAAAACGACAATTTTTTATATTAATATCAGATTCGTAAAAAGTCACCGCACCCGTCAAGTTCCAACCGTTTGTCGCTACGGTATTAAAACCTTCAAAAGTGACGTAAGCCATTTTTGAAACATCTTTCGCCTGTAAAACAGTAAAACCATTAGCAGAAAAATCAGTTGATTTTATCGTAATCGGTTGGTTTTCAGTACCAATCATTATAATCGGTGATTTTGAAATGAACTTTGCTTTTTTAATAAAATTCAATTCAACCCCTTCCGAAAAAACTACTCGATACCCCTCAGGAATAATAATATCTTTTGTGATAGTAAATTTCCCTGGAATGAAAATTACTGTTTTATCAATAACTCGATAAGCCTCTGTATTTTCTAAAGTCGGGTAATTAAAAATCTGTTGTAAGGCCGTCTCCCCAATCGGTGCTTTCCATACAGAAATCGTCGAAGTATAAACCGAGTCTTTACCTGGTAACTCGTAAAAAATATGTTTCATACCAGGTTTTGTCGTCATTTCGAGGTAAGTCGGTGGTTGATTTTTTAAATTGCACTGCAACAATGGCGGATTACTGACCGAATCCATAATTGTCGTCATATTTTTACCAAAACCAAGAACTCGCATCGGTAGCGCATGAAAGTTTGTTACTTTTAACTTTTTAGCTTTCGCTGTTTCACTTTCTGTGTATGCCTGTACAGCGTGTTCTGCATACGGTTCTACAACTGCTCGAATGTTACGAGCTACTTTATGGAATTTTTGAAAATCAAATTTCGCCTTTGGATATTCTATTTTCAACATATTTTCGTAGGCTATAATTTCATCTTCGAGGCTTTCAATAAAGGCTTCAAAATATTCCCGAGAAGAATACAAATAAAGGTATTCTGTATATTTCTCCATGAATTTTTCATTTTTGAAAAGTTGAGTCAGTAAACCTGCTCCATCATACTTTTCGTTAAATGTGCCTTCTCCTATGAATCTCGCTCCATTTCGCCAAAGTCCCATTTCGTGTCCACCACTGAAGCCGTCAAAACCAATAGGCTCTAACTTTGAAGTAACGGGATTATAGTAATACCGCTGATTGTGCCAAGAAATTCCGTGATACGCATTCATCAAATCCACAACAGCATAATGACGAGCCATTAAATCAATGTCAAAAATCGCTTCAACGGGCTTCGTACCATGACGGTACTGCTGCATCAACTTTTGAGCCTGCTCGAATTGTTGTGCTAAAGTTGCCGATTTTTTAGTTTTTCCTTCTTTAAAAGGGGCGATTTGTCCCGACTGCTGTGCGTTCGTGAATTGACGATTGTAAATTCCTTCATCATTAGCATACATCTCCATTTCACGACGTACATTTAACCAAGCTAAATCTTCTCGAAATCTCACAATCGGCCCTTCTCTACGTTTTTTATATTCGACCAGTTGCTTATCAAAATGTTCTTCGTAAGCATAAATTCCTTTACTAACACCATTCTGAATGACTTCAACAAAATCGTATCGAGGGGTCAAAACATCAACTTTTTCTAAAAATTTATGGAAAACCCATTCGTCCAAAAAGTTTCTTGCTTCGGGCTGTTGAATCGAGAACGTTCGCATACGATTCCATGAGTTTTCGCCCCCGACTTTGATACGATAAGACCATTTGTCGGTTTTTAAATGATCGAGCCAATCCCCTTTAAGTCTTAATTCTACATCAATTTTTTTCCCGTTTTCATCAATTTCGCCTTCCACCCAATCATCATCTGCCGAAATCAAAATACCTAAGCCCATTGCTGCTTTTCGCTTAGCTTTTATTTTATCCATCCATTTATCGGCAATATCCAGATTAAGTACCTTCAAATCATAGTTTGTCGGCTCGACTTTGATTCTTTCGACTGTAAAATCATCAAAATAAAGTGTTTCTTCATCTGTATAAACATAGAAATCAAGACGATTTTGTTTAAAATTTCCGGGAACATCAAGAACCGCTTCAAACAATTCCCACTCAACATGTTTTTGCTTCGGCTCTCGTGCCTCCGTTCGGATAGCATTATCGGGAGCAGCTGCGACCAAAATCCCGCCTGTTCCTTTAGGACGATGTACCCAAACTCTGGCTTTGTATCGCTCGCCAGGTTTAGGGTTATAAACACTGTAGGTGATTCCGTACTTTCGTTTTTTCCACACTTTACAAGAATAATTTCCCGTAAAAGCCCAGTCTTTCGATTGAGAAGTACCACCTTTGAACTTAATTCCATCTGTGATAAAGTACTTTCCTTCTACATTTTCGGCATCGCAAACAACCTTACCAGGGAAAACCCGATTCTCTTGCTGCACATACGCTACAATCGCCCAGACAATACCTGCTAAGACAAGCGTTGTCAGCCCAATTTTCGCCCACAAAGAATTTGAAAAACGACTTTTTGTACTTCTTTTTTCTGCTCCGCTTATTATCATTCCTTTAGTTTATTAGGAAATCAATTAAGATTGAATGTAACTCTAATCTCAATCGACTAATGAACTAATTAATCCCTAAATATTTAGATAAGATACAACAAACGCAAGTTTACTAAACTTTGAAAGCTTAGTAAACTTGTGTTCAAGCTGCTTCTTTGACTTTTGATACAGCCTTTTTTGATATAAATTATCTAACTACTATAACTAATTTTATACGATTAAATCCGGCTGGTCAATGACAGAGATTGTTGTTGCAGGTGAAAGCTCTAACAAGGCTTTGCGTGCAGCGTCAATCTGTTCTACATTATCCGCTTTACAGATATAAGAGATTTCCAAACCGCTTTCTAAAGTGTCAAAACGTTTAAGTTCAACATAAGTGAATGCGGACTTTAGAATATCATTAATAGGTGTGATTTCTTTGATATTCGTGCTGATATTAACATATAATTTATCGTCACTTTTGAATCTTGCCTCACCTCTAATACGTTGATTAACGAATAACAACAACAAAATTAATAATGTCGCTAAAGTAGTAATTCTGGTTTGCCCTGCGCCTGTTCCTAAGCCTACTCCAATTACTAAGAATAAGTAAGTTAACTCTTCAGGGTCCTTAATCGCCGCACGAAAACGAACAATAGATAAAGCACCAACTAAACCTAATGATAAGGCGATTGATGATTTGACAATTGTGATGATTAACATCGTTGCTAATGCCAATGGTAAAAATATATTAGCAAAACGTTTCCGATTCGTAATCGAGTTACCAAATCGAATATAAAAAAATTGTAGTAATGCTGCCAGAACCGTTGCGATTAACATATTGATCAAAAACTCTGCAACGTTTGTCGTATCCGTAAACTGGTTTAAATACTGCTCGAATCTCGAAAGACTATTCATCTCTTATAATTGTGTAATATTATTTATTCGTTAATTTGTTTCAAAATGGCTGTAAAATTACACCTTTTGATTTAATTATTCATATTAATTTTAAATTCGATTAATTGTAAATTCATCTTTGAAATCAAGATTTCAAGATGAATATTTTTAATTATTACTTTTAGACCATAAAAATTCTTAAACTTTTTGGCGGTTAGTCACCTTCTGAATAGCATAAAATACTACACCATAATTTATAAAAAAGTGGAATCAATCAATGAAAAAAGATATAGAAATCAGAAAAGTTCAAGATGTCGCCATTGCAATTATTCCTAAAGACGAGGAGTTTTGGGACGTTTTCTTAATTAACCTTCAAGATGTTTCGCTACGAAATGTAATTGTGAATTCAAATGGTTATGGAAATATTGATGGAAAGTACCTAAAAACCACAACTTTACGTTATTTTTATGAGCGTATTCCTCCAAATACCAGTGTCAAAGTCGAACCGATTCAGCGAAAATTATTGAATATCACCAATGAATTTTGGGTAAGTTTTCAGATGAGTGACTATTTATATGATAAAAAATATGTTTTCGTATCGGGTAGTTTAAATGAAATGAATTTTACAACCATTCCATTTCACGAGGTCAAAGGAGTAATGATACAATAAGATTTAGTAACGAGTAAGCTTGTAAATATCACTTCAAGTAGAAAAGCAAATTCTATTTTATCTTGGTAATCGTTCACAAATAGCATACAAACACTTACTAAGTTTCTACTGAATTGAATCATGTAATAAGTGCCATAACTATTCACTAATCACTAAAATACTAAAACTATCCATGAAAAAACTTTACTTACTACTGTCTTTACTCGTGATTTCGGTGTCGCTATTCGCACAACGAAACCTGCCAATTTATCTAACGCCGACCGAAGTCGCACAATTAGCCAACTATACGCCGCCACAATATAATCGTTCTGTTTTCACAACACCACCCAATGCTCCTATTCGCACCATGGCGGAGTGGGAAGAGGTCGAAGCACTGACGATCACCTGGACGGCTTTCCCGGCAATTTTGAGGGAAATCACTCGTCATGCGAAAGAAGAAGCCGAGGTCATTATCGTTTGTAGTGACTCCAATTCTGTTAAAAATTATTTAAACGGTTATGGCATTACCAACGATAATTTAAGCTTTATACAGAAACCGTTTAATACCATTTGGATTCGAGATTATGGACAACATTCTGTTTATTTAAATGACGTAGATTCGTTAATATTAGTAGATTGGATTTATAATCGACCTCGCCCAAGTGATGACCAAATTCCTCGTTGGGTAGCAGATAAAACCGGGGTAGATTTGTACGCTACCACACAAAATCCAACCGATTTAGTCAATACCGGCGGCAATTTTATGTCTGACGGCTTAGGAACAGGCTTTGCTTCTGAACTCATTTTAGAAGAAAATGACGTTGGAAATCCTTATGGTGTTTCCGTCAAAACGAATGCTGAAATTGATACGATTATGAAGCATTTTATGGGAATCGAGCCGTTCATCAAAATGCCGACTTTGCCGTACGATGGTATTCATCATATTGATATGCACATGAAATTATTAGATGAGGAAACAATTTTAGTGGGCGAGTATCCGCAAGGTGTCGCTGACGGGCCACAAATCGAAGCGAATATTAATTATATTAAAAATAATTACACTTCCGCCTTTGGTACACCTTATCGTTTTATCCGCATTCAAATGCCTCCCGATGCACAGGGTCAATATCCTGATACGTGGGGTGATTATCGAACTTACACAAATAGTATTTTTATTAATAAAACGATTTTAGTCCCGACTTATAATCCAACGATTGATAACCCAGCCTTAGAAATTTACCGTAAGGCTTTACCAGGCTACAAAGTTGTGGGAATCAATTGTAATTCAATTATTCAACTCGGCGGTGCATTGCACTGCATCACCAAACAAGTTGGGGTCAAAGATCCTTTACGCATTGTGCATCAACCGTATCGAGATACGATAAATATTGCTGGTAATTATCAAATTGATGCGTTGATTCAACATCGTTCGGGAATTGCGAATGCAACCATTTATTATACTACCGATACGACGCAAGGCTATCAAACTGTACCAATGTCCTTAACTTCAGGGGATAATTGGACGGCTCATATCCCGGCTCAAGACGGTGGTGATGAAGTATTTTACTACATTGCTGCGACTGCAAACTCTGGCAAACAACAAGTTCGACCGATGCCTGCACCTCAAAGTTATTGGAATTTTGTAATAGATATGGAAGTATCGACTCAACCACAGAAAATAAACGCTGCTATCGGTCGAGTTTTTCCAAATCCGACCAGCGATTTTATCAATATTCCAATTTTTATAGAAAAACCAACAGATGCTACTATTCAATTATTCGATATGTCGGGCAGACTTGTACAAGAAGTTTTTAATGGACTTATAAATTATAATCAAAATCAAAAAATAGATATTAGTCATTTGGCCAATGGGATTTATTTTATAAATTTTAAAACAGAACAAGGCATACAATCACAGCAAATTATTATCCAACGATAATATCAAAATATCACCGGTTTTAATAAGAAAGGGTTAGGTTCTAATGATGAAATAGAACTAACCCTTTCATTTTTTATAATTTTGAAAAACGTCCGCTTATTCTTGTATTGTGTGCCAACGATGTATAAATTATCACTTCATTTTAAGTTGACGTAATGATGATGTAATCTAAAATCAAGAAATACCAATGTTTCCTCTTATTTTGTAGAGAACAAAATTTATAATAAAAATCAAATTATGAAAATAGCAAAATGGCTTATTATTGCTTTAATTACGTTTCTTACTTCCCAAAATTCATTTGCACAAGTTGTTAATGTAGGAAGTGGAAGTTACACGTTAACATTTCCTGGAACAGATGCCGCCGGACGAAATGGTTTCCCGTCGGGTTCGCCAATGACAACTGGTGTTGCCGCTACCAAACCAGTTCCGACCAATGACTGGTGGTCAGACAAAATTAAAAATAATCACTCCAGCAATTTATTTAATTACCCGTTTACCTTAAAAACGGTCAACCAAGGTTTAGTCATTTCCTATATACCGTGGGGACCGATTGACAATATTTTACCAATTACAGTTGGAGTTTCAGGTTTGAATGCTTCGGCTGCAAATGTGTCGGATTTTTCAGATTGGACAGTCACAATGGACTGGACAAATGCAAACCATAATTTCACAGCGACCGCCGGAATCGGAATGCCTTTCGTTTATTTTGAAAAAGCAGCAACCGACGTTGCCCAAATTACGGTCAATCAAGGAAACGTAACAATTTCTAATGAAATGATGATTATCGAGGATGCTCGAAATGGAGCAGATTTCGCTATTTATGCACCGACAGGAAGTACCTGGATTCAAAATGGAAATACTTACACTTCGACTTTAAATGGTCAAAATTATTGGTCATTGGCATTTATTCCCTTGACCGCTACGAATGTAACAACCGTTGCAAATCAGTACAAAGCGTATGCTTATGTTTTTCCAACCGATACAAAAGCCAATTATTCGTATGATGAAGCGACTTCGGTAGTCACGACAGATTTTATCGTTGATGTTGATGTAAAAGAAGGCTTAGATTCTAATATGCTTTTAGGTTTATTACCGCATCAGTGGGCAAATTTGAGCATGACCTCGCCGCAACCAAACTTAGCATCGTATGCCACCGTTCGAGGCGAACTAAAAACGATGGCGAGTAATACGTTTACGGTTGAAAATACCTTTCATGGAATTTTACCAACCTTACCGTATGTCGATTATTATAGTAATGGATTCAGTCCTGCAACATTACAAACGAAAGTAAAATTATTAGAAAATGACGGTTTAGCAACCTGGACAGATTCGTACAACGAAGGTCAAGAGATGAACCGTTTAATTCAAACGGCAAGAATTGCCGAATTAACTGGCGATACCGTTGCATTAAATAAACTTTTGGGAACCGTTCAAACTCGTCTGGAAGATTGGCTGTCGTACAATTCTGGCGAAGTGGCTTTCTTATTTTATTACAATTCTACTTGGTCAGCAATGTTGGGTTACCCTGCTGGTCACGGTCAAGATAACAACATCAATGACCATCATTTTCACTGGGGTTATTTTATTCATGCAGCTTCGTTTGTAGAACAATTTAATCCAGGCTGGGCAGCACAATGGGGTGATATGCTCAACCTTTTGGTACGTGACGCTGCGACAGCTGACCGAAATGATAATTTGTTTCCATATTTAAGAAATTTTAGTCCGTATGCTGGTCATTGCTGGGCAAATGGTTTTGCGTCTTTTCCACAAGGGAATGATCAAGAATCAACGTCTGAAAGTATGCAATTCAATTCGTCGCTAATTCACTGGGGTTCGGTTATTGGCAACGATTCTATTCGGGATTTGGGAATTTATTTATATACAACCGAACAAACAGCGATTGAAGAATGTTGGTTTGATATGTACAATCGTAATTTTGGACCAAACCAACAATATAGCTTAGTTTCAAGAGTTTGGGGAAATAGCTACGATAACGGAACGTTTTGGACAGCAGACATAGCAGCTTCTTACGGCATTGAGCTATATCCGATTCATGGCGGTTCACTATACTTAGGTCAAGATACGAATTATATTCACCAACTTTGGAATGAAATTGAGCAAAATACTGGTATTTTAACAAATGATCCAAATGTCAATTTATGGCATGATGTGATGTGGGAATATCTGGCATTTATCGACCCACAAAAAGCAATAAATTTATATGATTCTTATCCAAATAGAAATTTAAAATTTGGGGTATCAGATGCTCAAACTTACCACTGGTTACACGCCATGAATGTCTTAGGAAATGTAGATGCGACTATCACTGCTAATCATCCTTTGGCTGCTGCTTTTAATAAAAATGGTACAATGATTTATGTCGGTCAAAACTACGGTTCAACCAACTCGATTGATGTTGTTTTTTCTGATGGTTATACTTTGAACGTTCCACCAAACACATTAAAAACAAGTTTGGATATTAATATTTCGGGAAGTTTGACCTCAAGTTTTGAACGAGCATATCCAAACGGCAGCGTTGACTTAACCGCAACTGTAAACGGAGGTACAGCAACAAAAGTAGAGTTTTACGATGGTGAAAATTTAGTTGGTCAAGTCACGACTGCACCTTACGAAATTACAGCTGGAAATTTAGCCATCGGCAGACATAATTTTTATGCAAGAATTTACGAAGGTTCTAATTTTACGATTACCAATATTGTCACCGTAACGGTTGGCGATCAATTGCCATTTAGTGGGACACCGATTGCGATTCCAGGTGATTTTTACGCTGGTGATTACGATATTTTTGAAGGTGGCAACGGTAACGGAATTGCTTATCAAGATGTTTCTATTAATAATGAAGGAAATTATAGAACAGATGAATACGTAGATGCAGCAACGGTTACAAGCGAAGGAAATACCGTCGGCTGGATTGCTGCCGGAGAATGGTTAGAATATACAATTGATGTTCAACAAGCCGGAAATTATACTTTAAATTTCCGTTATGCGTGTGGTAACAATGCCGGTGGTGGTCCAATGAATATTGAGTCAGATGGAATAGTCATCAAATCTGGAATTAGCGTTAATAATACAAACGGTTGGAATAATTGGCAAACTAAAACAGTTAGTGATGTTCCATTAAAAAGTGGTCGTCAAATCTTGCGTTTACACTTCACAAGCGGCGAATTAAACGTGGGTAAATTTACCTTTACTTATACTTCTCCTTTGACTTACAATCAACCGATTGCCGACGCTGGAACAAATCAAATCATCGTTTTGCCAACCAGTACAGGAACATTAGACGGTAGTGCAAGTACAAATGGCGGTGGCGGCAACCTAACTTATAACTGGACACAAATTTATGGTTCATCAGTCCTAAATATTTCTAATAATCAAACGGCTCAACCGACTTTTTCCAACTTAGAAGAAGGTGTTTATTTAATGGAATTAGAAGTGAATAATGGTGGTTACACCGACATTGATGAAGTCTATATTATTTCAAGTTTGACAAATAACGTCGCTCCGACAGTTGCAATTTTAACACCTTTTGATGGTGCAGAATATTACGAAGGAGAAGATATAAATATTACTGCATTAGCTTCTGATTTAAATGATAGCATTCAGCAAATTATTTTTTATGCGAATGGCGATTATTTAGCGACAGCGACACAATCACCTTATAATGCAGATTGGATACTGCCCCTTCCTGGTAATTACGATTTAACGGCTGTTGCTTATGATTTTAATGGTGACTCAACTATATCGAACCTTGTTAATGTAGAAATCCTCTCTGCTCCGCCTTGTAACGGGACTTCATGGAATGGCGATTTTAATTATCTATTTTCGGATGCAGATAACAATCCGACATTGACCTTTATTCCATCACAAACTGGCGTAGGTTCACCGACTTGTATCTTGTACTACGGAACGGACCCTGGTAATATGCCAGGTTATGGTGTCACACCAAATGTACCTTTCCAAATCAATGCAAGTCAAGGCGAAACGGTTTATTTCTACTACACGTATTCGTTCCCGAACTTCGGCGAACGCAACAATTCAGCGAATAAAGACAGCTACGTTGTCGGAACGTGTATCGCTTCCAACACCAAACGTCAGATTGAAAAATTAGCCGTCAATTATTATCCAAATCCTGTCACCGACATTCTAAATATCGAATTACCAAACGGCAAAAATGATATTTATGTCCATGATTTAACTGGAAAATTATTGTCTGTTCAAACGGTTTTAAATTCGTTGTTTCAGTATGATATGAGTGATTTTGCTCAGGGTATGTATTTGATTACTGTTGTGAATGATGAGAAGCGGGTTACTTTGAAGGTGGTGAAGTAGGTGAAATATGAAAAATTGGGAAGCAGCTATCATGTTGTTTTCCAATTTTTTAGTACATCATTGAATATTTATTATATTCGTATTTTTCTTGTAAAATACAAGAATTATTGTTCACAATAAAAATAATACTTATATATGAATGCAAATGAATTACCCATAAATAATTTCTTACAAACTCCAAATATCCAATTTGTGATACCTGTTTATCAAAGAAATTATGATTGGACAAGTAGTGAATGTAAACAACTTTTAAATGATATAATATCTGTTGAGAGTGAAAAGAGAGGTACACATTTCATTGGTAGTATTGTCTTTATCTACGAAAGTGTTTTTTCTACTCGAGAGGTGAAAGAACTTATGATTATAGATGGTCAACAGCGGCTTACTACAATCAATATTTTATATGTAGCACTTTATAGATTTGCTAAAGAAAGTAACCGTCTTAAAGAAGCTGAAAAGCTTTATAATTTATTTTTAACAAATCAATATGTATCGGAAGAATCCAGTAAATTAAAATTAAAGCAAACCGATATTAGTTCTCAGGCTTTTGATGCAATTTTAAACAATACAGAACAAACATTTGTAACTTTTTCCAATGTAATTGAGAATTTTAATTTTTTTAAAAACGCAATACATGAAGAAAACTTTGATGTTATTCTAAATGGAATAAATCGCCTTATTTTCGTAGAAATATCGTTAGAAAGAGGCAAAGATGATCCTCAACGAATATTTGAGAGTTTAAACTC
>CBFIHR010000031.1:0-43324 GCA_965662365.1 Saprospiraceae bacterium
CTCCCGCTAGCGTTCATCCTGAGCCAGGATCAAACTCTCCATAGTTAAATCCTTTGTCCTCTTTCGAGAACTTATCTTATATTAATGCCCGAAGACAATAATTATTATTTTATAAGACTACTCAAATGTTTCGAAATTGATCTCTCTCCTCGTGTTTCTTGCGAAACTCTCTTCTCTTTAATTAATTTCTGCAATTACTTGCTTGCTTGGTGTTTTACCTAATAACTATTTGGTATTACATAAGCCCGAAGGCTTGTTGTATTATCAAGTTATTAATTATAATTTGTACGTTTTAATTTAATTCAACTCCATTTAGTCAAATCAAATATCTAAACTTCTACCATCTGTGTCAATGAACTTTTCTGTTATATATTCATCAATATTAATACTAAATTACTATTGATATAACTTTCTACTTTTTTTTGCTTTTAAACTTGAACTGTTAACTTCAAAACAGTTCGTGTATTTTTCTTAGCGAGTGCAAAGGTAATTACTTTTGTTTAAACTGCAAGTTTTTTATTGATTATTTTTAAAATAAATTTTGACCCAAGTTTTATTCCAAATCTTAATTTAAATTTTAAAACACTTTCATCAAAACTCAACAATTGCAATTCGTAATTTTATTGCTAAATGCCTCTCTTTAAAAGCGGTCGCAAAGGTAATCGTTTTATTTTATTCTGCAAACTTTTCGTGATTTTATTTTAAAAAAATTTTTCAGAGATTTTAAATCCTCCAAGTGGCTCTTTAAACTGAAACCCTTTGTCTATCTGCATTTTTAAACTGCCACCTTTTTAACTTTAGTGCCTTTCTTTAAAAGCGGTCGCAAAGGTAATATCTTTTTTGTTACTCACAAATATTTTATCAAGTTTTTTAAAATTATTTTTAAAAACTCTCAAAACACATTTTTTAAACAACTATTACCTTTTTCAACCTCATTTGATAATTATTATTAATCATCAATGCCTTTCTTTAAAAGCGAGTGCAAAAGTAGAACATCTTTTCCTGTAAACCAAGCATTTTTAAATATTTCTCGCTTATTGAAGTCTGCACCTGAAATCGACACACAAACAATTATAGGCGATTCGAAGCTTACTCGTTTTTATCATCTTATCTACAATTAAAAACAGAACAAACGATAACTATTAAACAGATCTACAAAATATAAATTTTTCATAAAAAAGTGAATTTTTTTTTGATTTAAAACTTGCGAGTATCATATCAATCACACCAAGATAATACCTAAAACAACAAAAAGACAAAGTAATTAATTGATTATCAATACTTTGTCTTTTTGAATGTAAATTTTAAAGTTATTCTAAACCGCTACTAACTCCGCTTCATCCTTTTCTATTCGTAGATTATCAATAATAAACGTCTGGCGTTTCGGCGTATTTTTTCCCATATAATAGGACAATACATTATCGACATCCGTTTCTTCTTGAAGGATAACAGGCTCAAGGCGAATATCTTCACCGATAAACTGTCCAAATTCTTTTGGAGAAATCTCTCCTAATCCTTTGAATCGGGTGACTTCGGGACTATTTTTTAGTTTTTTAAGAGCTTTTTGCTTTTCCTCTTCGCTGTAACAATAAATCGTTTCCTTTTTATTACGCACACGGAATAATGGCGTTTCTAATATATAAAGGTGTCCGTTACGTACCAAATCTGGGAAAAACTGCAAAAAGAAAGTCAGTAACAATAATCGAATGTGCATACCATCGACATCGGCATCCGTTGCGATGACAACCCGATTATAACGCAAATCGTCTAAACCGTCTTCAATATTCAAAGCGTGTTGCAACAAGTTGAACTCTTCGTTTTGGTAAACCACCTTTTTTGTAAGGTTGTAACAGTTTAATGGTTTCCCTCGAAGTGAGAAAACAGCTTGCGTTTGCACATCTCGTGCTTTGGTAATCGAGCCGCTGGCAGAATCTCCCTCGGTGATAAATAAGGTTGTTTCCAAATGACGATTGTTATCATCTGTTTTCAATGGTTTATTAAAATGATAGCGACAATCTCTCAACTTTTTATTGTGAACATTGGCTTTTCTGGCACGTTGATTCGCCAACTTTTTGATTCCTGCAATGTCTTTGCGTTCTCTTTCCGATTGTAAAATCCGTTTTTGAAGTGCTTTTGCTGTTTCTGGATTTTTGTGTAAAAAATCGTCCAAATGCTTTTTTACAAAATCACCAATAAATTTACGAACCGTTTCTGCATCAGGCCCCATGTGAGTCGAACCCAATTTGGTTTTTGTCTGTGACTCAAACAACGGCTCTTCTACCCTCACACTAACGGCTGCAATTATCGCAGTCCGAACATCCGCCGCCTCGTAACTTTTTCCATAAAAATCACGCACCGTTTCGACAACGGCTTGACGAAAAGCATTTTGATGCGTTCCACCTTGTGTCGTGTGCTGACCATTGACGAAAGAATAATATTGTTCGCCATATTGCGAACCGTGCGTCATTGCAATTTCGATGTCTTCGCCTTTGAAGTGAATAATCGGATAGCGATGATTATCCGGATTCGTTTTACGATTCAATAAGTCCCTTAAACCAAAACGAGAATAAAATGATTTATCATTAAAATTAATGCGTAGACCTGCATTTAGATAAACATAATTCCACAGTAAATTTTCAATAAATTCAGAACGAAATTTATAATTTTTAAAAACCGTATTATCGGGAATAAACTCGATTAGCGTTCCGTTGCCTTCGGTTGTTTTTGCTAATTTAATATCTTCCGTCACGTTTCCTCTCGAAAACTGAAAAGCTTTAGTTTTGCCTTCACGGAATGCTTGAACGTGAAAATGTGTCGACAATGCATTCACCGCTTTCAGACCGACACCATTTAAACCCACCGACTTTTTAAAGGCTTTCGAGTCAAATTTTCCACCTGTGTTAATTTTAGAAACAACATCGGACACTTTTCCTAACGGAATACCACGACCATAATCTCGAACGATCGCTTTTCCATCTTCTACCTTGATATCGATTTCCTTTCCGTGCCCCATTGCATATTCATCAATAGAATTATCGACGACTTCTTTTAATAAAATATAAATTCCATCATCTGCCGCAGTTCCATCGCCTAACTTACCGATGTACATTCCTGCACGCATTCTAATGTGTTCTTTCCAATCGAGGGAACGAATATTATCTTCTGTATATGTTACTTTTGCCATTTTTTACAATTTATCCCGAGTTTTCGAGAGTAGATGGCTAACGGTGGATTCCGAGTTTTCGGGACAAGCAGCTAAAAGCAATTCCAACGTAAACCTTTTTTTATTTAATTTATTTAATAATCCGAAATACTTACAAAAGCAAATCTATTTTTAAAACAAATAGTTGCCAAAAATACAAAAAAGGCATTTAAAAACCTATTTTTATAAACAATTTGATTTAACTGAATTTAATTATACGCAAAAATACGAAATTTTGAACTTCTACAATTTTCAACAAACAGAAGCTTTCACTTTGATTACGAAATCATTGCGACGAGAGCGACATCAAAAACTGATCGTCGGAATTGTAGCATTAATTTTTGCAGCTTGGCTGACGACTTACTTTCCGTTGGAACGACATCAATGGATTTTGGGCGTTTTATTGGCAATTTCGTTGGTTTCCGGGATTTTGATTATTTATAACGTGATTCGTAATTGGCAAATTGAAAAAATGCAATTCATACAATTATTGAAATATGAACCGCAAGAAATCGTCTGGGTGTATCATTTGGAAACGCAACGCCTACCTTTCGGGATTCAATTTCAATATGACTGCACCTTATATATAAAGTTAATGAACCGTGATTTTATCGAATTAAAATTGCCGAAAGGCAAAGTAAAAATGGTATCAAAAACCCTTAATCCTTTATTACCTCATGCGACTTTTGGCTATTCGCCTGAAAATGCGCAATGGTATGTAGCGAATCCTGCTTTGTTGTTGAAACATTGATTAGACTTCTGAAAACGTCGGAGATTTTTAAAACCCCTAAAATATTGAAATTTTCGCTTACTACTGAACATTATAACTTATAATCACAACTTATCCCAAAATTTCAGGATAGTTTTTTCATGTTTTTTAAAGCGTTTTTAGTCAATTTAGTCAAACGTTGACTTCAAGTCACCGTTTGACTCGCTTATATTTTGGCTTTTTAGGCAGGAAGTGTATAAAATCTCCGAAGTTTTCAGAATTAATTTATATTATCTACACTTTGAACGGTTTTACATTTTCTGTGTATTTGCAATCAAAAATGTCATGTATTGTTACTTCTATTTTAAATTTTACATGACAATCGTAGAATTGCCTCACATTTTATTATTTTTGTCACGGTTTTTTTCGGACACGAACTGACGCAAATTACACGAATTGATTTAATCCGTTGATTTTCAATATATTTTAATAAAAAACATTGATTATTTCAATTAGAATTCGTGTAATTCACCATCATTCGTACCTAAACAAAAAAAAGCATAAAACGCTAATTACGATACATTTATGAAATCTTTTAAGTTTTTGAATAACATTATTGGTTGGGTTGTTTTTGCAATAGCCGCAACAGTTTATATCCTAACTGCCGAGCCGACTGGTAGTTTATGGGATTGTGGAGAGTTCATCGCTGGTGCTCACAAGTTACAGGTAGTTCACCCTCCTGGCGCACCTTTATTTTTGATGATTGGTAGAATGTTCACCTTTATAGCCGAAATATTTACGGATACAGAAGCGCATCCTGAAAATATTGCCTACGCTGTGAATATCATGTCTGGTATTTTTACGGCATTAGCTGTTTTATTCACATTTTGGACGACCACTATCTTAGGTCGTTTGGCTTTGGTTGGTCGTAGCGAAGAGGAATTGACGACAGGTCAAACTATCGCTATCTTAGGTGCTGGTGTTGTTACAGGTTTAGCTGCAACCTTTGCGACTTCGGTTTGGTTTTCAGCGGTTGAAGGTGAGGTTTATGCGATGTCAACCGGTTTTACAGCTTTAGTGATGTGGGCTGGTTTCAAATGGTACAGTTTGCCGGATACTTCTCAGAATGACCGTTGGTTAGTATTTGCAGCGTATATGGCTGGTTTATCAATTGGAGTTCACTTACTAAGTTTGTTGACTTTCCCACTTTTAGGTATTTTATATGTATTAAAGAAGAAGCCGAACGCTACTTTTATGAATATGATAATTGGTGCAGCAGCAGGTGTTGGTGTGTTGGTTTTGGTTCAGGGAATTATCATCTTGAAACTGCCGGGCATCGGTGCTTGGTTTGATAGAATCTTCGTTAACGGTTTTGGGCTGCCGCCTTATAGCGGAATCCTATTCTTTATATTGTTATTAATCGGTGGTATTGTTTTCGGTGTTCGCTATGCCGATCAACGAGTTCGTCCCGACTTGCAAAAAGCCGTTATTGCTTTCGCAATGGTTTTAGTTGGTTTCTCAACTTATGGAATGATTGTCGTGCGTGCGAATGCGAATACACCTATTAATATGAATAACCCGAGTGATGTATTCAGCTTGGTATCTTACTTAAACCGTGAGCAATATGGTGATAGACCTTTATTATATGGACCACACTTCGACGCCTCTCCTATTAATCAAGATATTACAGATAAATACGGTTACGTAGAAGATGAAAATGGAAATGGTCGCTACGAAGTAATAGATAGAAAGTTAGATTATATCTACCGTCCACAAGATAAAATGTTGTTTCCTCGTATCGGTCACTACGACAGAAAAGAACAGCATCGTGCATGGATGAACGGCAGACCTGGAAAGCCTACTATGGCAGATAATATCAGCTTCTTTTTCAGGTATCAAATCAATTGGATGTACTGGCGATACTTTATGTGGAATTTTGTTGGTCGCCAAAATGGTGATCAAGGATTTTTTCCACAAGATGTATCAAGAGGTCACTGGATGTCAGGTGTAAAGTTTGTAGACGAATCGAGATTGTTCAATCAAGATCAATTACCTCGCTACATGAAAGAACATCAAGGAAAAAATCACTATTATTTCTTACCATTGATATTCGGTTTATTCGGAATATTTTTCCACTTCCGTGAACGTAGAAACGAAGCCTTAGCGGTCTTAGCGATGTTCTTAATGACTGGTTTAGCCATTATTATTTATTCAAATCAGCCACCAAACGAACCTCGTGAACGGGATTACGTACAGGCAGGGTCGATACTAACGTTCTGTATTTGGATAGGTATGGGCGTGATTGCGATTTATAAAATCTTGAGTGAGCGAGGGATTCCAGCAGTTGCTGGTGCGGCAGTCGCTTCGATTTTAGCTTTATCGGCGCCAGTCATCATGGGTGCTCAAAACTGGGACGATCATAGCCGTGCAAGTCATACAGGAGCAAGAGATTATGCTATCAACTTTTTAGAAACTTGCGAACCAAATGCGATCATCTTTACGCACGGTGACAACGATACTTATCCTCTTTGGTACGCACAAGAAGTCGAAAATATTCGTACAGATGTACGTGTTGTGAATTTGAGTTTATTAGCCGTAGATTGGTATATTAATCAATTGCGCCGCCAAATTAACGACTCGCCAAAAATCGAAATGACGATTTCTAAAGAGGCATATCGTGGCTATTCTCGTAACTTCTTACGTTATGACAACAAGTTTGGAGAAAATAACTTTACTGACATTAAAAAAGTCGTAGAATATATTGGTAAAGACCAAAACGGCGGTCGTTCTGGACAAACGGCTTTCATTCCAACAAGAAGTATTCGAATTCCTGTTGATAAAGAAAAAGTAATCGCTAACGGTACAGTTTTACCAACGGATTCTACTAATATTTTAGATGCCATTGAATTTAGACTTCCAAGAAAATCACAAGATATTAATCGAGATGGTTTACAAAAAGATGAAATTGCTATATTAGATATTATTGCAAGCAACAACTGGGACCGTCCGATTTATTTCTCTGTCACTTGTCGTCCGGAGAAATTGTTAGGATTAAATAATTATTTACAACTAGAAGGAATGGGCTTCCGTATCATTCCTGTTAAATCCCAAAGTGACAAGCGTTTTGGTATGTTAGGAGCTGGTCGTGTTGCGGTTGATTCGATGTATAACAACATTATGACGAAATTCCGTTGGGGTAACTTTGATAAAGAACAGTTATTTGTAGATAAGAGTTATAATCCGAGTGTGTATAGCATGCGAGGGGCAATGATTCGTTTAGCAACTGTTCTATTACAACAAGGCGACAACGAACGTGCGATGAATATAGCGGATAAGTGCTTAGAGGTTTATCCAAATATGAACTTTCCGTTTGATAATCAGACACTTTCGATAATTAGAGTTTATCAACAAGCTGGTAATTTAGAAAGAGGTAAAAAACATGTGATTACCTTAGCGGAAGAGTTAGCAGACAGAATGCAGTTTTACAAGTCATTGTCTAAACCAAAAGCAATTGAAAGCTTCGGAAACGATAGACAAAGTACAGCACAAGCGATTCCTCAATTGATTCAGATTGTGGATGCTGCTGGTAGCGAAGCATTGAAAAAAGAAGTGAAAGATATTTTAGCGGCTGAAATTACACCGACGAATGTACCAAATTAATTAGGATGCAATCTTTAGTTTTCAGTCAGCAGTATTTGAATATATTTTTTTAAAATAAAAAGGGTGGCTTCGGCTGCCCTTTTTAATTGATAAATTTGATTATCGTAAAATCGACTAATCATGATTAATCATTACCGAGAAATCGGGACAAGCTAAATCACTAAACATGAAAATATCAATTGGTTGCGATCACGCAGGTTATCCCTACAAACAGGCGATTATTGATTTATTAAAATCAAAAAATATTGAAGTCAAAGATTTCGGGACGTATTCCTTAGATTCTGTCGATTATGCAGATTTTGTGCATCCAACGGCTGAAATGGTCGAAAAAGGAGAAGCACGATTCGGCATTTTACTCTGTGGTAGCGGAAACGGGGTTTCGATGACCGCTAATAAGCATCAAGACATCCGTGCAGCATTATGCTGGACAGAAGAGCTGGCTACTTTAGCCCGTCAACACAACGATGCAAATATATTATCGATTCCGGTACGCTTTGTTTCTGAAGCATTAGCATTAAATATGGTTAACGCTTTTTTGGAAGCAGAATTTGAAGGTGGCCGACACCAGCGTAGGGTAGCAAAAATTCCATTAAGTTGTTAAATTTGAACTCAATCCTACTATTTTTAAGGAAATAGTCAGGAATAACCTAAAAAGCGAATTACATTGAATAAAATCATTGTAATTCGCTTTTTATTTTATAAGATTTCGTCTTTTCTATCTCCCTTTTCGCCAACGCCAAGCACCCAGACCAAAAACTAAAACCGCCGCTAAACTACCATAAATAAATAGTCGCTGTTTTCGCTCACTTTCTAATTTCAGGTAAGCAATATAGGTAGGATTCACATCGCCTGGTGTCCCGACACCCATCATAACCTCCCAGCTCGTCAACATACTGTTATCCTCTTCTGGATTTCGTAAACTTAACGTGAATGTACTTTCTATATCACTCAATTCGTATAAGACCTTATCAATTTGAGCATTGTCCACAGAATATAATTCCAAAGTTTCAGTAAACTTATTCAAACCAAAAGAAAAATCACCGATGACATTCCTTGTATCTGGAAAGACCTTTTTGAAGGCATTCTTACTTTGACACAAAATCACATAACCCTTCGGTTTAATTTTCCCAGATGGAATAATAAAATCATGTTTTGAATCACGCAAAATCCAATCCGTCAAATCAACTGCCTCTTCTGTATCATTATATATCTCTATCCAATCACCAGAACGGGAATTATTCGCTGAGATTTCATTAATCACTACCTTGCCTGCATAATCTGTCGTCGAGGGTACGAAAACCGCTTTTAACGTATAAGCGTTTTTGTCTAATTCTAATTTTAATAATCGCTCTTTCACAACTGCTCCGACACCTTCCCAATGCGAAAATTCGTAGCCTCGTTCTGGTATCGCACGAATGGTAATCGGCTGATTATTAAAATATTGACCTTTCATTTTTGCACGCTTAAAGTCAATATTATTATTCAAATTAATATACCCGCCTTCATTGATTTTTATCTGAACAGATACCAAATCTCCGACTTTAAACCTCTCGTTCAAGAAGTTACGCATGTAATCTGGTCGTTGACGAGCAAACTCCCGCATTCTCTCTCCATGTTTTAGCCAATTGCGATAATCCAAGTCCCATCGCTCAACATGCCGTTTGATTTCAGGTTTTAAATAGAGTTGATTTTTATTAATATGCTCAATCACATTATCCGCATCAAATATAGTGTTTATGTAATCAGAAAATTTTAAAATAAAGTTGTCCCGAAACTCCTTATTTTCTAATAAACGACGCAACATGAACGTACTCCAAGGCGGATTTGGCCAACTCGGCCCATCTACCGCAGTATGAAAAGCCAAACTATTATTTTTATAAGCCGCCTCGTCCTGTAAACCAAACCCCCAATCAGTATCATATAAAATCCAACGCCAACGACCGTCAGGTGTTTGTGGTCGCCAGAATTTAATATTTCCACCACCATCTTGATTATCGCTATAAATCTGAATAACATGATGAATCATAAAATTATCAACATCCATTTGTGTCTTGACATATTCATAATTCTCAGCAAGCGACATATCATTTGTGGCCATAAACTCTTTTAACTTATCATAATGCTCGATTCCACCTACTTTGATACTTCGCTCATGCTCAATCAAATCCAAACTATCCCGATTGACTCCAAACTCATATTCTAAATAATGACGATTAATTTTTTCACGAATGTTATAAATCCCCCAATACATACCATTAATAAATACCAAAGCAGGTCTATACGCCTGTTTCGACACATCAACATCCTCTAACAAACCAGTGATAATCGCATCTCTAGCGTGTGTTTTTCCCCAGTCACTACCAGCATTTCGGAGTACCAAATGCTTGTAGCTATCCTGCTTTTTATCTGGAAATATTTGGTGACGAATACGAGATTCACCGTACGCTTCTCGACAAGCGATGGCTAAAGATTTTTGTGGAAATACTCGGCTCATTCCTCCAAAAAGTCGAATACCTGCCCGACTATTGAACACCCTCTTACCATTCGTTTCAAAGATTTCAACATTCGCACCGACTTCATTTCTTGACCAAAAGTTAGCCCCTAAAAACGGATGTTCTGGTTCAGCATTGGGTCCCGGATTAAACCAACCCGTTGTTTTATCAAACAAAATCTCTGGTGCAATAGCAATGGAAACAATCGGATAATTGGTCTCTTCCTTAATAAAATAAGTTTCCGTATAGATTCGCCCTCGCTGACTGCCCAAATAAACAGTAGCACGAACAACAGTCGTCTCTTTAATCTTAATAGGCGTCTTATACAACTCTGAAGACATCGAAGGGCGAGTCCCGTCCGTCGTATAAAATATCTTTCCCTCTACCCCACCAGATAAAGTAAGTTCAATCGCTTCATTGTACTTCCCTCCAGTTTCCGAAAACGATATTTTGAACTTATCTTGCCCGAAAGTGACATTTGTAAATAAAAAAATGATGAAAAATATGTATAAACACTTCATTCTTGATTGACTCAAAACAGTGATTTGTTATAGTATATACTCCTTGTTTGAACTATTTGAACAAGTAATTATTACATTACTTATTTAACTTATAAGATTTCTAAACTTTATAAGTTTCGTATTTTTATTGATGATAAAATCATCCTATATTAATTTCTATCGCAAGTTGCAATATAGTAATTTTGTACTAAAATATATTGAAGAACGATACAAAATCATTGAATATATCCAGTGTTGTGAATATTTATTTACATATTGATTCTCAATATTTTAGTAATATATTTAATTGTAAAATATTCACTATATATTGACTCTTGATTATCATACTAATTATGAATTTAAATCTAAAAAAATATCCCGCAAAAGTTCTACTTTTTGGTGAATACAGCATCATTAAAGGTCAGTCAGCACTCGCTTTCCCATTAACTGAATATACTGGAAATTGGGCATTCAAGGATAATGTTGATAATGAAAATTTAAAAAAATGGACCATTTATATTAATAAAATTCAGCAAGTAAATTCTGCTGATTTTCAAATTAATACAAATCGTTTTTATGCTGATTTATCTAAAGGACTATTTTTTAATTCTAATATTCCAATGGGTTATGGAGTCGGAAGCTCAGGAGCCTTATGTGCCGCTTTGTACGATGAGTATTCTGTACAAAATAAACGATTACCAGTAAAAAATGATACTATTTTTACCTTAAAACAAATTTTTCAAGATTTAGAAAACTTCTTTCATGGTTCAAGTTCAGGAATTGACCCCTTGATTTGTTATATCAATCAACCACTTTTATTAAAAGGAAAAACAGAAGCGAACTTAATTGACTTGAAAGCACCGACACATAATGGTGGTGCGGTTTTCTTACTCAACACGAAACAGCCTCGACAAACAGAGCCTCTGGTTCATTTCTTTTTAGAACAATTAAAAAAAGAAGCTTTTGAAAATGCTTTTGAAAATGAATGGTGCGTTTATAATGAAAACATCATTTCGACATTTTTAAACCAAGATTATGACGTTTTTTTTAATAATCTACAGTTATTATCTGAATTTCAATTCAAATACCTACCGCCTATGATTCCTAAAGGTTTTGAAAACATCTGGGAAGCCAGTTTAAAACATCAACAATTCACACTCAAACTTTGTGGAGCCGGTGGTGGCGGTTTTTTATTAGGTTTTACCAAAGACTGGGCTGCTGCTCAAAACTTATTAAAAAATCAAGAAATTATTAAAATTTTAGATTTGTAGTAATTAAAGCTTCTAAACTACTTTCCTGACTTATTACTTACGCTGAAGTAGCGATGTACAGGCAATAAAAAAAGGTAAGCGAACCTAAATCCACTTACCTTACCACTGCCTTTCTCATAAACTCTTCAATCAATAGTTTTACAGTACCTAAACCACAACCGGTACTAAGATATTTTTATCTTGATGTTTTGCATCGAGTAACTCGTTGAATTTCTGCTTATATACAAAATAATCATCATACTCAGAATAAGGAACTTTACCGTCCAAACCTAAATTTAAAATAATCTGAAAACATAACTGACGGTTCTTGTAATGAAACCTTGTTATTAGATTTTCAATATCTTTTCCCTGTATGATCATTTGCTTTTTCATTTGCAACTTGCATAATACATTAATTAATTTTTAATCAACGATAACGCAATAATAAGTTTGATTAAGATCAATTTATCACCGAACACCCTTTAAAAGTGACATAATAAAAAAATAACTAATCCGATAATCTTAATTCCTGTATAGACTAATAACCATTAATTTATATATTATTTATATCTAATTTTTAAACGTATTTGTGGCTATCAAATTAGAAATAAATCCCTTTATTTCTCCTTATATCTTAATAATATTTCCCTGTTTTTACCTTTTTAAAAAACTTACTCCTTGTTCAACTTTTTATCTTTTACACCATTATACGCCATTCTATCCGTCAAAATGACAGTTAAAGACCTCGAAGCTCTCATGGCACATCGTTTGAAAACACTTGTTAAGACAAGATTTATAACAAAAAATAGATATTTATTCATTAATTCAAAAATGTGACAATTATGCAACGAGGAAATATCTCGGTACAGACGGAAAATATTTTTCCTATTATTAAAAAGTTCCTTTATTCAGATCAAGAAATATTTTTACGTGAGTTAATTTCTAATGCCGTTGATGCAACTAATAAGCTAAAAACGCTTTCTCGAAAAGGTGTTTTCGGTGGTGAGTTGGGAGATACAACGATTGAAATTTTGATTGATGATGCAGCGAATACCTTAACGATTCGAGATAAAGGTATCGGAATGACGGAAGAGGAAGTGATGAAATATTTGAACCAAGTCGCTTTTTCGAGTGCAACAGAATTTTTAGAAAAATATAAAGATGAGAGTAGTATCATCGGACACTTTGGTTTAGGTTTCTACTCTGCTTTTATGGTTGCGGACAAAGTAGAAGTTGTTACAAAATCATTTCAAGAAGGAAGTCAAGGAGTCACTTGGTCTTGCGAAGGAAACCCAGAGTTTGAGCTAGCCGACAATGATAAAGAGGCAAGAGGAACGGATATTGTGCTGCACATTAGCGAAGACAGCAAGGAGTTTTTGGAGGAAAGTCGTATTAAAGGTCTTTTGGATAAATACTGTAAGTTTTTACCAGTTGAGATTTCTTTCAAGGACGAAGTAATTAATAACCCTACTCCACTTTGGAAAAAAAACCCTGCGGATTTGACGGACGAAGATTATAAGGAGTTTTATAAAGAGTTACATCCTTTTGGTCAGCCGCCTTTATTCTGGATTCATTTGAATATTGATTATCCGTTTAACTTAACGGGTATTTTATACTTCCCACAATTGAATAATTCGTTAGAATTACAACGTAACAAAATTCAGTTATACTGTAATCAAGTCTATGTAACAGATGATTTACGGGAGATTGTACCGGAGTTTTTGACCTTATTACATGGTGTAATTGATTCGCCAGATATTCCATTGAATGTTTCTCGTAGTTATTTACAATCTGACCGCAATGTTCGTCGTATCAGAAATTATATTACTAAAAAAGTAGCGGAAAAACTTCAAGAATTATTCAAAAATGATCGTGAAGATTTCCAAGAAAAATGGAATAACATCGGTACGTTGGTGAAATACGGAATGATTTCCGAAGAAAAATTCAATGATAAAGCAATGAAATTTGCTTTATTGAAAAATATTGATTCGGAATATTTCACGATTGACGAATATAAAGAAAAAATAGAAGCAAACCAAAAAGATAAAAACGATCGCTTAATTGCGATTTATACGAATAACCCGAATGAACATCACAGTTTTGTGGAAGCCGCTCAGAATTATAGCTACGATGTCTTAGAGATGGATACCGTGATTGACAATCACTTTATGCAACATTTGGAAACAAAAGTAGAAGGCCTGTCATTTACTCGTGTAGATGCAAATACGGCAGATAAGTTGATTGAAAAAGACGAAACTCGTGAATCAGTATTGAGCGAATCAGAACAGGAATCTGTAAAAACGGTTTTTGATGGACAAGTCGGAGCAGGAGCAACCGTAATGACGGAAGCCTTATCGCCTGATGATCAGCCTGTTATTATTACTAAACCAGAGTTTTTACGTCGTATGCGTGAAATGTCGATGATGCAAGGAATGGAAATGGGCAATATGCCAGAATCTTTTAATGTTGTCATCAATACTAATCATGCAATCATTGCAAATCAGCTTTTGAAAGCAGAAAATGAGGAAAAACAAGGGGAAATTGCTAAATATTTATATAACTTAGCATTATTAAATCAAGGAATGTTGAAAGGTGCAGACTTGACAGCATTTATCAATAGTAGTATTGAAAATTTGAAATAAACGAGTTGAGTGTTTCGAGTTACGAGTTTTGACACTCAACCTTTTAGAATATTAAACACAAAGTTTTGGCTTTGTGAAAAACCATCAAAAAATGGTTTAAAGATTCGTTTTTTTAGTTGATTATTTTGGGATTGTCTATTTTTGGGCAATCCCTTTTTTATTACGGTTGACGGTGTTTTTACGCCTTGCCGTCAACCGTCAACCGTCAACTCCCGAGGTTTCGGGATAAACTGTCAAATATGAAAGAGAATATAAAACAATTAGCACAAGAAATACATCAAGATACGATTGGTATCCGCCGACATATTCATGCGAATCCTGAGTTATCTTATCAAGAAGTTAAAACAGGACAATACATTGCAAATCAGTTAGATAGCTTAGGAATTGATTACGAACATGGTGTTGCAGATAATGGCGTTGTCGGCTTAATAAAAGGTAAAAATCCTGATAAAAAAGTAATTGCCTTGCGAGCCGATATTGATGCTTTGCCAATTGTCGAGGCGAATGATGTACCGTACAAATCTAAAAACCCTGGCGTGATGCACGCTTGTGGGCATGATGTACATTCGGCTTCATTGCTGGGAACAGCTCGTATTTTAAGTCAAATTAAATCGGATTTTGAAGGAACGGTAAAATTGATTTTTCAACCTGCGGAAGAGAAACTCCCTGGCGGTGCGTCGATTATGATTAAAGAAGGCGTTTTGCAAAATCCTGCTCCAACATCTATTTTTGGGCAGCACGTTCATCCGCCTTTGAAAGCTGGAAAAATCGGACTGAAAAGCGGTATGTATATGGCTTCGGCAGATGAAATTTACATTACGATAAAAGGACAAGGTGGACATGGTGCGTTGCCACAAGATTGTGTGGATCCGATTACGATTGCCGCTCAAATGATTTCGGCCTTACAGCAAGTTATTAGTCGACAGCTCGACCAAACTGTACCTGCATTATTGACTTTTGGTAGTATCATCGGAAAAGGCTCAACGAACATTATTCCAAATGAAGTCAAAATCATGGGAACATTCCGCTGTATGGATGAAAAATGGCGTGCGGTGGCTCACGATAAAATGTACAAAATGGGCGTTGGAATCGTAGAGGCAATGGGTGGAAAGTGTGATTTTGAAATTGTAAAAGGTTATCCTTGTTTATATAATAATGAACCACTAACCGCAAAAGTCAAAGACTTCGCAATCGACTATTTAGGTGAACAAAACGTAGTCGATTTACCGTTACGAATGACGGCAGAAGATTTTGCCTATTATTCGCAAGAAATGCCTGCAACATTCTACCGTTTAGGAACTGGAAATGTAGCCAAAGGTATTACTTCGCCTGTTCATACGACGACTTTTGATATTGATGAAAGTGCATTGGAATTGAGTACGGGTTTGATGGCTTGGTTGGCGGTGCAGGAGTTAGGGGATAAATAAAGGAAAAGCCTCTGAAATAAAAAATATACTTTCAGAGGCTTTTTATGATAAAAATCATTTTTTCTCATTTTGCTATATTACCTTTTGTATTTTATTAATTTTCAACTTACATTTGCATTGTATATAATCAAAATAAGTAGTTCTTGAAAAAATCTAAAATCTAAAATCTAAAATCTAAACAATTTTAGCTTAATTTTTTCAACAACTCCCTACAAAACCTAAATACTTGTGAAATCAAATAATATTTTAAAACCATGTATTATCAATAATTTGATAATTATTGTCATAAATTCAGTATAAATTAATTACACTTACATATTGCGGATAAAATTAATGCGAAATAAATTCTTTTTGTAGGAAAAATATTATGGATTTTATTTTCGGATTATTCAGAATGTCTTTTATTTATTTTTGAATTATAAAAGGGCAAGCGAGGCATTGATGTCCTCACTCACCCAAGTTTTAAATTTCAATAGTAAAATTATGAAAAATTTACTAACTTTTACAAGTTTAGTACTTGTATGTTCATTGGTAATGATGTCTTGTTCAAAAGATGAATTGTTAACCAATGAGAAAAGCGTAGAAAATCAAGAAATTAATGATTATCTAAAACTTTCTGATGAAGAGTTTAAATCTATCCTTCAAAACTTTACAAACGAATATGCGAAGTTTGACTCTGAACGAGAATTTCATGCATTTACGCACTATTTCAACAATTTGGAAGATGAGGAACAACAGAATGTATTAAACGAACTGACTTATGCTACTTTAGATGAAAAACTATCAGAAGCCTATGAAGGCATGGATGTTTTAGAAACAGAACAAGAGTTCTATGACTATGTTTCAAACTATTCTGATATTTTGGAAATTCAAATGATGGATAATGGAGAAAAGGAAGTGGTAGAAAAAGAAATGAGTTTACATTCGATTGCACCATTCTTGAATGCTGATAGAATTATTAAAATTGGAGGTGATTATAAGATGTTTATTAGTAATATTGCTGTAGAATCAAATGATTACAACGAATTGAAACAAGTCTTGGACTCAAAGAAAACTTTAGGTTTAATACATAAAGAAGTCTATCAAATTATTTCAGGAACTGATAATCTTGCTAAAACTGATGTAGGTACAACTCTTTCATGGGAAGCAACAAAAGATATGAGAAGGTGTAAAAATGATAGAAAAGTTATTTTGGCTGCTTATTTTACAGATGAATCAATTACAGATCCTTTAGGAAACTATCATCCATACGTTAAACCTAATATTACAGTTACTGCTCGACGTAAAGGTATTCCTTGTATTTGGTATACATATAAAACTGAGATTACATGGAATAACTTTTATGCAGAATATAGTGTCAATTTTGGACCTAACGCAACATGGTCTGAGGCGAATCAAAAAGTGAATAATGTAAAAAGTCTAACGCATGATCACAGCTTGATTAATTATTACAATTCACCAGATGTTACATGGCAGGTTATAACTTCGACTGTTACAACCCGAGGTATGGGAACATCTAACTTAACAGTCAATTACTAAGATAAAAATATATTATGTGTATCACCCTTACTTTATTTAATGTAAGGGTGATATTTTAAAAATAAAAAACATGAAACATCACATTATTGTAGTAATCATTTTATTATTTTTAGTACAAAACACAAAAGCACAAGAAACCTATCATGTAGAAGCATCAACAGGTTGGATGTTTTTTAATTTAATCAGTAATCCCGATGATTTTTTAGGACATTACAAAGGTTATGGTATTCAGAATGATGTAACTTTTTGGTTAAATGAAAATGCAAATGAAAAATTCAATTTTAAAGCTGGAATCGGATATACTAATTTTATTCCTTTAGATTTTCAAGCATTAGGAAATGCAGCTTCTTCATCATATTTGGGGTTGAAAGTTGGTGGAAATCTCAACTTATCCAATAAAGCAAAACTAAGAACAAATTTATCAAGTTATGTTTTGCTTCATAAAGATTTTCAAGACAATAATAGCCTTCAAAGACGTATTTTTACTAATTTAGAAATTGGTTTAGAACGAAAGTTAGGAGATAACTGGTCATTCTTTTTTTCGACACCAATTACCCTACGATATATGTATAAAAGTCGAGAAGGAAATGGATACTTAGGTTATGACGGAATAGTTCCGTGGGATGCAAATGTAGAATTAGTTGGTTTAAACTTTGGTTTAAATTATAAAATAGGTACAAGCAAAAAAGATTTTCTACCGAAATTAAATCTACAAAAAGAAGAAAAAAGTATTTCGCTTGAAGTAGGCGGAGGTTATTTATTTTATGATGTTATTAATCATGAAGAAGATATTTTTAATTATTTTCAAGGTCAAGCGATACAATCAAACGTCAATATCTGGCTAAATAAATCAGTTCACGATAAAATAGATGCTAAATTCGGTTTGGGTTATACAAACTTTGCTCATAATATGAATCAGAATATAATTAATGGTTCTAATTCTTCTTATTTGAATATTAGATTTGGTAGTGATTTTCAAACTAAAATTAAACCTTTAAAACTATCGTTTGCGGTTTCTAATTACTTATTATTACATAAAGAATTACAAAATAATCTTCAAAAACGGTTATTTACAAATATTGATTTAGGAACTAATATCAATTTGACAGACAAGTTTTCCTTATCTATTTCTACGCCTTTGACGATTTTTCCTATGATTGAAGGAGGTCGTTGGGGCTTTGAACAAGATGGAGAATTTACGATTGTTGATAATACTATTGTAGGTACAACAGGTTTGAATATTGGATTAAATTATCGACTTAAATCTTCTAAATAAAGCAATTCTAAAAACATAAAACATAAAAAACTTTGGGCTACAAAGGCAGTTAATAATACTGCCTTTGTTGATACTATCTTTTTGTCTAAATCTTAGCCGGCTGTACAGCAACTAAAAGCGGAATAACTCAAAATTGCCGAAAGGCAAAACAAGAACTTAAAACCTTATGGATAAATACAAATGAAAATTATTACAAAATTGAAAATCAAGAGAGATTTACTGAGTTAAAAGAGTGTTTATATGGTTTGAATACAAAAAAAGTAATTCAAATTTTGGGTGAACCAAACGAAAAAAACGCTGATGATTCAATGTTACTTTATTACATTTCTCCAAAATGTAATGAACGTCCCAAAAAAGAATGTTCATTTTATCAAATTGAAATAAATACAAGTGAGGATAAAGTTGTTAGTATCAGAATAGGAACTTATAAAACTGGATAAGTTTTATTGATAAACCAATCAACTAAATCGTATCTTTGCCACCATTACTTCATCAAAGTAAATCAAATAGAGCAATTATTTTTTAGTTAGTTAATTACCAATTAACTAATCACTAATTAACTAATCACCAAGAAATTGTACAACATAAAATTACCAGAGTTTGAAGGGCCTTTTGACTTGTTGCTTTTCTTTATAGAAAGAGATGAATTGGATATTTATGATATTCCGATTGCGAAAATCACGAATGATTTTTTGGAATATATTCGGATAATGGAATCTATGAATATTGACTTGGCAAGTGAGTTTATTTTGGTGGCTTCAACGTTGATGAAGATTAAGTCAAAGATGTTGTTGCCTCGTAAGGAGTTGGACGAAGAAGGTAACGAAATTGATCCTCGTGAAGCCTTGGTTGAGCGATTGTTGGAATATCGTCGATATAAATCGGTTTTGGAAGATTTACGAACTTTAGAGAAAGAACGAGCTCAAAAAGAACTGCGAGGAAACTCCAAAAAAGAACTCAAAACTATTGCCGAAAAGGCGTTGGTTGATGCAGAGTTAGAATCTTTGTCTTTGTATAAATTATTGACGACTTTTCAGAATATTTTGATTCGTTTCGATGAAGCGAACCGAGAAATCAAACACAAAGTTGTTCGCTACGATTATACCATTAAAGGTCAGAAGGAATACTTGTTAAACATTGCCGTAAGGCACGAAAAATCGGACTTTCAATTTGTTTTTGAAAAATGTGAGAATCGTGTGCATGCGATTTTTACGTTTTTAGCATTGTTGGATTTGATACAATTACAAGAGTTGGATATTATTGTTGGTGAAGGCGTGAATAACTTCTGGATTGCTCGGAAACAAGAAGCAGCGTCGTCAGAAGTCATCGAATGAGTCGTTTTATGAAAATCAATATTTAATATACTATTCGAAAAGCGATAAGAACTCATCCGATGACTAATCACAGCAAACAACTAAAAATTAAAAAATCGCAAATCATTTTACCAATTTTGATTGGGCTTGGGATTGTCGTTTATTTGTTTGCCTCGAATTTTGACCTACAAGAATTTCAAAAAATATCGTGGACACAACATACCTTGATTTGGTTGTTGATAAGTGTCGGCGTTGTGGCTATTGAACATTTATTTTTTGCTCTTCGACTCTATATTTTGTCCGATACCGAATTTAATTTTCGTAAATCTATCGAACTCATTTTTATTTGGAAATTTAGTTCTGCCGTCACACCAACGAGTATTGGCGGTTCGGCAGTTGCTTTAGTGGTTTTATCACAAGAAAAATTATCAACTGCCAAAACAGCAACGATTGTTATTTACACCATTATTTTAGATGCGATTTTCTTTTTAATTGGCATTCCGATTTTATACTTTTTTGTTGGTCAAAACATCATTCCGACGGCTGATGCACAATTTTTTGGACGATTTGGAGCAGAGATTATTTTGATAATCACTTATGCTATTATGCTGATTTACAGTATTTTATTAAGTTATGGGATTTTTATCAATCCTCAAAAAATTCGTTCGTTGCTTTTGCTTTGTTGTAAACTACCATTCTTAAAAAGATATACCGAAAAAGCGGAAAACTTAGGCAACGATATTTTACTCACCTCAAAAGAAATTCGCACCAAACCCATTCGTTATCATTTAGCCGCTTTAGGGGCGACTTTCGGAGCGTGGATTGGAAAATTCACCTTGATTTTAGCGATTATTATCGCTTTAGTACCGACACTTCAAAATGATGTAAACCTCATTTTATTGTTTTACTCAAAGCTGCAAACGATGTTTATGTTGATTATGTTTTTTCCGAGTCCTGGCGGAACGGGTTTTGCGGAGTTGGCTTTTCAAGCCTTCATGCACGGTTATATTCCTGATATGTTTGCGTTGGTGATTGCGCTATTTTGGCGGACATTTTCGTATTATAGTTATTTGGTTTTTGGAGCGATTATTATTCCGAATTGGGTGCGGAATCGGTGGAATGAACGGAATGATTTGAATAATAAAAAAGCGAATAATTCTTAGAAATTATCCGCTTTTTATGACTATTTATTGATTGAAAATAACCTATTCCTTACCATCATAAGCCCACTTAATATAAACTGCACCCCAAGTGAAACCGCCACCGAAAGCGGTCAGTACCAAATTATCTCCCTTTTTTAACTGATTTTCATATTCCCAAAGGCACAAAGGAATTGTACCATTTGTCGTATTTCCATATTTATGAATATTCAACATCACTTTTTCACTCGGAATTTTCGCAAAACGCCCAACAGCGTCAATAATTCGTTTATTTGCTTGATGCGGCACTAACCAATTTAAAGTTTCAGCCGTCACACCATTGCGTTCCATCACTTTCCCGACTACGTCTGACATACTCGAAACCGCAGCTTTGAAAACTGGACCACCATCTTGAAAAACATAGTGTTCGTTCGCATCAACCGTTTCATGCGATGCTGGCCGAGCCGAGCCGCCCGCCTTCATGTGTAAGTACTTGCGGCCGCTACCATCACTTTTTAAAATATGGTCTTGAACACCTGTTCCATCTGTTGAAGGTTCTAACAAAACAGCTCCGCCACCGTCACCAAAAATGACACAAGTTCTCCTATCTTTATAATTAATAATAGACGACATTTTATCAACACCGACGACAATAACTTTTTTATATTGTCCACTTTCTACAAACTTTGAAGCTGTTGTCAAAGCATACAAAAACCCCGAGCAAGCAGCATTCAAATCATATCCGAATGCATTCACCAAACCAACTTTATCTGCAATAATATTCGCTGTGGCCGGAAACTGCATATCAGGCGTAGTCGTTGCACATATAATAAAATCAATTGCTTCCGGCTTCGTGTTTGTTTTCTCTAACAAACCTCGTACTGCTTTCTCTCCAATATAAGAAGTCCCCGCTCCTTCCTCCTTCAAAATTCGACGTTCTTTAATACCTGTTCTTGATGAAATCCAAGCATCATTCGTATCGACCATTGTTTCTAAAATAGCATTAGTCAAACGATATTCAGGCACCCAACCATGTACTCCAGTTATTGCAGCTTGTACTTTAGACATAATTTATTTAGTGAATTCAAATGTAAAATGTTGTCAGAACATCACTTTACATTATTTAGGTGTTTCATAATAATTTCAAAATTTTTGCAAAAATAATTGAATCTTATAAAAATGCAGGATAGTCTGGTATGTTTTTGCACCTTTTACAGATGAAAAGGCGGCTCGAAAATACTAATCACATCATGAATCTGAATAGACAAATAGTTATTTGAGGATATAATTATTTATATTCGAAACGAAGCAGAAAAGAAGTATTATTTTAAGATTAATTATTGCTTTAGATTTTCAAATATTTCAGTAGCCAAGTTCGTAAATAAAACTTCGACATTTTCACCGGTTTTAGCACTCATGACCATATCGTAAGGAACAGTCAATCTCTCCACAATCTGCTCAATTCGTTCTGTGTCCACCAAATCTTTTTTATTACCAACAACTTTAATAGATGCTTTAGGTGCTATTTTTTTCAAATAATTAATGTCACTTTCTATATTCTGGTGGGTCAATGGTCGGGTCAAATCAAAAACGTAAATGATACCGTGAGCTCCCATAAAATAAGAATTTGGTACTTTATCCTGGGCTACTTCCCCGGCGACATCCCAAAGAAATATTTCTATGAGGTCTTCTTGTAATTGTACCTGCTTTTTATCTACTTTAACGCCAATCGTTGTCAAGTAGCGTTCATCAAATTTGGTTAAAATAAACTGTTGGAATAGAGATGTTTTACCAACACCGAAATTACCGGTCAATAATACCTTTGTTTTTAACATAATGAGGTTTTTTAAAATATAGTTTTGTCGTTGATTGTAAGCTTATCTCTTCCCAAACTCTTGTCTTCAAATTAACCTTTTTAGACTTCCTGAGATTTTTTTATTATCGCAGTATTTATAATGTCAAAACAGATATTCCTAATTACCTATTTTGTAAACTTATTAAATCTATCGAATAATTCGTTTTTCTTTAGTTAAAGTAGTATCTCTCCTGATAATTACCACATCATATTGGGAAGCATTTCGTAAAAATATTTTATAATTATCATAGCTAATGATATCGAAATCCTATTTTTGTGACAATATATTTGAGATATTTATAATACTTCTCTATTCAAAATACGTATCATCAAAACGAGTTAAGAAACGCCGATACAAAAAAATTTAATTCTTAAATTTTGTTATATTAAAAAGAAATAAAACCCAAACTAACCATTTTAAAAAACTACATTCAAAAAAAGCGTTAGCTCTACTGCTGCTCGTAAAACCTTGTCTTTGTGCAACCTAAGGCATATCGCTCCGACACCGTTTTTACAATTTAACCAAGTGCTACCATTCCTCATTAAAATAATGTCCCCAGCTTTGTCGGTGGCACAACGCCAATATGTTCATACGCTTTTGCCGTTGCTTCACGTCCTCGTGCCGTTCGTTGAATATACCCTTCCATGATCAGAAACGGCTCGTGAACTTCCTCGATCGTCCCGGCCTCCTCGCCTACTGCTGTCGCAATAGTCGTCAAACCGACAGGCCCACCTTTGAACTTATGAATGATTGCCGAAAGGATTCGATTATCCATTTCGTCCAATCCACCTTCATCAACTTTCAGTGCCTCCAGTCCAAATTTCGCAATTTTTATATCAATCGTGCCATTACCTTTGACTTGTGCAAAATCCCGAATACGACGTAATAATGAGTTGGCAATACGAGGCGTACCACGACTTCTTCCTGCGATTTCCAGCGCTCCTTCTGGCGTAATCGGAACGCCCAAAATTCCCGAAGAACGAGTGATAATCTTCGTCAACGTTTCGATATCGTAATAATCCAAATGGCAAGTAATCCCAAATCTTGCACGCATCGGAGCAGTCAACAACCCCATTCGAGTCGTTGCCCCAACTAACGTGAACGGCTCAACACCGATCTGAATACTTCGAGCATTTGGTCCCGTATCAATCATAATATCAATACGATAATCTTCCATAGCGGAGTACAAATATTCCTCAACGACATTATTCAAACGATGGATTTCGTCAATAAACAAAACATCGCCTTCGTCTAAGTTTGTCAAAAGACCAGCTAAATCACCAGGTTTTTCCAATACCGGCCCAGAAGTCATTTTCATATCCGAGCCTAACTCATTAGCCACGATATGTGATAAAGTCGTCTTTCCTAATCCCGGAGGACCATGCAGCAAAACGTGATCCAGTGCCTCTTCCCGCATTTTGGCCGCTTGAATGAAAACACTTAGGTTTTCGACAATCTTAGGTTGACCCGAAAAATCGGATAACATTTTCGGTCGCAACGCCTTGTCAAACGTCTTTTCCTCTGGCGTAAAATTATTATCTGTTGCGTCTAAATTTGGATTCATATTCAACTTACTGCCAGGTTTTACTTGACAGATTTATTTAGTTTTTGTTATAATTTAATACAAGTAATCTTCACCGTTTGCCCTGACATACAAACATTCATCGCATCAACTTTTTCATAGCTGAATCGAATCTTTTGACCATCTTCAAAACTGAAAGATTTCACCGTGTACTCCACAGGGTTTAACCTTGTACCGTCTGACAACTCAATCATCATACCGCAGCCATCTAGCCCCGTCATATCTCTAATCGTTCCTTCGGTTGTGCAATATGTTGATGTTTCTTTGCCCGGTGTACAGCTGTCGAAAACGAACATCATCATAGCGAAAAGCATTATTATAAATACATCTTTTTTCATTGTCGGTATTTGATTTTTAAAAAATAACTATATCAAAATAACAAGATAATCATTTTAACTTCAGTCGCATTTCTTTTAAAGCCACAATTTTTTTAGGTGAACGAATTGCTAATTTTTTAAAATCAACATTTGCTTGATCCTCCTTATATTTTTCTAAAATTAGACCCGAACCATACGTCAATACAACAATTACAACTCCTCCCAGAAAAGCATTTAAAAAACCGATGGTTAGAATACCAAAAATTATCAAAACTAAACCGAAAATCAAATAAAACCCCATTAACAAAGCCGTCCAAATAGTCAAAAACATCGTATTATCTTTCTGCGTCATTCTTCTCGCCAATGATTTAAAATAACGTAGCGGAAAATGTAAGACTGCCCCCAAAACTATCGCCAAAGGTGCCAGTAATCGAATGATAAAACTTCTTGATTGTTGATAATTTACGACAGCGTTATCGGTTATTTTTTCCTTTTTTAATGCTTCAAAATAATCATTAACATCCGATTTTAAAGTCGCTAATTGTGCTTTATCCTCTTTGGCTAATCGATTAATTTTGTTCGCAATTTGCTGCTCCAACTCTAACCTTTTAGAATTATTTGACATCACAAAACAACCTTTTTCTTGAAAATCTGTCCCGGTTACTCGGTGATCATTACGACCGATTTCTAACAACTGCTCCGTAACAAATTCATCATCCACATTTTCAATCAATACCATTTCTGACTCAATCGCTGCTTTCAAATCCGCATTGACGGCAGTATAAGTTTCGGTCGGATTTTGTTCAAATTGTGAGCGATAATTTTCTATCGGAATCGGTTTACCAAAACTCAACATCACCTCACTTCTTGCTTTGTCGTGTTGAGTATAGCTGATTCCTGTCGGAATAATATGCACATCAGCCCCTTTTTCCCACGCACTAAACGCCATTCTTACCGTTCCTTTTTTTAACGGTCGTAATCGTTTTTCTTTTACACAATTACCCTCCGGAAAAATCAAAATAGCTTTATTTTCTAATAATACCTTATCGACTTTTTCAAAAGTGGACACATTTTTTTTAGTATAATCATCACCGTCACGAGGACGATAAATTGGTATAATCTGAACAGTCGTGAAGAGCCAGTCCAAAAATTTGTTACCAAAAATCCCTGCTCGTCCTAAAAAATAACTCTTACGATGACCAATCAAAAATACCGCAATTACATATCCATCAATCAACGCGTTAGAATGATTAGCGGCCAAAAATATTGGCTTATCCTTCAGTACATTCTCCAAACCTGTGATATAAATTCGTTTATAAAACAGCTGGAAAAACGTACGAATTATGATGCCTAAGACATTATAAATAATCATGTGCAAAGCTTTACGTCAATATTCCATTTATACAAATACTAATAATATAAAGGACTAGAATTATTCTGTCTGAACCTATCCCTGACTTTTCTCTTAAAACAAAAGGAATCCTACTCGAAAAGTTACAGCTTAAAAGTCTGTTGTCAGGCTTCCTTCCTTTTTTAAGGGAAAGAGGAAGGATGTGTTCAAAGTGCAAAATATTGATTTAATTTAAACAATTTGATTACAATTGCCAAAAATTGTAATTATAATCCATATTCACAATCGAACTGAAAAAAATGACAATATTCTCCATAAATGCTCATGTAAGTGTTAATGACAATTGTCATAACTAAAAGCCCTTACTTTACCAAATTAATTTGTAATTTCGCCCCTCAATTATATATTCAAATTAAATCATATAGATTTGTATATGTATTAAATAAAAATTCATTAATAAAATCACTTTAAAAATATGTCTTCTAAGATTTATTATACACATACGGATGAAGCACCCGCTTTAGCGACTAAATCACTTTTACCCATCGTTCAGGCATTTGCGAAGCAGTGCGGAGTCGAAATGGAAACAACGGATATTTCACTTGCAGGTCGAGTTTTGGCCAACTTTGCTTCTTATTTAAAACCAGAACAACAAGTTACTGATGCGCTGGCAGAATTAGGAGAATTAGTAAAAAAACCTGAAGCCAATATTATTAAATTACCAAATATTTCGGCTTCAATTCCTCAATTAAAAAAGACGATTGCAGAATTACAGGCGAACGGTTTTGCAATTCCGAGCTACCCTGACGAACCTTCAAACGACGAAGAAAAAAGTATCAAAGCGACTTACGATAAAATCAAAGGTAGTGCTGTAAATCCTGTATTGAGAGAAGGAAACTCGGACAGAAGAGCTCCAAAACCAGTGAAGGCTTACGCTCGTCAAAATCCACACTCAATGGGCGAATGGTCGGCAGATTCTGCGTCTCATGTCGCTACAATGGGAAAAGACGATTTTGCAACCAACGAAAAATCGGTCACTATTGCGAAAGCGGGCAGTGTAAAAATTCAATTGGTGAATAATAACGGAACGGCTGTTTTAAAAGAAAGCGTTCCTGTTTTGGAAGGTGAAATTATTGATGGAACATTTTTGAGCAAAAAAGCATTATTGGCCTTTTTTGAGGAACAAATCGCTGATGCAAAAGCAAAAGGGGTTTTGTTTTCATTGCACATGAAAGCAACGATGATGAAGGTCTCTGATCCTATCATCTTTGGTCACGGTGTGAAAGTATTTTTCAAATCTGTTTTTGAAAAATTCGGAAAAGAACTGGACGAAGCTGGTGTCAATGTAAATAATGGTTTTGGTAATTTATTATCGAATTTAGATAATCTTGCTCCTGAAACAAAAGCAGCAGTTGAAGCAGAAATCGAAAAATGTTTTGCAGAAGGCCCAGATTTAGCAATGGTTGATTCTGACAATGGCATTACGAATTTACACGTTCCGAGTGATGTTATTATTGATGCGTCGATGCCTGCAATGATTCGTACTTCGGGTTGTATGTGGAACAAAGATGGCAAAAAGCAAGATACAAAAGCCGTGATTCCAGATAGTTCTTACGCTGGTGTTTATCAAGCAGTGATTGATTTCTGTAAAGAAAACGGTGCATTCGACCCAACAACAATGGGAACAGTTCCGAACGTTGGCTTGATGGCTCAAAAAGCAGAAGAATATGGTTCTCACGATAAAACTTTTGAAATTGCAGAAGCTGGAACGGTTCAAGTAGTGGACGATTCTGGGGCAGTTTTGATGGAACACGAAGTAGAAGAAGGCGATATTTGGAGAATGTGCCAGGTGAAAGATTTACCAATTCAAGATTGGGTAAAATTAGCTGTTAGCCGTGCAAGAGCAACGGGTGTACCTACCATCTTCTGGTTAGATGAAAACAGAGCTCACGATGCACAATTGATTCAAAAAGTAAACACTTACTTACCAAATCACGATACAACTGGTTTAGATATTAGAATTATGTCACCTGTTGATGCAACGAAGTTTTCTATCCAAAGAATGAAAGACGGACAAGATACAATTTCAGTAACTGGAAACGTATTAAGAGATTATAACACGGATTTATTCCCGATTTTAGAGTTGGGAACAAGTGCAAAAATGTTGTCAATCGTTCCGTTGATGAATGGTGGTGGTTTATTTGAAACTGGTGCTGGTGGATCTGCTCCTAAGCACGTTCAGCAGTTTAATAAAGAAAATCACTTGCGTTGGGATTCTTTAGGTGAGTTTTTGGCTTTAGCCGTTTCTCTAGAACACGAAGCGACCACAAATAATAACCCAAAAGCTAAAATCATTGCAGAGGCTTTGGATAACGCAACGGTAGCTTTATTACAAAATGGAAAATCGCCTTCACGTAAAGTGAATGAATTAGATAATCGTGGAAGTCACTTCTATTTAGCTATGTATTGGGCAAAAGAGTTGGCAGCACAAACTGCAGATCAGGAATTAGCAGATAAATTCTTGCCGATTGCAGCCGCTTTAGATGAAAACGAAGCGACAATCGTAGAAGAATTAAATTCAGCTCAAGGCGTAGCGATGGATATTGATGGTTATTATTTCCCTGATGCTGAAAAAGCAGCAGCGGCAATGCGTCCAAGTGCGACTTTGAATGCAATTATTGATGCAATTTAAGATTAGAATAAAATAAATAGAAATTTCAAAGGGCTTTGTCGATTTGGCAAAGTCCTTTTTGTTTTTACAGAAAACTGCCGCTATAGGCAACCTTTCTATTCAACAACTCAACAGTGATTAGTAGAAAAGTCCTTAAAAAATAATTATGATTCAATTTGGGGACAAAATTGGTACTAAAACATAAGAAAGTAGCTAATTCAAGGGTTTTACTAAAGATTTTGGCAAAGACAATAAATATTCAATCTCAATATCTAAAACACTGAAAATCAATAACTTAAAAGTTTATAAAATAAAAAAGCCGACTCGGAAATCCGAATCGGCTTTTGATTTTGTGGTACCTCCAGGAATCGAACCAGGGACACCAGGATTTTCAGTCCTGTGCTCTACCAACTGAGCTAAGGTACCAAAACCAACTTCCTATTTTAAGAAAGCGATGCAAAGGTAAGTTATTTTTATAAAAAACCAAACCTTTGAATATTTTTTTTTCACTTTTTTATAAAAAAGTCGGGAATAGAAGGCTTTTAAATGCGTAATAGTTCCTTTGTGATAGCATATTTTAGAAAACTATCCGATATAATTTTCAAATAATCGCTTTCGCATCTCTTCATACTCCGACTTCGTGATGATACCACTTTCATACAACCGCTTGACATCCTCTAATTTTTCTTGTAGTTTAGATTGACGAGGATTAGAAGTAGTAGAGGAAGTATTTTTTTGCTGCTCTTCCTGCTCCTTCATTTCTTTCACGATACTTTTACCTTCTTCGACCTTACGTTTGTAAAATGCTCGAAATTCTTCTACATCCAAATTATCCATTGTGCCGCCGTTTTCGAAGTGTTTGGCGAAAACCTGACCAATTGCATAAGTTGTTGCACCAGATAAAATCGACATTGAAAAGCCGCCAACCAATGAACCGATGCCCGGAATCGCTTTTATCAACGAAGAACCAATGCTCGCCAAAGATGTACCGACAAAAGCACTAATCACCGATTTTCCTTGATTTCGATAAAAATTAAGATTGTAAATATCACAAAGGTTCTGCACTAAATCAATCTGAACGCCTGTTACTGCCATAAAATCTAATACAGGAATCGGAATTAATCCACCTCCTGCGGCATATAATGCGTGATTTTTGATTGCTTTTTCTGCGTCTGGATTCATAGTTTTTATATTAATTTATAATGATTATTCAAAAATAAACTTTTCTGTTCATTCCTTAATTTATACCTTTAATAATATTAAAATTTGTGTTACAAAGTTGGAACAAATGAAAATCATTCCTTATGTATTAAAGGTTGAGCAAGGCATAAAAGAGAGACAATTAGCCAACCAAGATGATTGCTGGCGGTTGATTGTTCGTAAAAATAGCCAAACATATTTTGGGCAGCAGTTTAATTTCGATAAAATTAGGCATTATAGCGACTTCCGCCAAATTCCACTCAGCCGCTATGAGCAATATGAAGATTTGATACAACAAGTTATCGGAGGAAAACCCGCTACGTTATTGACAAAAGACGACATTGTTGCTTTTTTGAAAACAAGCGGCACGACTTCAGAAGGTAAACTTCTACCGATTACACATCAATTTACGCACAAAAATCATTATTACGGTTCTCGTTCATTGATGTATCATCTGGTGTCTAATTTTGGATTTAGCGATTATTTATTGGCTCGCAACCTTTCGCTGAGCGGTTATCAATATCCATCGCAAGGCAATTATGAAGTTTACGATATGTCGGCTTTATTAATCAAGCGATTACCGTTTTATATGTGGGGTATGAATTTTCCGAATGAAGTGTTCACAACCTGGGAAAGCAAGTTGGATTATATCGTTAAACATTTGGATTCTTTAAAAAATGTCCGGGTAATGTTGGGAGTACCGACTTGGATTTTGTCATTATTAAATTATTTAAGTGAAACGACAAACAAACCGATCCCCGAGCTTTTTCCAAACTGGCAAGTTTATCTTCATGGTGGCGTAAATTTTAATCCTTATCGGAAATTATTCAACGATATTTTGGAGCGAGAAATGATTTTTCAAGAGGTTTATAATGCGACCGAAGGCTTTTTTGCGTTTCAAGATTCGCCCGATGTAGAAGGTATGTTATTACTTACCGGCGGTCGTATTTTTTATGAATTTATCCCTTTTAACAGTGGCGGCAATAAAGCCAACTATCACAATACGATTATTCCATTAGAACAAGTGGAAACTGGGCAAAATTACTTAATTGTGATTTCGACCGAATACGGTTTGTATCGCTATATCTTGGGCGATGTCGTACAGTTTACTTATACAAATCCTTATCGCTTGAAAGTCGTCGGGAGAGAGAGCGAATACATCAATGCGTTTGGAGAAGATTTGAGTATGTATCACGTCAATAATGCGTTGAAGGATTTATCAAAAAAAATTGATTTCCGAATCCGAGATTTCTCAGTTGCTCCAAAATATGCCGAAAAAGGCGAAACTGGCGGACATCAATGGCTGGTTGAATTTATTCATCAACCACCTGATCTTCAGTTATTTATTGATGAATTGGATCAATTATTACAACACTACAATAATAATTATCGTCAAAAACGAGAAGGCGATATTGCCATGAAAAAATTGGAATTAGTTGTTTTAAAAAAAGGTACTTTTAGAAATTATTTGAGTGCCAAAAAAGTCATCGGTGGACAAGCCAAAATGAAAAAATTATTCAATCACCGAAAAGTAGCTGACATCATTTTAAATATGTCATAATACACGATTGAGAACACTTAAAATATTAAAAAACTATTTTTAAAAAATTCTTGATTTGCTTTCGCAAAATGATAGTCCGTTACTTAACTCAAGCTAACGAAAAAACACAAATATGCGATTATTGATACAAAGAGTAACCGAAGCATCTGTAACCATCGATAACATCGTAAAATCCGCTATCGAAAAGGGGTTACTGGTCTTAGTCGGTATTGAAAATGAGGACACGAAAACTGATATCGAATGGCTCACACGAAAACTGTTAAACTTACGTATTTTCAATGATGAAAACGGCGTGATGAACAAGTCTGTCCAAGATATTGAGGGCGATTTATTGATTATTAGTCAATTTACCTTGCACGCCAGTACGAAAAAGGGTAATCGGCCGTCGTACATCAAAGCGGCCAAGCCTGATCTTGCGATTCCGCTATACGAACAATTCGTACAACACGTTGAAAAAGAGCTTGGCAAAACCGTAAGTACAGGCGAGTTTGGGGCAGATATGAAAGTCCGTTTATTGAATGATGGCCCGGTGACGATTTGGATAGATTCTAAGCATAAAGAATAAATTCTAATAGTTTAATAAACCTGTCAGATTTTCAAGATCTGACAGGTTTTATATCAAATTATAAGTTTAAAACTGCTCCAAAACTCGCTCAAATTTCTGCTTAATTTCTGCATTACACAAATTTCCAACACTACCTTCATGCGTATGATTGATTTCCGTATTTGGTTCAAAATCATCGTTTTCAATCGCCAAACCAACTTCTTTATAAGCCGTTCGAAAAGGCATTCCTGCCAACACTTTTCGATTGACTTCCTCAACGCTATACAAATATTTATACTTTGGATTATCCAATAAACCTTTCGTTACTTCAATCTTTGGAATCACAAAAGCCGTCAATTTTAAACATTGTTTTGCGGTTTGAATCGCAGGAAAAATCGCCTCTTTCAATAATTGAAAATCACGGTGATAACCAGAAGTTAAATTGCTGATCATCATCGCTACATTTGTTGGTAAACTCAATAATTGATTCGTTTTCGAGCGAATCAACTCGAATACATCAGGGTTTTTTTTGTGCGGCATAATGCTCGAACCTGTTGTGTATTCTTTTGGTAAAGTTAAAAAACCAAAGTTTTGAGAATTGTATAAACAAACGTCCGCTGCTAATTTATTTAAGGTATTACCCAGCATCGACAAAGCAAAAGCTAATGATAATTCTGTTTTCCCTCTTCCCATTTGAGCATAAACAACGTTATAGCTCAAGTCCTCAAATTCCAATGTTTTTGTAGTGTGCCTTCTATCCAACGGAAACGAACTGCCGTAACCTGCACCCGAGCCTAATGGATTTTGATTCACCGTTTTATAAGTTGCCAACAACTGCTGCAAATCGTCGGCTAAGGATTCGGCGAAAGCCCCAAACCACAAACCAAAGGACGATACCATCGCAATTTGTGTATGCGTATAACCAGGCATCAAAACATCTTTGTAAGTTTCGCTTTGCGTCTGCAATGCGTCAAATAATACAGCGACCAAATCCACAATTTCTTTCAATTCTGCTCGAAAATACAACCGCAAATCCACCAAAACTTGATCATTTCGAGAACGGCCAGCATGAACTTTCTTTCCAATATCCCCCAATTTTTCAATCAATAAAAACTCTACTTGCGAGTGAATATCCTCCACGTTTTTATCAATTGTAAAATGTCCACTTTCAATATCATTCAAAACATTTTGCAGCTCCAAAGTCAGTATTTCCAACTCTTCTGTTGTCAATAAATCAATTTTTTGCAGCATTTTAATATGAGCCATTGTCCCAATCACATCATATTTTGCCAACTGCAAATCCAGCACGTTATCTTGCCCGATTGTAAACTGTTCTACCAGTTTATCAATCGAAAAATCTTTTTCCCAAAGTTTCATAATCTCTTATATTTTCAACCACAAAGCCAAAACTCAATAGAATTTTCGTGATTCTCTTTCCGTCATTCTGTCCCGAATGCTCGGGGTGGAATGATGGGATTTTATTTGATTTTTAGTTTGTTTCGCTATTTTCGAAATCTATTTTTTTAATAAAATCCACGTACAAATCAATTCCATTTTCAATCTCCTTCAAATAAATAAACTCATCCGCCGTATGCGATCTTTTTGATTTTCCAACGCCCATTTTTACCGTAGGAAAATCCATCAAAGCCTGATCAGAAAGTGTCGAAGAACCGAAATATTCCAAACCCAAACTCAAGCCACTTTTTACCAAAGGATGCGACAAATCAATGCCCGAAGAGTTCAAGCGAAATGACCGTGCATTTAACTCCGATTGCGTATTTTTTTGTAAAAATTCAAAAACACCTTGATTCGTATGTTTTTCCGTTGTCCGAATATCAATCACGAATTTACACGCATCTGGTACGACATTATGTTGCGTTCCAGCCTCAATTTGTGTGACAGACATTTTCGTTTTCCCCAACAATTCCGACACTTCCGCAAACTCATAATTCCGAATAAAATCAATATCCTGCAAAGCAATATACAACGCATTTACACCTTCCTCTCTCGCTGCATGCCCCGCTTTTCCGTGAGCCATTCCATCAACAACCATCAGACCTTTTTCAGCGATTGCCATTCGCATTTGAGTCGGTTCGCCCACAATTCCGCCATCTATTTTACCAAAATCATCTTTAATCGCTGCAATACCATTTCGACCCGAAATCTCCTCTTCGGCGGAAGCCGCAAAAATCAAATTAAAAGGTAAATCCACATCATAAAAATGCAAGAAAGTCGCCATCAAACTCACCAACGAAGCCCCAGCATCATTACTACCCAAACCATATAACTTTCCATTTTCAACACTTGCTGCAAACGGATTGCGTTGCCAACCTTTCACAGGTTTCACGGTATCGTGATGAGAATTTAATAAAATGGTTGGTTTTGCTGTATCGTAGTGTTTTGATTTACACCAAATATTATTGAATTTTCGAGTTGTTTTTACACCAAAATCTTGTAGAAAACCATTGATAATTTTTGCCGTTTTATCTTCTTCTCTTGAAAAAGACGGCATTTCTATGAGTTGTTTTAGTAATTGTATCGCTTGTTGTTTCATTTTAAATGTTTGAGTGTTCGAGTGTTTTAATATTTAAATATTAAGCATAAATTTCGTCCTCCCAATCTCCACCAATTTCACCCCTTTTTCCAAAGCCGAAAACGCATTATCAATCTTCGGAATCATACCATCAAAAATAATTTTATCCGCTTTTAATTGTTGGTAATCACTTTTTGTAATTGTAGGAATCAGTGAATTATCATCATCGGCATCGTACAAAACACCCGCTTTTTCAAATGTAAACATCAATTCTACTTCAAAAAAATCGCTCAACGCAACCGCCAAAGTTGAAGCGATGGTGTCCGCATTTGTATTCAATAATTGCCCATTTTTATCATGCGTAATCGCACAAAAAATGGGCGAAATTCCTAATAAAATTAACTTTGATAACATCCGTGCATTACAAAAATCTACATCACCAGCAAAACCATAATCCACGTCTTTTACAATCCGTTTATGTGATTGAATAGCGTTCAAATCCGCACCGTTCATTCCCAACGCATTGCAGCCCAAAGCCTGTAAATCTGCCACAATTTGCGTATTCAACAACCCTGAATAAACCATCGTCACCACTTCCAAAGTCGCTTCGTCAGTGACTCTTCTGCCGTTAATCATTTTGGGTTCGATGCCTGTTTTTTTAATAAATTCGTCCGCTTTTCGTCCGCCACCATGCACCAATATTTTGGGTGTTTCGATTGCTGCAAAATTATTTAAAGCTTTCGCCAATTTAGATTCATTGTTAATGACGTTGCCGCCTATTTTTATGATTTTTAGTTTTTCCAATGTCTTAGTATTTAAATGTTCAAATATTCGATTATTACCAACATTCAAACATTACAATAACATTCGTTTCAAAACAGCTTGAGCCGCAAATGTTCGATTATTCGCCTGCTGAATCGTTAACGATTGCCGACTATCCAAAACCGCATCTTCCACCACAACATTTCGACGCACCGGCAAACAATGCATAAAATAACCGTTATTGGTCAACGCCATTTTTTCTTGCGTAATCATCCAATTATCGTGATTTTGCAACGGTTTTCCATAATCTTTAAATGACGACCAATTTTTAGTATAAATAAAATCTGCCCCTTCAAATGCCTTTTCTTGATTGTATTCCACCGTAGCATTTCCAACAAAATCAGGCGATAATTCCATACCTTTCGGATGCGTAATCGTCAAATCATACCCGGCGGCTTGCGTCCAAACGGCAAACGAATTTGGAACAGCCTGCGGCAATGCTTTCGGATGCGGCGCCCAAGACAAAACGATTTTCGGCTTTCTGACTTTTTTATGTTCTTCAATTGTTATCAAATCTGCCACTGCTTGCAACGGATGTTGTGTACTACTTTCTAAATTTAGAATCGGAATAGATGCATATTTTTGAAAAGCAGAAAATAATTTTTCATTATAATCTTCTATTTGATTTTGTAAGGTTGGAAAAGCTCGAATACCCAAAATGTCAAAATATTGACTCATCACAGCAGCCGCTTCTTTGATGTGTTCCGATTTATCCAAGTTCATCACTGCACCGTCCTCAAACTCTAATTTCCAACCATCACTGGCACTCAAAACAATGTTTTCTAATCCTAAATTTTGAGCAGCTTTTTGAGTACTGATACGTGTTCGTAAGCTGTTATTAAAAAATAATAAACCTAAAGTTTTTCCTTTTCCTAAATGATTGTACGCCAGCGGCGAAGCCTTTAATTCCAATGCTTCTGCTACTAATTTTGGAATATTTGTAATGTCGTTTTGTGTGATGAAATTCATGGTTTTTTGTTTGAATGTTCAAGTGTTCAAATGTTCAAATATTTCCTCAATCCCTTTTCAAAAATTTCCAAAAACAAATCCGCTTCTGCTTTCGTCACATTCAAAGGCGGTAACAAACGAATTGTGTTCGGATTACTCGCTGAACCCGTAAATAACTGATATTCTTTGACTAATCTTTTTCTGAGTGCCGCTACAGGAAAATCCAAATCTATACCAATCATCAACCCTTTTCCTCTGACCGATTTTACTGATTCTATTTGTTTTAATTTAGATTGTAAATAATCACCAATCTCATTTGAATTTTGTATAAGGTTTTCATTTTCAATAACTTCTAAAGTCGCCAAAGCCGCTGCACACCCTAAATGATTGCCGCCAAAAGTTGTTCCTAATAAGCCATATTTCGCTTTATATTTTGGTGCTAATAGAATCCCACCGATTGGAAAGCCATTACCAAAACCTTTGGCAATAGAAATAATATCTGGTTGAATATCTGCATATTGAAAGGCAAAGAACTTTCCGCTCCGACCAGTTCCCGACTGAATTTCATCTAAAATTAAGGGTACATTATGCGTTTGACAACATTTGGCGACAGCCTCCAAAAATGATTTTTCGGGAACATAAATTCCTCCAATTCCTTGAATCCCTTCGATAATCACCGCTGCGACATCGCCTTTTGCTAAAGCTTTTTCGACAGGCTCAATTTTATTTAAAGGCAGCCATTCTCGCTCAAAAGTTTGGTTAATCGGAGCTTGAATTTTTGAGTTTTGTGTGATATTTACAGCCGAAGAAGTTCGACCGTGAAAGGCATTTTCAAAAGCAATTATTTTGGTCTTTCCGGTGGCGAACGAAGCCATTTTTAAAGCATTTTCATTGGCTTCTGCACCAGAATTGCAGAGGAACAATTGGTAATCAGTCAAACCAGATAATTTTCCCAATTTTTCCGCCAGTTCGACCTGCAAACTGTTTTCTACCGAGTTAGAATAAAATCCTAAATTCGCCAATTGTGCGCCCACTTTTTCCACATAATGCGGATGTGAATGTCCAATTGAAATAACGGCATGACCGCCGTAAAAATCTAAATATTTTGTTCCTAATTTATCGTAAATATAGCTTCCGTCACCCTTTACGGGTTCAATGTCGAAAACAGGATAAACATCAAATAATTTCATTTCTTGATTGTGTCTTTTGTAGTTAAAAATCATTTAAAAATAAACAGCTTTCAATCCTAATCCTGTCTTTTCTGGCAAACCCAAGACCAAATTCATGTTCTGCACAGCCTGACCTGAAGCTCCTTTCAACAAGTTATCAATCATACTGATTATCAATAACTTACCATCGTGTTTTAATAAATGAATGATACACTTATTCGTATTAACGACTTGTTTTAAATTTGGATTTTCGGTTGTAACGATGGTGAACGGTGCATCTTTATAAAATGCATTATACCATTCGTAGGCGGTTGCCAGACTTTCGTCAAACTTCATATAAACACTTGCGTAAATCCCTCGTGCAAAATTTCCTCGAACTGGTAAAAAGTTAATATCGCTACTAAAATCTGATTGTAACTGTGTTAAACTTTGCGTGATTTCGCCTAAATGCTGATGCGTAAAAGGTTTGTAAATCGAAATATTATTCAATCGCCAGCTAAAGTGCGACGTTGCGGTCGGTTGTTGTCCTGCACCTGTTGAACCTGTAATTGCGTTGATATGAATGTCTGATTTTAAGGCTTGATTCGCCGCCAACGGCAATAAGGCCAACTGAATTGCGGTCGCAAAACATCCAGGATTTGCGATTCGATTTGTGGCTTTTATGGCTGCTTTTTGTAATTCCGGTAAGGCATAAACAAAATTATTACCTGCTTCTTTCAATCGGAAGTCACGACTTAAATCAATAATCGCTATATTATCAGGAATTTCATTTTCGGATAAAAACGTCTTCGAAAAACCATGTCCCGAACAGATAAAAATCACATCAACTCCCAAATTCATTTTATTGGTAAACACCAGGTCAGTTTCACCAACCAAATCTTGATGCACTAAACTGATCGCCTTTCCTGCCTGACTATTACTCAACACAAAATCTATTTCGACTTGTGGATGATGGATTAATAATCGCATTAATTCACCTGCCGTGTAACCTCCACCGCCGATTATTCCTATTTTGTAATTCATTGTTGTGAGTTTACCTCACCCCTAACCCCTCTCCTAAGAGGAGAGGGGGACGAACCTCAACTATTTCAAAATATAAAACAAAATCAAAACTTTGAATATGTGAATGATTTGGTTTCAATAACAACCTTAAAAAAGTCGAGTGCTATTCCCCTCTCCTTTTAGGAGAGGGGTTAGGGGTGAGGTCTATTTATGCACCGAATAATAAATTTGCTGCGGATTAGCCAATATTTTGATAAAACCTTTCGCATCGTCTGCCGTCCAGCCTTTATTCATCTCGCCATAAACTCCAAAAGAAGATTTCATCAAGTCGTTATCGGACGTAATTCCTTGTAGTTCAAAGCGATACGGTAATAAAACTAAATGCACTTGCCCCGTAACATTTTGTTGCGTATCGAGCATAAAGGTTTCCATATTTCGAGCAACGGGTTCTAAAAACTGCCCTTCGTGTAACATCATTCCGTACCAATTAGCCAACTGATCTTTCCAATGTTGTTGCCATTTCGTAAGCGTATGTTTTTCTAATAAGTGATGCGCTTTGATGATAATCATCGGTGCAGCAGCCTCGAAACCGACCCGTCCTTTGATGCCAATAATCGTATCACCAACGTGAATATCTCGACCAATTGCGTAAGGTGCAGCCATCGCTTCTAAGGCTTGAATCGCTTGAACGGTATGCTCAAAAGTTTCGTCATTAATACCTTTTAATTCGCCTTTTTCAAAGTGTAAAGTAAGTTCTATCGGCTCCGTTTTTTCGAGTTGTGACGGATAAGCCGATTCAGGTAAAGCCTTATCAGAAGTCAAAGTTTCTTCACCACCGACAGACGTTCCCCAAAGCCCTTGATTGATAGAATATTTGGCTTTTTCCCAAGTCCAATCCACGCCATTTTGCTGCAAATACTCAATTTCTGCTTGACGAGAAAGCTGCAAATCTCGAATCGGTGTAATAATTTCTAAGTTATTTCCTAAAACTTGAAATGTCAAATCAAAACGAATTTGGTCGTTGCCAGCACCCGTACTACCATGTGCGACCTTTGTTGCACCGACTTTATTCGCATATTCGACAATAGCTAAGGCTTGAAACATTCTTTCGGCACTGACCGAGAGCGGATAAGTATTATTTCTCAACACATTGCCAAAAATCAAATATTTTAAGCATTCGTCATAGTATTTATGCGTTACATCAATTGCTTCGAAAGATTTTGCCCCTAATTTATAGGCTTTTTCTTCTATGGTTTTTAATTCCGATTCCGAAAACCCACCTGTATTGACGATAACTGCGTGTACTTCCAGGTTTTTTTCTTGTGTCAAATATTTCACACAAAATGAGGTGTCTAATCCTCCGCTGTATGCTAAAACTACTTTATTCATAATTTCTTTTTTATCATAGGTACAACCTATTCGTATTCAACTCTTTCAGTTTTTTGTTTTAAAAGCACAATCAAGTCAGCAATAATGTCTTTTTCTTGCGTTTGAATTTTGTTAAAATCATGTGCGTCAAATTCATTTTCATTTTCACTTCTTCGGCTGAAGGTGCCAACATTCCTGTACACAAGCACAATTTGCGGTCGTTGCGTTGTAGAATATCGTAGTTAGGACAACTTTGACAACCCTTCCAGAAGGTTTCGTCTTGTGTTAGTTCTGCGAAAGAAACAGGAACATACCCCAACTCAGAGTTGATTTTCATCACGCCCGAATTCGTCGTAATCCCAAAAATTTTGGCTTGTGGATATTTTTTTCGAGCAAGTTCAAAGGCTTTGTATTTTATCTTTCTTGCCAAACCATTGTTTCTAAAAATCGGATTGACGATTAAGCCCGAATTAGCGACATATTTGCCGTGTTGCCATTGTTCAATATAACAGAACCCTGCTAAAGTTTCGCCTTGTAAGGCAATGATAGCATTTTCATTTTCAAACTTCGTGATGATGTAATTAGGATCACGTTTTGCAATTCCAGTTCCTCGAATTTTTGCAGATTCTTCTATTAAATCGCATATTGCTTTCGCATATTGATGGTGCGTAGCGTTGGCTACTTCAATTTTAAATTCCATGATTTATTGGTATCTGAAACCTGACAAGTTTTGAAAACCTGTTGGGTTTGTTGTCAACGATATTTTGAATAAAAAATAAAAAAGGAAGACCACAATCGAGCTACTTAAACTTCGCTCAACTTTGATTGAATAATGATAGCGAACGCTATCCCAACGGATATAATATGTAAGTTTTTCGCCCTAAGGGCGAGGAGTACGGCGACGACGAGGTGCTTCAACAGAAGGGTTGAAGTTTGGTAAGTAATTGATATGTCTCGTCTCTAAAATCATGGCAGCAAATATATAATGCTTTTTTAAATTTCGCAATATTTTATTAAAAATGATGTAAATAAACCAAATCAAACATCTTTATATTAATGAATAGTCAAAATTTTGTTTTAAATATTTCTAATTTTAAAAATCATTTTTAAAAAAATAGATAGATAGCATTTATAAATTTGGAAAGTGTTAATTTTCAACTTTTTATAAAAAAAATGTTTTTTATTCGTTTCTTGAGATATGGTATATTATCAGGCAGCATTCAAATCATTCAAGAAGTTTAGTAGAGATAATCTAAATTTATAAATCATAACCAGAACAAAACACCTATGAGGCATCTGTTTCCTTTATTTATTTTACTTTTTTTAGTTTCCTGCTCCAAAGATGTTAAAGAATTAAAACAAGTTTCACCCGGTTTGGCGTGGACTTCTGAATTTGATTATGGAAACTACATTAGTCAAGATGCTCAAAGTATTGTTAATACGGCAGATAACGGTTTTGTTCTCATTAAAAATGATACGCTGAGAAAATTTGATGGCGATGGAAATTATGAGTTTAACACCAATCTTGTCGTTGAAAAAATTATTAAAACCAACAGCGGTTTTTTAATTTACGATGGTCAATCCTCAAAAATCAAAGCATTAAATAATGACTTTAGTGTTGACTGGGAATTGCCCTTTACGGACGAGGTTCATTATTTGTTAGCAACAGGCGATGGCTATGTAATGACACATTCTATTTCTTCAAATGTTGGTGTTATCAAATTGACATTAAACGGTCAAGTCGAGTGGCAAAAAACTTTTGAGAACTCTAACGACAGTCACCTCAATAGTATTCAATTGACGACCGATGGCTATATTGCGACAGGCTACACACCAGCACCGGTTAGAAATCAACAAAATATATGGGTCGTTAAATTTAATAATTCGGGCGAAGTGCTTTGGGAAAAAAATCACGATAATAATCAAACGACTAATGCGACTGGTCTTAATATTTATCAATTAGACAATGGTGATTTTTTAGCCTTAACCTTAAAGAATGGCTCTCCAACTTCTGATTTTTATGGGACTTCCTCGATTATGATTTTTGATAATGAAGGAGAAATCATCAACGAAAACCAGTTTAATAATTCGGATTTTAAAGCGATAACACGGACGAATGACGGTGATTTTTTGGCTGTCGGCTCAGCGAATTGGTCAAGTAATGGGTTTCCTTACGGTTATAGTTCTGACAAAGCTATTGCAGCAAAAATCAATCAAGAAGGCGGTCGAGTTTGGCAGTTAGAAACTTCCATTATCGAATATGGGAACATCGGACACGCAGCAACTCAATCTACCGATAACGGCTATTTAATCGTAGCAGATGTAAGCGCTTATGATGCTTATTCGATGGTTTTTAAAATAAACCCCGAAGATTAATATCCGCTTTTTTATTCATAAAAAAAATAATCAAACAATGCGTTATATATTTACTTTACTCTTCATAATCAGCGGATTATCAATACTATCCGCTCAAGAAACTATGGACGAAGTATCAGATCAATATATTATAAAATATACTCCGACCGCCACGTTTAATATCATTACACCTGGGTTACAATTCGGCTTAGAACAGCGACTCAACGAAAGTCACTCAATGCAATACGAAGTCGGAATATTGAGCAATCGCTTAGGTTTAGATTTTACCGAAGGCGATATGTTCGGTTATCGGCTACGAGCAGAATATCGAAAATATCGTAATGTCTTTGACGCAAAAAATAAATTCAATGGGGTTATTTTAGAAGGTAAACAGCGATTTTTGGAAGAGCAATTCATGTTAAGCCATTCTGGTAATGCTTACAATGAACGCTTAAACCTCACCAAGCTCACTTCTTCCGTTTCGATTTATTACACAAGAGGTATTCAACGAGTTTATGAAAAATTTTCTGTAGAAATCGCTGCAGGAATCGGTATCCGATATTTATACAATTCTATTCCGAGTGTACCCAATGGTGTTGTTAGAAATAATTTGAATAATTGGAAAAATTTTGATGTTGAAGTTGGTAGCGGTACACCGCTTCCTGTCGGCTTTTTGTGTCTTCGTATCGGCTATCTTTTGTAGCATTTTCAAAATCAAAAAGGCACAAAAGATAATTATCTTTTGTGCCTTTTTGATGCCCTCATTTTCTAAAATGTCACTCGACCAAACTTATATCGTCGTTTGAATAATCCGAAAATAATCATTTCGTCTGCACTTACTTGTTGTGCAATTTTCGGCTGCATCAAGATACGTTCGTCTCGATTATTAAACAGCG